>CAZMLI010000466.1:0-3608 GCA_964566865.1 uncultured Planctomycetota bacterium
GCGCGACGTGATCAAGACCCTGCAAAAGCATGGCAACAGCCAGGCGCTGGTGATCGACCGGACCCTGATGGATGCCCTGGGCATCGAGGCGGATACGCCGCTGCAACTGACGATCAGTGCCAACTCCCTGATCATCACCCCGGTTGACGTCGGCCTCGGCCGCAAGGCGGTCGAGGATGCGGTCGAGAAGCTCCGCCCGCGCTACGGCCAGATGCTCAAGAACCTCGCTGAGTGATTCGCTTCCTCAGCCTGGAAGACGTGCTGGCGATCCACGAGAGTACAATCCACCACGAGGGCGGCCTGGCCGGCGTTCGCGACCCTGGCCTGCTGGAGTCGGCGGTGACCATGCCCCGGCAGGCCTTCGGCGGAAAGACCCTGCACCAGGGCCTCGAGGCAATGGCCGCGGCCTATCTCTACCACATCGCGCAAAACCACGCGTTCCACGACGGCAACAAGCGCACCGCCGTTCTGGCCGCCCTCGTCTTCCTCGAGATCAACGGAGTCGAGTGCCTGCCCGCTCCCGAAGAACTGGAGCGGGTCACGATGGCCGTCGCCGCAAGCGAGATGACCAAGCAACAGCTGACGGACTGGTTCCGCCAGCAACTCGCTGGCAATGACGGCTAGCTTCCCCAAAGGGCCGTAGGGCGGGGGCTTGTCCCCCGCCGCTCCGACCGTACCCTTCCGGCGGGGGACAAGCCCCCGCCCTACGGGGCACTTGATTGCTAGTCGGCCTGCAGGAACCCGTAGCGGTAGTCGGTCGGGGGCACGAAGGTTTCCTTGATCGTGCGCGGGCTGACCCAGCGCAGCAGGTTCAAGTAGCTACCGGCCTTGTCATTGGTCCCGCTGGCGCGTGCGCCACCGAACGGTTGCTGTCCGACGACCGCGCCGCTCGGCTTGTCGTTGATGTAGAAGTTGCCGGCGGTATTGCGCAGTCGCGCACCCATCTTGGCCAGCGCGGCCCGGTCCTGACCGAAGATCGCGCCGGTCAGCGCGTAGGGCGAGGCGCTGTCGCAACTGTCGAGCGCCTGATCCAGCTCGGCGTCCTCGTAGACGTAGAGCGTCAGCACGGGGCCAAAGATCTCCTCGCGCATCAGCTTGAAGCTGGGGTCGCTGGTCTGCACGACGGTCGGCTCGATGAAGTAGCCGGACGAATCGTCGCAGCCGCCACCGATCAGGATCTCGGCGTCGCTCGACTCCTTGGCATAGTCGATGTAACCCGAGATCGAGCGGAAGGCGCCCTTGTCGATCACCGCACCCATGAAGTTGGTGAAGTCGGCCGGATCGCCCATCTTGATCGTGGCGACGTTGTCCAGCAGCTGCTGCTTGACCGCACCCCAGAGCGAGGCTGGGATGTAGGCCCGGCTGGCCGCCGAGCACTTCTGGCCCTGGTACTCGAAGGCCCCACGCAGCAGTGCCGTGACCAGTGACTCGACCTGGCTGCTCGGGTGGGCGAAGATGAAATCCTTGCCGCCGGTCTCGCCGACCAGCCGCGGGTAGGCCCGATAGTTGTCGACGTTGGCGCCGATCGAGCCCCACATCCCGTTGAACACCCCGGTGGAGCCGGTGAAGTGCACGCCCGCCAGCTCGGGGCTGGCCAGCGCGGTATCGCCGACGTTGCCGCCGCGCCCTGGCAGGAAGTTGATCACGCCCGGCGGCATGCCGGCTTCTTCGAGCAGCTCCATGATCCGGTAGCCGCTGAGAATCGAGGACGAGGCCGGTTTCCAGAGCACCGTATTGCCCATCAGCGCCGGGGCGGTGGGCAGGTTGCCTGCGATCGAGGTGAAGTTGAACGGGGTGACGCAGAAGACGAACCCCTCCAGCGGACGGTGCTCCAGCCGGTTCCACATGCCCGGCGAACTGGCCGGCTGCTCGGCATAGATCTTCTGGGCGAAGGCCACGTTGAAACGGAAGAAGTCGATCAGCTCGCAGGCCGCGTCGATCTCGGCCTGGTGGCAGGTCTTGCTCTGGTTGTCCATCGTCGCGGCGTTGACCCGGTCGCGGTGCGGACCCGCCAGCAGGTCGGCCGCCTTGAGCATGATCGCCGCGCGGTCGCAGAAGTCCATCGCGGCCCAATCGGGCGCGGCCTCGCGCGCGGCGCTGATGGCCATCTCCACCTCGGGTGCCTGGCACAGGTGTACATCGCCGAGCACGTGCTGGTGATCGTGCGGCATCACCTGGGTCCCGCTGCTCTCGGTGCGGACACGCTCTCCGCCAATTACCGGGAACATCTCGGTCCGCTCGCTGCGCTGGGCTTTGAGCGCCGCCTGCAGGGAGGCGCGTTCGGGGGAGCCCGGGAGAAACCCGGCCACCGGCTCATTCTGCGGGGTGGGAACGACGAATTCACCAAACGACGACATGACTGTTATTCTCCGTGAACGTGTGGGGCCTGGGCTGGACACTCCAGGAACTACGGGTCTTCGGGGTCGTCCTCTTCGCTCTCGAGGTCCAGACCGTAGCCGATCTCGCCCCAGCCGTGCTGGGGATGATAATCCTGCTCGAACTTGTGACCGACGTCTTCGACCGCATCGAGCACGTCGTTGGCGACCCAGATGTCGGTCCCTTCCTTGAGTGCGATCACGATCGAATCGCTGGCGCGCGCATCGATGCGCACCTCGTTACGCTGGCCGTTGAACTCGCCATTTTCGCCGGTGAGCTGCTGTTCGAGGATCAACGTGGCGCAGAAGGTGTTTTCGACCAGGCTGGAGAGGCGCACCTGCTTGACGGTGACGTCGAAACCGAGCAGGATGCTGTGGATCAAGTCGTGGGTCAGCGGCCGCGGAGATCGCTGGTTCTGGATCTCCTTGAGAATCGCGGTCGCTTCGAATATGCCGACGAAGATAACGAACGTCTTGCGCTCGTTCCCCAGGAAAACGGCCGCGCCGCCCTCGATGGGGCCCGCCACCTTTTTCACCTCGACCCGTTCAAAACCCTCCATTACGGTCCTTCCTGTGCATATTTTGGAAAGTAACTCCAACCTACGCCTGCCCAGAACCTAATGCAAGTCAATTCGCATCTTGGTGCGCCGCGTGAGTGCAGCGCACCTCCGGTGGGTGAATCCGGGCGCTGGCCCAGCCGGCCATCGCCAGTAACGGGATGAAGTAGAACAGGCTCGGATCGCTGCGGTAGAAGGCCCAGAAGGGCAGTATGCCCAGCACCGGACCGAGCGCGTAGAGTGCCTCCGGAAAAAGGGCAAGCAGCACCAGAAAGAACACCAGCACCAGGCCAACCAGTAGCCAGTACGGGCCGAGCTTCTCTGACAATGGCGGGACCAGCTTCTGCTTCTCGAGGTAGACCAGGCCCACGCTGGCGAGCGACTTCTCCGGCGCGCGCAGCTCGTGCGTCACCGCCTTGCCCCAGTTCGACGGGCTCTGCTTGATCCAGAACCCGTTGATACCGACAAATACCAGCAGCAAGATGGCCAGCTGGCCCAGCATGACCTTCAGGCCGCTCTCACGCGCGGTCAGCACCAGCAGGAAGGGCGCGATGAACCAGGTCGCGATGTGCGTCGCGCAGGCCAGGCCCATCAACAGGCCGGACAGCAGCCGTTTGGGCGCCACGACCCAGGCCATCACGCAGAAGAAGAGCCAGGCGAAGCCGGTGTGCCCCGC
>CAZMLI010000467.1:0-1141 GCA_964566865.1 uncultured Planctomycetota bacterium
GCCGACGGCCAGGGCTGCCAGCCCCCCGAGCTTCCTTTTTTTGTTCCCTCCGCTATCCTACCGCGCATGCGAAACCTGCCTTCACTCTGCCTGCTGCTCCTGCTCACCGCCTGTGGAACCAGCGATCCGCTGCGACGTCCGGGCGAGACCCATCTGCGCAACATTCGCCAGTTGACCGATGGCGGCGAGAATGCGGAGGGTTACTTCGACTGGGCCGGCCAGCGGCTGGTCTTTCAATCGACCCGCGCGCCTTACGACTGCGACCAGATCTTCGTGATGGATCTGGACAGCGCGACGTCGCGGCTGGTCTCGACCGGCAAGGGCCGCACCACCTGTGCCTACTTCATGCCCGACGGCAAGCGCGTACTCTACGCCTCGACCCACCTCGCCGGCGATGCGTGCCCGCCCAAGCCAGGCCACCAAAACGGCTATGTCTGGCCGATCTATCCCAGCTACGACATCTTCATCGCCCGCGTCGACGACGGCAAGATCCTCCAGCGGCTGACCAGCAACCCGGGCTACGACGCCGAGGCCACCATCGCGCCCGACGGCTCGCGCATTGTCTTCACCAGCGTGCGCAAGGGCGACCTCGACATCTACAGCATGAAGACCGACGGCAGCGACGTGAAGCGGCTGACCACCAAGCTGGGCTATGACGGCGGACCGTTCTTCAGCCCTGACTCGAAGAAGATCGTCTATCGCGCGGCCCACCCGCAGACGCCCGAGGCTGAAAAGTCCTACCGGGCGCTGCTGGCCAAGAACCTGATCCGCCCGACACAGCTCGACATCTGGGTCATGAACGCCGACGGCAGCGGCAAGATCCGCCTGACCGATAACAGCGCGGCCAACTTCTGCCCCTACTTCCACCCCAGCGGCAAGCAGGTGATCTTCGCCTCCAACCTGGCCAACCCCAAGGGCCGCAACTTCGACCTGTACCTGATCAACCTCGACGGCAGCGGCCTCAAGCGCATCACCCACGACGAGAGCTTCGACGGCTTCCCGATGTTCTCCCCGGACGGCAAGCAGCTGGTCTGGGCCAGCAATCGCAATAACAAGAAGAAGGGCGAGACCAACCTCTTCATCGCGGACTGGATCGAATAGAGAGGAAGACCACCAGGGCCAGCGCGTACAGGCCGAAGTA
>CAZMLI010000467.1:1241-3603 GCA_964566865.1 uncultured Planctomycetota bacterium
GACTGGATCGAATAGAGAGGAAGACCACCAGGGCCAGCGCGTACAGGCCGAAGTAAGCGCCGTTGGCCGCCAGCCAGCGGATCAGATGGTCGGAGAGGGATGGCCAGGCCATCCACAGGCCGCAGAGCATCAGCACCGACCAGACCAGGACCCCGGCCAGTTGCAACCACGTCCGATGTCGATCGTCCTGCTCCAGGAACGAGAAGATGCAGACCAGGCCCAGTGCGCAGTAGCAGATGCTCCGAGCGCTCTTCAGCAGTATCTCGCCAAGTGCCGGCAGCGTTTGCCTGGAAGTATCGAAACCCTCCACCAGCTGGTCTGGCTTGATTAGTTCGACAGCCGCAAATGCACAGAGGAACAGCACCACGGCGCTGACCACTGCCCCGAACCTGCCTTGCCGCGGCCTGGCCCCACTGATCGCAATCAACGCAGCTGACACCACATAAGCCTCTGCAAACAGGCCAACCGTGCCGAGCAACTGGTGCAGGCCCGGGCGGGAGTGTTCCAGATGCAAGATGAAGCTGAAGCCGGGACTTCTGCTGAGCTGTGCCAGCGAGAGAAAGCCGACCAGGGCCAATCCGACAACGCAAGCAGCCTCCGAGAGCAGGCGTCCGGCAATGGCACAGTACAGCAGCATGCCGCAGGCGAAGACACCCAACAGCGCCGACCAGGTGCGGTCGGAGATATGGTCCACCAGCAGGAAAAGACCCAGCGAGAACAACCCGGCAACCGACAGATAACGCACACAGACGATCAGGTCCGCGCGGCTGTCTTGCACGACGGTTGGCATCGGCGGTGCCGCGTCAGGCGCCCAGGGCTTTTGCAGCCTTGGCGATGAACTCCGACCTCGGCAGGACGAACCTCAATTTTTTCAGCATCTCGCGCGCCTCCTTCAACCTTTGCTGGTCGCGCAGCGAGAGAATCAGGCCGTAGTAGGCGAAACCGTAAAGGCGGTGCTTCAGCAGCGCCTGGCGAAAGTCCTGCTCCGCCGCCGCCGGGCGCTTCAGCTCGAGCTTGAGTGTGCCCCGGTTGGCCAGATAGGTGTAGAACTCCATCCCCAGCTTGTCGATCGCCATGTCGAAGTCAGCCAGCGCCTCGCGCCGGCGCCCCATCATCGCGCGAATCCGACCGCGCTTGCCGTAGGCGTTGGCGAAGCGGGGGGCGAATCGAATCGTCTCGCTGTAGGCCCGATCCGCGGAGACCAGGTCGTTGCTCGCCTCGTACATCGCGCCGATCTCGAAGAGAAACCAGCGGTTGCGCGTCTTCTTGAATTCAGCCCGCATCCGCTGTTCGGCCTCGACGTAGCGACGCATGCCGACCAGCGCCCGGCACAGCTGCAGCGCCAGGTCGATCGATTTCGGGGTGCGCTCGAGCCCTCGCTGCGCGTCGGCGTAGGCGCCCCGCCAGAGGCGCATCCGGTTGCGAGCCCTGGCGCGCAGCAGCCAGCAGGGGCCATGCCGTGGATTCAGCTCGACGGCGCGACTGCTGTCCTGGAGCGCCTTGCCCCACTGCGAGCGCTCCAGCTGGCACTTGCCGCGATAGAAGTAGAGCAGCCAGAGGGTCGGCTCGCGGTCGATCCCCTGAGAGAGCCGGGTGACGGCCTCGTCCATCTTCCCCAGCTTGCGCAGCGTATTGCCCAGTTCGGCCAGAATCATCGCCTCCTCGGGATGTAGCCTGTGCGCCTTACGCAGGAACCGCAGCGCTTCGGTCGTGCGCCCCAGCTTGAACACGGTCCGGCCCAGCAGTTGATAGGCCCGGCTCTGGGAGGGGTCCAGTTTCAGGCTGCGCGCCAGATCCCGCTCGGCGGCCTTCAACCGACCCAGCGACTCCAGCGCATGACCGCGATTGAGGAAGAACACCGGGGTATGGGGATTCAGGCGGATCGCCTCGTCGTAGGCCTCGACTGCCTGCTCCAGCTTGCTCTGGTCGGCCAACGCGCTGCCGAGATTGAAGTAGAGCGTAGGGTTGCGCCGATGCTCGATCGCCGTCCGGAAGACGGCGACCGCTTCGGCCGGGCGCCCCAGGCTGCGCAGCGCACTGCCCTCGAGGATGAAGGCGGCGATCAGCTTGGGGGCGAGCTGACGCGCCTTGCGGGCATCAGCCAGCGCACGCACCGGCGCTTTCCGCCGCAGCGCGGAGCGGGCGCGTTCCAGATACAGCTTCGCATCGTTGGGATGTTTCGCAATTTGCTCGTCGAGCGCCTTGTTGTCCCTCAGCAGCAAGAAGGCCAGCTTGGTTCGCCGACCGAAGAGCGAGGTGGCGCCACCTCGACGCTGGATCTCGTCGGCGAGCGCTCGCTCGGCCCGGGCATCGCCGATCCGGCCGAGCGCGAGCGCCACCTCGACGGCGTTCTCGAGCACCG
>CAZMLI010000468.1:0-3590 GCA_964566865.1 uncultured Planctomycetota bacterium
AGAAGCGCAGGCCGAAGCCGCCGCGGGTGACCGCCAGCATGTGCGGCCCAGGCGGTTCCTCGGGATCCGGCTGCGAGACTTCCGGCAGCGGATAACGTGGATCGAGCGAGACCGCGCCGACCAGCCGTTCGCCATCGGCGAACTTGAACAGCTTCTGGATCGGCACCCCGTGACCGGTCGTGGCCGGGATGTCGGTGATGCGGATCACGTAGGCGCTGCCGTGGCTGCTGAAGAAGACGACGCACTCGCGTGTCGAGCCGGCGAGGATATGGCGAATCTCGTCCTTCTCCCGCTTGCGAATGCCCTTGATCGTCTTGATCGAACCCTGCCGTTTGACCCAGCCATCGCGGGTGATCACCACGTAGGTATCCTCGGCCACGACGTAAGCCTCGGCATCGAACTCCGGCAGCTCCTCCGCCTTGCCGATGCTGGTCCGGCGCTTGCGGCCGAGCAGCTTGATCAGCGCCGTCAGCTCCTCCCGAATGACGGCGTTGAGCTTGGCCTTGGAGCCGAGGATGCCGCGGATCTTGCGCGCCGCCGCGCGCTTTTCGGCCAGCTCCTCGAGGATCTTGCCGATCTCCAGCCGGCCCAGGCGGTAGAGCTTGAGCTCGAGGATCGCGTCGGTCTGCAGCTCGTCCAGATCGAACTCGGCCATCAGCTTGGGCGCAGCGTCCTTCTTGCCCTTGCTGCGACGGATGATCTTGATCGCCAGGTCCAGCCCGTCGAAGACCTTTTCGAAGCCCTCGAGGATGTGAATCCGCGAGAGCAGCTTGGCCAGGTCGAACTCGAAGCGACGCTTGACCGTGATGACCCTGAAGTCGAGAAACTGGCGGCACATCTGCACCAGATCCAGCCGCTGTGGGCGGGTCTGATCACCATTGCCGGTCGGGATCAAGCAGTTGAAGTCGACGTTGAAGTTGCTCTGCAGATGGGTGTGCTTGTACAGGTAGGCCATCGCGACGGCCGCATCCGCACCCTTCTTCAGCTCCAAGACGATGCGCACCTCATTGGTCGACTCGTCGCGAATGTCGATGATCTGCGGGATCTTGCGCCCCACCACCAGCGCCACCATCTTCTCGAACAGGGTGCCCTTGTTGACGGCGTAGGGCACGGAGTCGATGATCACCGAGTGCATGCCGTACTTGCCCTTCTCCACCCGGTAAGTGCCACGCAGCTGGATCGAGCCCTTGCCCAGCTCGTAGATCCGTCGCAGCTCGACCTTGGAGTTGAGCACCTCGCCACCGGTCGGAAAGTCGGGACCCTTGATGTGCCTCATCAGGTTGGTCACCGTCTGATCCGGCCGATCGAGCAGCGACAGCACGCCCTTGATCACCTCGCGCATGTTGTGCGGCGGGATCGAGGTGGCCATGCCGACCGCGATGCCGCTGGCCCCGTTGACCAGCAGGTTCGGATACTCGGCCGGCAGCACGCACGGTTCCTGAGACTCGTTGTCGTAGGTCTCGCGGAACGGCACGGTGTCGCGGTTGATCTCCCCCAGCAGATGCGAGGAGGCCGGCGCCAGCCGGGCTTCGGTGTAGCGAAATGCGGCCGCGCCGTCGCCGTCCGGCGAACCGAAGTTGCCGTGGCCATCCACCAGCGGAATCCACATCACCCAGGGCTGGGCCATGCGCACCATCGCCTCGTAGGCGGCCGTGTCGCCGTGCGGATGATAGTTGCCGATCACGACCCCGACCACCTTGGCCGACTTCATCGGCCGGGCATCGGGGGTCAGGTGCAGATCGTGCCACATCGCGTAGAGGATGCGTCGCTGGACCGGCTTGAGCCCGTCGCGAACGTCCGGCAGGGCCCGGTTGGTGATGACCGACAGGGAGTAGTTCAGGTACCGTTTGCGGATCTCGTCACTGAGTGGAAAATCAGTGGCTTCGATGAGTGTTGCACACATTCCTCACCTTTCGTTTCGTAGGAGGGACCACCTATACCACAAGTTGTGGAAGGCGCTAGTCCGAGCTACCGGTGAGTGCGTCGCGGTAAACATCCGCGTTGAATCCGGCGACGATCGTACTGCCCGCCAGCAGTACCGGCGCCCGCAAATTGCCCGATCGGCCGACCAGCGCGACCTCGAGCTCTGCCTCTTCGGCAGTGCCAGAAATCTCGAGCATTCCCCGCCGCGTCAGGTGCAGGATCCGCTGCGCCGTGCGACCGAGTGCGAGCGCGCGCTCCCGGTCGATCGGCTGCTTGCGCACATCGTGTGATTCGTACGAGACCGCCTGTTGCGAAAGAAACTCCTCCGCCTTCTTGCAGCCGTCTCAGGACGCACGTCGATAGAGTCTGATCATCTCATTTGCTCCAACCTTGCTTTGCCAGGCGAACACTATAGGCTGTGCCGTATCAAAGTTCGCCCACATTATGTCGTGGCTCTTACCATAGCAGTGAAAACTCGTCAAGGGAGGTTCGGATGGGGGCAAAACAGGGGCTCTTCATCGCCATCGACGCCAATATCGGCGCAGGCAAGACCAATGCATGCCACGCGATCGCGTCGGCAGGAATGGCGGCCGGCCATAACGTGCGCGTCATCGAGGAACCGACAAATCACGAGAAGTTTCCGGGCTTCCTGCAGCACTACTACGACGACCTGCGTTCAGGCAACGACACCGGCGGCGGCTTCGCGATGCAGATCTTCATGCTCTGCCGGCGCTACGAGCAGCACCGCCTCTCGGTCGAGCTGGCCTGGGGCGACATGGGCTGCGTCGTGGTGCAAGACCGGCCGATCTACGGCGACACGGTCTTCGCCACCACCGCGCGCGACCGCGGCTTCATGACGGAGAAGCAGTACGACCTGTACGTCGACCTTTACCGCAACATGAGCCGCGACGTGATGCCGCCGGACATCTTCGTCTACCTCGACGTCTCGCCCGAGGAGTGCTATCGCAGGATGTCGGTCCGCGGTCGCAGCCAGGAGGACGGCGTGCCGCTCGACTACCTGCAGCAGCTCTACGACAACTACCAGAAGTTGCTGGCCGAGATGCGGCGCCGCGGCGTCAAGGTGCTGACGGTCGACTGGCAGGAATTCGGTCCGCCCGTCACGCTCTGGAACCGGATCCAGGAAATGGTTGCCAGCGAGGACAACTGGTACGACACGCTGAGCTTCGGCTTCAGCAAGCACCCCCGCGTGCCAATTCTGCCGACCGAGCCGCAGGAAGCCGTGGTGGAGTCTGCCTGAGCCTGTCATACTGGCAGGATGAGCCGGACTCAAACCGCTGGTTTCCTGCTGGCGCTGCTCAGCCTGCTCGGCTGCGGTGAGGCCACGCAGGCGCCTGAGGCGCCAAAGACCAGCCGGCGCGAGCGCCATAAAAAACGGCGCAAGAAGTCGCCGCCTAAGTTCGATCAAGACAAGCTGACGCTGCTGACCAAGCAGCTCCTGCGCAATCCGTCGGTCGCGCCCTATATCACGCTGGAACAGCCGCTGCGGGTCAAGCTCTCCGCGGAGGAGCAGAGCGTCCTGCGGCGCGCCGGTCGAATCCTCGCGGTCGGCACGCCTCGCAAGCAACAGCGCTTGCCGCTGCTGCTGGCCGCGGGCGAGCAGCCCAACCCGCTGATTCGCCGTCGCGGCATCCTGATGATCGAGGCGC
>CAZMLI010000469.1:0-1316 GCA_964566865.1 uncultured Planctomycetota bacterium
CGCACGGCTTATGTGCGCTCCTCATAGGGTCTCGCATTCTATCACGGATGCCGCGCGGTGCAAGGGTGCAGGCGGCGTGCAGGATGCGCTCAGTCGGACGGTTGCGGATCTCCAGGCTGCTCGCGCACCATGATATGGACCGCCATCAACATCAGCAAGACGATCGGCACCATCAACGCCAGCACCACCCCGGCCGTGTAGGCCCACCACAGATGCGCGCTCTGCAGCGGCGTATGGGGTCCGGTCAGCGCCCCGGCCTGGCCGATCTCCAGCCAGAACAGGATCGATCCGCCCAGGATGCTCGAGCTGGCGAGGATTCCGCTGGTGCGCGCGACCAGTCCCAGGTCGAGCAGCAGCTTGGCCGCATGGGTCAGCAGCCAGATCCGCAGCGCCCAGGCCATGATCAGCAGCGAGCCGCCGATGCGGATCGCCTCCAGCTCGCCGTGCAAGCGAACCGCCGGATAACGCAGCGCCAGCGAGAAGACCGCGGTCAGTAACGTCAGCCGCAGCAGCACCAGCAAATGCGCTGCGCTCGGTCGGCGCCAGCCCAGCAGTGCGCACCAGAGCCAGAGCGCGATGGCCACCGCGACCAGCAGCGCCAGTTCAGGCCAGCCCCCGGCCAGCAGCGCCAGCGGGATGCCCAGCGCGATCGGGATGTTGCTCGCGCCGGCCCAGCCGATCAGGCGCGCCACGCCAGGTAATCCTCCTGGGTGTCGATGTCGCGCAGCATCGGTAACTGGGCGTGGCTCCAACCCAGCGTTGCTGCATTGCTGATCGTGCGCGCCCGCACCTGGTCGGTGCTCCAGCGAACTCCAGCGAACAGCGCGGGGTCGGGGCGGCGCGCGCCGATCAGGTAGTAGCCACCATCCTCGGCCGGCCCCAGCACCAGCGGGTGATCGTCCAGCTCGCGGAACGCGTTGTCGATCAGCGACCCGCAGAGCTGCGGGCAATCGGTGCCGATGATCACCGTTGCGCTCTCGAACGCGGCCAGCATGCGCGCGCCCAGGTCGCCTTCGATCTGCGGGATGTAGTGCCAGTTCGGTCGCCCGATCATCTCTCGCACGGACGCCGCGCTCTCGGTCGGCGTGAAATGCACCTCGACGCGTTCGGTC
Organism: uncultured Planctomycetota bacterium; assembly: GCA_964566865.1. Classification (GTDB taxonomy): domain Bacteria; phylum Planctomycetota; class JACQVV01; order JACQVV01; family CAZANL01; genus CAZMLI01. Next base: position 1,113 of record CAZMLI010000469.1, read on the forward strand.
GCGGATGCCGCAGCCGCCTCGCAGGTCGCCGCGACCAGCTCGAGATAGACCGCGAGCGCCTGCGCATCGCCCAGGCCGGCGGCCAGCCGGGTCTTGGTCCGACCCTCGACGGGGGCGCGTGCGAAGATGGCAAGTGTGCGCATGGGCGGGAGTATACAACGAGTGGCTGGTAACGGCGTTTCCGTTCGGCAATCAGGTTACCAG
>CAZMLI010000469.1:1416-3589 GCA_964566865.1 uncultured Planctomycetota bacterium
TGCAAACGAACCATCCTGTTCGCGGCCTTGATGCTGCTGGTTCCGCTACTGGTTGCGCCGGTATCGGCCGACACCCTGATCCTCAAGAACGGCGGAAAGCTGCAGGGCAAGGTCCTCGCCCGCCGGGACGGCAAGATCTACTTCCAGATGCGCTACGGCAAGACCGTCTTCCTCGAGAAGGATGTCGAGCGGGTCATTTCCGGCAAGACGGACCAGGAGCGTTATCTGGCGCGCAAGGCCAAGCTGGCCTTCACCGATACGGCCGGACACTGGAAGCTGGCGCAGTGGTGCAAGGCGCGCAAGCTGCGCAAGCAGTACCGGGCGGAGCTGGACCAGATCCTCGCCGCCGAGCCGAATCACGAGCTGACTCGCAAGGCGCTGGGCCACATGAAGGTCGGCAAGAAGTGGCTGCCGAAGAAGCAGGCGATGCTTGCGCTGGGCTATTACTTCTATCGCGGAAAGTGGCACACTCCCGACCAGCTGCGCGAGATGCGCAAGAAGCAGGCGCTGAGTCAGCGCAATGCGCGTTTGCAGAAAGAGGTCAACGGTTTCGTCTACAAGATGGCGCTGAAGAGTGACAAGCAACGCAAGACGGCGCACGACGGGCTGGTTGCGCTGGCCCGGCGGGAGGGCATTCCACAGCTGATCGAGGTCGCGGGCACGCTCTACCGCAAGTACGGCAAGTTCTGGTCGACGCATCGCCATGTGGTCGTCGAGATCCGCGCGACGAACGCGTCGCTGGGCGGCATCGACCTGATTCCGACCAGCATCGCCAGCGGCGGCGGCCCGACCGGTACCATCTTCGTCGAGGCGCCGAGGATCACCATGAGCAAGGTCAACTCGACCGTGATGGTGCCCTCCGGAGGCGGCGGCTAGTCGGAACTCAAAGACGTCTGGCGCCGATCGGCTGGGGCTTCACGTTGTTGCTCGCACTCTGCCTGTATCCGTCCGCCCAGGCCCAGAGCAAGGCTGATCTTCAGCGCGCCGGTGTGCTGGTGGAGCAGTACTTCCAGTCCACCTCGGCCGGCAAACGCAAGCGCCTGCTGGGCTCGCTCGTCGCGCTGAAGTTGCCGTTTGCGGCATACGAGAAGCTGGTGGGGGAGCCGCTGCGGCGTTACGGGCGGATCAGCTCGGGAAACCGTCAGGTGCGTTTCAGCTTCTTGAAGAAGCGCAGCAGCGGCGAGTACAGCCTGCATGTGCCGTCCGGCTACGATCCGAACAAGCCCGCGCCGCTGATCCTGGCGCTGCACGGCACCGACGGCAATGGACGCAGCTACCTGCGCTGGTGGTCGCGCAGCTTCGGGCAGCAGTACCTGATCGCCGCGCCGTCCGCCGCCCGGCAATACGGCCTGGGCGAGACGAGCTACGCCTACCGATTCACGCTGGCGGTGCTGGCCGACGTCCAGCGCATCGCCCACGTGGATCCCGATCGGATCTACGCCGGCGGCACCAGCATGGGGGCGCACTTCGCCTATCAGCTCGGCTGCCACCTGGCGGACCGCTTTGCCGCGATCGTGCCGCGGGCCGGTTCCTGCCACCGGATCGTGACCTACAAGTACCAGGCCAACTTCCGTAACGTCGGCATCTACGCGGTCAACGGCCAGTCGGACCACCTGATTCCGATCAAGCTGGCGCGCAAGGGTCCACAGGCGTTGAAGCAGCTCAAGCACGACATCATCTACCGCGAGTTGCGCGCCGGGCACGGGCACTACTTCGGCGAGGATGCAGCGATCGGCCGCTTCCTGGCCGGGCGCACCCGTGCGCGTTATCCGAAGCAGGTGAGCAAGGTCGTGCGCCGGATCACCTTCAAGAGCTGGGCCTACTGGCTGCGTATCGACAAGCTGTCGCGCAACAAGTTCCCGATCGGGATGCGGCTGAAGAGCCGCTCGGGCCAGGTGCTGGAGCAGTTCGATCTGCATCGCGAGGCCTGCTCCGTCGAGGGCACGGTCAAGGGCAATACGATCACGATCAAGACCAAGCAGATCAGCCGCTTCACCCTGTTCCTCAATGACCAGCTGGTCGACCTGAACAAGTCGGTCAGGATCGTCGTCAATGGTCGGACGCGCTACAACAAGCGCTTCACCCGCTCGTTGAAAACCTTGCTGACGAGCTGCGTGGAGCGCGGCGGCCGAGATCTGCTATTTTCGGTTTCCGTGCCCCTTCGCCCCTGAGC
>CAZMLI010000470.1:0-3588 GCA_964566865.1 uncultured Planctomycetota bacterium
CGGTTGGTCTCCCACAATGGAATCCCTCGGGCCCGGATGGCCGCACGAATGCGCGGGTTGGGCCGTGCACGCGCCGCGCTCCAGCAAGCGATCCGCGGCCGCGTGACTGCCAGCAGCCGATCGACGCCTCCGGCCGGGTTGCCATGGTGCGGCACGAGCAGGACCGTCACCGGCTCGAGTCGAGGTAGGAGCTGCTGCAACCCGCGTCCTTCGAGGTCGCCGGTGAGCAGGATGGACTGCCCGCGCCAGTCGACCCGCAATACCATCGACGACTCATTGGCTGGCACGCCGCGTTGTTCGGGCACCAGCAGCGTCAGCCGCACCTCGCCCAGCTGCCAGCGGTGCAGCCCCTGGTCCAGCACCCTGACCTGCGCGCGTTCCCCGAGCGTTGCGAGCAGGCGCGGCTTTCGTCGGGCCGTGCGCGCTCCGACCCACACTTGATTCACGGGCAGCTGTCTGAGCAGGTGACGGCTGGCGTTGACGTGGTCTTGATCCGAATGGGACAGGATCAGCAGGTCCACGCGGCCGACGCCGCGCGCACGCAGGGCCGGCAACAGCACCGAGCGGGCCCGCCCGTCTGGCGCGCGCGACCCTGCGTCATACAGCACCGTTTTTCCGTCGGGTAGCCGCAGGTACACCGCCAGGCCATGGCCGACATCCAGAAGCTCCAGCGTCAGCCTGCGATCCGGCCTTGCTGGAGTGACCGCGGAGCCGATGACGATGATGGCCAGCGCCAGATAGGCTAGCCGTGCGCGGAGGGTCCAGTTCGCGCCGCCGCAGAGCCGGCCCAGCAGCGACCAGTAGAACAGCAGCGCCAGCCACCAGGGCACGGCGCTCGCCGATACCAGGCCCGCCGGCGGGCGAGTCAGCAGCGCCGGGGGCGAGACGAGCCAGCCCGCCAGCCAGTGGATCAGCGGAGCGAGCGAGACGAGATGTCCGACCATCAGCTCGAGCATGCCCAGCAGCAGTAGCAGCGCCAGCAACGGCAGATAGACCGGCGACAATAGCGCGCCGAGCGGGGCGAGCCGGTAGAAGTAGCCCGCGATCAACGGGGCGGTGCCCAGCCAGGCCGCACAGGACAGGCCGAACGCGCCGGCGACGCCGGTCCTGCCGAAGATCTGACTCAGCGAGAGAATGGCCAGCACCGCGGCGAAGGAGAGCTGAAAGCCGATGCTGAAGATCGCTTGCCAGTGCCAGAGCAGGCTGACCAGCAGCGTCCAGCCGAACGCGCCATCTGCGGTGACGCGTCGACCCAGGAAGCGGGCGCCGAGACAGTAGACCGTCATCGCCAGGGCGCGCAGGACGGGAGGGCGCAGGCCGGTCAGGCCGGCATAGGCGGCGGCGCCGAGCAGTGTCAGCAGGCAGACCCATCCCGGTCGCGCGATGCAGCTCGACAGTCCGAGATAGAGCAGCCAGGCAACCAGGCCCAGATGCAGTCCGGAGACGGCGACGAAGTGGATCAGTCCGGTCTGGATCAGGCTGTCGGACACCTCCCTGGGCAGCGCGCTTCGATGGCCGAGCAACAGCGCGGCGAGCAGACCTCGCGTGGGCTGGGCGAAGCGCTCGACGAGGATCTGACCCAGACCCTGGCGCAGGTGCCAGAGCAGCCGTGACAGCGACGGCCCGCCGCGGCGAAGGCGGCGAAAGTCATGATGCGATCGCACGCGTAAGACGAACTGAATGCCCTGGCGCGCCGCCTGCGCTCGGCGATCGAACTGACCGGGATTGCGCGCGGGGGCCAAACCGGCGAGCAGTCCGCAGACTTCGATCCGGTCCCCGGGGCCCAGCTCGCCCGGCCAGCTGTAGAACTGCAGCTGGATCTGTTCACCCGACGGCAGGCGCAGCAGGCCGGAGCCCTGCCAGCCGCGCGGCCTGGGGGTCAGGCCGACGGTTCTGGGCGCGCGGGTCAGCACCCCGACCAGCCGAACGGGCCGAGGCTCCGCGATGGTTGCTGCCAGCTGCATCGGCGGCCCGGCCCAGATCAGGCCCAGCGCCAACCCGCAGAACATCACAACTGGCCGACCTCTGGCTATGATCAGTGCCGGGATCGCGAAAGTCAGCACCAGCAGCGTGCCTTGCCAGCACAACAGGCCGGCAGTGAAACTGAGCGCGAACGGCAATAGCAGATTGCCCATGCTCAGCGAAAAGCAATTCTGGTGCCGGACCGAGAGCTCGTCGCAGCGGGCAGGAACGGGCGATATTGCCATATCCGTGCGTGCGAAATCGCACGGGACAACGTACGTTAGCTGAGATGGCCGAACTGAAAAAAGAGGACCAACTCGGGCGTTATCGCCTGATCGAGAGACTGGGGACTGGCGGGTTCTGCGAGGCGTGGCTAGCGCTGCATACGGAACTCGGCAATCAGGTGATGGTCAAGGTCCCGCTCGACCCCAACTACCGCAGCCTGCTGCGCGACGAGGGCACGATCCTGGCCCAGTTGCAGCATCCCGGCATCGTGCGCGTGCTGGACATGGATCTCTCCTCGGACCCCGCCTACGTCGTGCAGGAATATGTCGAAGGACAGCTTCTGCGTGCGCTGATCGACAGCGGACCGCTGGAGGCCGGTCCGGCCCTGGCGCTGTTCCGCCAGTTGCTCGACATCCTGGCCCACGCGCATCAGCAGGGGGTGGTGCATCGCGACGTCAAGCCGGAGAACCTGATCGTCGACCTCGATCAGCGGCTGCATCTGCTGGACTTCGGGCTGGGCATCGCCGAGGAGGGCGCCGCCCGCGAGTTGCTGGTCTCGCACAGCCTGCAGAGCGGCCTGGACACCGCCATCGCCGGCACGCTGAACTACATGTCTCCCGAGCAGAAGAGCGGTGAGCAGATAGATCAGCGCGCCGACCTCTACGCCAGCGGGATCGTATTGTTCGAGCTGCTCACCGGCCGCTATCCGACGCTCAACGATCGGCCCGGACGCCTGCTGCCGCCCGATCAGGGCGCGGTGATCAATCTGGTCTATGGCCGGCTCGTCGCGCCGCTCGCGGAGCGTTACGGCAGCGCCGGCGAGGCGCTGCAAGAACTGGACGAGCTGCTCGAGACGGCCGATCTCGCCGGCCTGCCCATCCTGCCCGAGGCGCCTCCGCTGCAGGAAGCGGTTCTCGTCGGCGAGGCGGTGGACGAACCGGTGGTCTGGATGCGCTCGGTGCCCACCGGCTGCGGGGCGCTCATCGGCTACAGCGGGCTGTTTCTGCTGGTCCTCTCCGTCTTCGGCATCCTGCGCGGTGCGGCGGTCTTTCGCATCCTGACGATGGTCGGCTTCGTCCTGCTGCTCGGCTTCATCCGGCGCAAGACGGTTCCGTGGGGCCACTGCAAGTACTGCCAGACCGACCGCAGGGTCAAGCGCAAGTGGCCCGCGCCCTGGATCTGCAAGACCTGCAAGCAGCCGCTGTTGAGCTAGTGATGTGATGCAGAAGTGTTGGCCCTTCTGGGTCAGTCACAGCTGAGCGTGAAATCGAGCGTCGCCGGCAAGCTGACCAGTTCAACTACTGCTGAGGAAGGCAGGAAGGCAGGAAGGCAGGAAGGCGCCTGCGCATCAGAGGCAGTTTCGGGGCAATGCGGCTGACGCCCCGTGCGTTGTTCTGACCA
>CAZMLI010000471.1:0-3585 GCA_964566865.1 uncultured Planctomycetota bacterium
TCGAGGAAGGCCTTGGAGAAGCCCTCCTGGATCCGGATCAGCACACCGGTCTCGTCCATCCGCAGACAGGTGGGGGCGGTGCGAATGCCGAACGCCTCGGCCGTTTCGTAGGGCGCGTTTTCGGTGTGGCAGGGAAAAGCCAGGCTGTGTTCGGTGGCGAAGGCGGCCAGCTCCGCGGCGGTGTTTTGCGAGACGATCACGACCGGTAGCGGGGTCGCGCCGTGGTGGGTGGCGATGCGGTCCAGATAGGGCGCCATCAGCGTGCAGGTCGGACACTCGGTCTTGACGAAGGCCAGGAACAGACCCTCCTCGCCGAGCAGGTCGCGCAGCGGGACCGGCTGACCGTCCGGTCCGACGATCTGGCGCTCGACCGGCAGCGGCGTGCCGGGTGTCGGTGGGTTGCTCATCCGCGGCTCCGTTCGTATTCGTCCATGATGCGCAAGAAATCCTCCTCCGAGGTGGCCTGCAGGAAGGCGTTGCACTCGCGCTGGGCGCCCAGAGTATCCGTCGGGGTCGGGCCATAATCATGGCCGGGATAGATCGTCAGTCCGTCGTCGAGCGGCAGCAGCTTGTCCCGGATGCTCTGGTAGAGTTGTCGCGCATCGCTGCGCGCGCCGATCGTGCGGCCGGTGCGGCCGATGAACAAGGTGTCCCCGGAGAACAGGGCGTCACCGCAGCGAATGCAAACCGAGTCCGGGTAGTGCCCGGGCGTATGGAAGATGTCGAACGAAAGCTCGCCCAGGCGGCAGGTCTGGCCGTCGCTCAGCTCGTCGAATCGATCGGGCGGCGCCAGCTGCCCCGCCTCGGGTCCGAAGGCCGCCAGGCGCATTCCGTCGACCTGCTCGAGCAGATCCTGCGCGTAGGTGACGTGGTCGGCGTGGGAGTGCGTCAGCAGCAGCAGTTCGAGGGTCGTGTCCAGGCGCGCGGCGGCTTCGAGAATTTCGGCCGTCGTCGCGGAGGCATCGACGACGAAGCCCTTGCCGCTGCGCTCGCACGCCACGACGTAGGTGAAGTTCTTGTCGAATCCTCCGGCCAGCGTCTCGATCTTCATCACCGTCCATTATAGCAGCAGCGGGTATAATCGTGGCGTCCGATGAAATCGCCGCGCTACCTGGTCCCGTTCGATACCCGCCGCCTGCCCCGTCTGGAGACGGACGTGCTGGTGATCGGTAGCGGCGTCGCGGGTCTGCGCCTGGCGATCGAGGCGGCCCAGCACAGTTCGGTATTGCTGGTTACCAAGGGCCAGCTGAGCGATTCCAACTCGGACATGGCGCAGGGCGGAATCGCCGCGGTGATGAGCCAGCTCGACTCGTTCGAGGCGCACATCGACGATACGCTGCTCGCCGGCGACGGGCTCTGCGAACGGGCGGTGGTCGAGGCGGTGGTGCGCGCCGGTCCCGACACCATCCGCGAGTTGATCCAGTGGGGCGCCGAGTTCGATCGGACCGATGGCCAGATCGACCTGACCCGCGAGGGCGGCCACTCGCAGGCGCGGGTGGTGCACGCGCGGGGCGACTCGACGGGCGCCGAGATCATCTCCAGCCTGATCGCGCAGGCGGAAGCGGCGCCGCGCTTGCGGATCATCGAGAACACCTTCGCGATCGACCTGGTGACGGATGAGCAGCGCTGCCACGGGGCGCTGGTCTTCACCCGCCACGGGGAGTTTCAGTTCGTCTCGGCCGGCACGACGGTGCTGGCGACCGGTGGCGCCGGGCAGCTCTATCGCGAGACGACCAACCCGGCCGTCGCAACGGGGGACGGGGTGGCGATGGCCTATCGAGCGGGGGCCACGCTGGCCGATCTCGAGTTTGTTCAGTTTCACCCGACCACCTTGTACATCGCCGGGTCGGCCCGCACCCTGATCTCCGAGGCGGTGCGCGGCGAGGGCGCGCTGCTGCGCAACAGCAACGGCGAGCGCTTCATGCCGGACTTTCATCCGGACGCCGAGCTGGCGCCGCGCGATGTGGTCAGTCGCGCGATCGTCGAGCAGATCAAGCGCACCGGGGACACGACGGTCTATCTGGATCTGACCCACCTCGACCCGACGCAGGTCAGAGCGCGATTCCCGCGCATCGACCAGGTCTGCCGCACCTTCCATCTGGACATCGCCACGGAGATGGTGCCCGTCAGGCCGAGCGCCCACTACATGATTGGCGGGGTCCGGACCGACCTCGACGGTCGGACCTCGATTGCCGGACTGCTGGCGATTGGCGAGGTCTCCTGCACGGGGTTGCACGGTGCAAACCGGATGGGCAGCAACTCGCTGCTCGAGGGGCTGGTCGTCGGACAGCGGGCCTGCCGCAGTCTTGCCACGGGGGGCGGCGTGAGCGAGTCGTTTGACATGGACTGCCGGCAGGAGGAGCTCGAGGGCAGCGGCGGCGCGATCGACATGGCAGATTTGCAGCGCTCGCTGCGCAGCTGCATGGGGCGCGACATCGGCATCGAGCGTTCGGCCGGCGGCCTGCGGCAGTCGCTGCGACAGTTCGAGTTCTGGGGCCGATATGTCTGGCGCAGGACGTTCTATCGTCCGGCCGGCTGGTCGCTGCAGAACATGTTGCTGCTGGCGAGCCTGATGGGGGAGGCGGCGCTGGCACGCGAGGAGAGCCGTGGGGTACACTATCGCAGCGATTTCCTGGAGAAGCTGGAGCCCGCGGCGCACAGCATTCAGCGCCGCGAGACGGCGGGGGTCGAGTCGATCGCGCTCGGCGACTGGGACAAGTCTGAACCGTGAGCGGTCGCGGCGGTACTGAGGTAGGTGAATCAGACAATGGGTAGGCAAGGCACACCGTTCGAGGTGAGCGATGACGAGGGCGAGCGGGCGATTCTCGTCGGCATACGCAAGGGGCGCCAGCCCCAGTACGAGGCGGACGAGTCGCTGCGCGAGCTGGCCCAGCTGGCCGAGACGGCCGGTGTGCAGGTGAGCGAGGCCATCACCCAGCGGGTCCAGACCGAGCGGCCGGACACGCTGATCGGGACCGGCAAGGTGAAAGAGATCGCCGAGCGGGTCGAAGAAGGCGGGGTGGACCTGGTGATCTTCGACGACGAGCTCTCGCCGCGGCAGGTGCGAAACCTGCAGGAAGAACTGTCCTGCCGGGTGGTCGACCGCAGCGAGGTGATCCTCGATATCTTTGCCGATCATGCGCAGACCCATCAGGCGCGGGTGCAGGTCGAACTGGCGCAGCTGATCTATGAAGCGCCGCGGCTGCGTCGAATGTGGACCCACCTCTCGCGCATCGACGGTGGCATCGGCACCCGCGGACCTGGCGAGAAGCAGCTCGAGACCGACCGCCGCTTGATTCAGCGCCGGATCACCGAGCTGCGGCGGACGCTGGAGGAGATCGAGCAGCGCAAGGCTCGCGAGGTGGCCTCACGCACGGGTCGGATCTACACCGTCAGTCTGATCGGCTATACGAACGCGGGCAAATCCAGTCTGCTCAACGCTCTGACCGACGCCGCGGTGCCGGTGGGCGATCAACTGTTCAAGACACTCGATACGCGCACCCGGCGCTGGCGTCTGGGGGCGGGCCTGGAGGTCTTGCTGTCGGACACGGTCGGTTTCATCCGCAAGCTGCCGCACCATCTGGT
>CAZMLI010000472.1:0-2218 GCA_964566865.1 uncultured Planctomycetota bacterium
GCCTCTGGTACCAGCTTACGGCGAACGTCGAGAATGGTAGGCCCTCTCCGATCGCTACACGACGGGTTGACGACCCGCAGCAACTCCCTGGATGCCGATATGCTGCCAGGTCTCTTTCGGCGGCAACTTGCCAATTTCCTCGGGCTTCTCGGTTGATCCGAAATGACTTGACAGGCGGCCGGCTCGCATCTAACTTGCTCCTGTGTTTGGTTTTGCGTCAAACAACCTGAGTCACAGAGAGGGGCTGCCAATCGGCGCTCCGGGCAATATGCGACGATCCGCGTTGTGTGCGAGATCCGGGCTGGCATGTCTGCTGCTGGTGATCCTGGCAGGTGGCTGTGTCGAGCGACGGATGATCATCACCAGCAAGCCCGCCGGCGCCGAGGTCTACCTGGATGGTGTGTATGCCGGCACGACGCCGCTGGACATGCCGTTCTCGCATTACGGCACCCACGACGTCACGCTGCGTGAGCCCAAGCATGTCAGCGTGCTGCAGAGCTGGACACTCGTGGCGCCGGTCTACGAGTACTTCCCGCTCGATTTCTTCACCGAGTGGCTGCTGCCGATCACGCTGGTCGACGAGCAACGGCTGGACATCCAGATGCAACCCTCACCGCCCACCAGCCCCGAGCGGTTGAAGGCGTTGAGGAAGCGCGCCGAGACGCTGCGCAGTGACGGTCGAAAAGTCCCCGCCGAAGAACAGTAACCCGCTACCCACTCCTGGGATGCCGGTCCTGGTGGTCGGACTGGGCGCGTTCGGTGGCGGCGTTGGTGTGGCGCGTTACCTCGTCGAGCAAGGCGCGCAGGTGACCATCACCGACCTCAAGAGCCAGGAGCAACTGGCGCCCGCCCTCGACTCGCTCGCGGACCTGCCGCTGTGCTATCGCCTGGGGCGCCATGACGAGACCGACCTGGACCGGGCCGAGCTGGTCGTGGCCAGCCCGGCGGTCCCGCCGCAGAGCCCTTTCCTGCAGGCCGCGCGGGCACGCGGGCTGCCGATCACCAGCGAGATGAACCTGTTCTTCTCGCAGTGCCGGGGCAGGATCATCGGTGTCACCGGCTCCAACGGCAAGACGACCACCACGATGCTGACGGCGGAGATCCTGCGACACACCGGACAGCAAACCTACCTCGGCGGAAACCTGGGTCGATCGCTGCTGGATCAACTGGATCGGATCCAGCGCGAGGACTGCGTGGTGCTCGAACTGTCGAGCTTCCAGCTCGACGACCTGGACCGGCTCGGACTCTCGCCAGAGATCTCGGTGCTGTGCAACTTGACACCCAACCATCTCGATCGGCACGGCACGTTCGAGCAGTACGCCGCGGCCAAGCAGACGATCTTTCGTTATCAGTCGACCAGCGACGTGGCGGTGCTGAACGCCGACGACCCCTGGACCCGTGCCCGCGTCGCCGACCATCCCGCTGACTTCCCCGGCAGGATCATCTGGTTCAGCGTCATGGGGCCGCTCGAGTCCGGCTACTTCGCCGACGGGCAGCAGCTCGTCCGGCGCGACACCGGCGGCACCCAAACGCTGGCGCCGATTGCCTCGCTGCGCATCGTCGGACGTCACAATCAGGCAAATTTCCTGGCTGCCGCGGCCGCCGCGCAGGCTGCCGGCGCGCGCCCGGAGCATGTTGCCGCAGCCGCCGCCAGCTTCGAGGGCGCACCGCACCGACTCGAACTGGTCGGCAAAGACAAAAGGCGCACCTTCTACAATGACTCGATCGCCACCACGCCCGAGTCGACGATCGCGGCGCTGCAGGCACTCGAGCAGCCGATTTATCTGCTGGTGGGAGGCTACGACAAGGGCTGTGAACTGGACAGCCTGGCGCATGAACTGGGTCAACGCGCGGCGGGAGTCGTGCTGATCGGCGCGCTCGGCGAGCGGCTGTCGCCGCTGCTGGCGGGCAGTGGTGTCGAGACCCGCCACAGCGCCAATTTTCGCGACGCCTTCGAACAGCTGCTCTCGTTGACGGACAGCGGCACGCTGCTGCTCTCCCCCGCCGCCGCAAGTTATGATGAATTCAACGACTTTACCGAACGAGGCGAGCTCTTCCGCCAACTAGTCGCGACGCAACTCAGCATACCTTGAAGGCTTTTCGGGCGAGTGTTATACTCAGGCATGAGCCGGTCATGTACGTTCTTATAGCGGATTCAGATGCTTTGTGAAGCTTGCCAAGAGGTCGAGGCGGAAGTCCACCTCGCCAACATTAGCGA
>CAZMLI010000472.1:2318-3583 GCA_964566865.1 uncultured Planctomycetota bacterium
GAGAAGACGCGCCGCCAGCTGGTGATCCGGCTGGACCACGCGATCAAGGACGAGGCGTTCGAGGATGCCGCGCGCCTGCGAGACGAAATCTCGAGTCTGGACCAGCAAACCGATGGAACTTAGCGACCTCACAGGGTCGGTCGGCGAGTGGCTACGCGGCTCAGGCTCGGAAGCCGACATCGTCATCTCGACGCGTGTCCGACTTGCCCGCAACCTGCGCGGCTATCCGTTTCCGACCAACCGTCAGTCCCCGGCGCAGCGCGAGGAGATCGAGGAATTGATCACGCGCAAGATTCGCCGCTCGGGCATCCTCGACAACGGCATCTTTCTCAACCTTGCGGGCGCCAGTCAACTCGACTGCCTGTTGCTGGTCGAGCGTCACCTGATCAGCCGCGAACACTCGCGCGCCGAGGGCGATCGTTCGGTGGCCTTCGCCCCCAACGAGATGGCGTCGATCATGATCAACGAGGAGGACCACCTGCGCATCCAGGTGATCCGCAGCGGCATGGAGCTGCACCGCTGCTGGGAGGAATGCAACCAGATCGAAGAGGCGCTGGCCCAGATGCTGGAGTTCGCCTTTCATGATCAGTATGGTTACCTGACCGCCTGTCCGACCAACGTCGGCACGGGCATGCGGGTCTCGCTGATGCTGCATCTGCCGGGCCTCGTGCTGACCAAGCAGATCGAAAAGGTGTTCGAATCCTTGAGCAAGATCAGCCTGGCCGTGCGCGGACTCTACGGCGAGGGCACCTCGGCCTCCGGCGATTTTTATCAGATCTCCAACCAGGTCACGCTCGGCCGTTCCGAGGACGAGATCCTGCAACAACTGGCGCAGGTCGTCCCGCAGATCATCCGCTACGAGCGCTCGATCCGGAAGACGCTGATCAGCGAGAACAAGAATGGCCTCGAAGACCGCGTCTGGCGCGCGCTCGGCATCCTGCGCTCGGCCCGCACGATCAATTCCGAAGAGACGATGCAGTACCTCTCCTCGGTTCGCATGGGCGTGAATCTGGGCCTGATCCGGGACGTGCCGATCTCAATGATCAACCAGCTGTTCATCCAGACCCAGCCGGCCCACTTGCAGACGATGAAGGGCTGCTCCCTCGATCCGGATGAGCGCGACATCGCCCGCGCCTCGTTCATCCGCAACCGCCTGGCCGAAGTCAATTAGTTCCTGACACGAAACTGCTTGGACCCCTCCAGAGGGCTATGGTTTCGGCATTTGGTTGCGACGCACTTTTGAGAGCCTCTCTTTGCCACAGAGG
>CAZMLI010000473.1:0-3570 GCA_964566865.1 uncultured Planctomycetota bacterium
AAAGCAGCGTGAGCCAGTGGAGCGAGCGGACACGACCGACCATCATTCACCCTCCTCAGAGATGACACTGAAGGCGCGTATTATACAGTGCCCGAACAGCGAGGGGCAACCGGCAGCGCCACGACAGATTGCGCCAGCCCCTCGCGGGGCGCGCGTTCGATCACTCCGCGCGGATGAAGGCCTTGAAGTCGCGCTCCATCTGCGCGAGCGGGACGCCGATCAGCTTGAGCAAGTTGGGTTTACTGCCGCGCGCCACGGCCTTCCAGTAGCGAAGAAAGCCCTGCCGGTAGCGCGGATCGGGGCTCTTTCGCAGGAAGTAGTGCACCGCCCAGGCCTGGGAATAGAAGACCAGCGCCCGGTTCGCGTTGCTGTTGATCAGCTTGCCCGCGTCGGCCGTGAAGAACTCCTGCAGCGGAATCTGCCGGCCCTGGCTCAATGCCTGCCGGAACAGGGTCCGCCGCATCCTGGGCTTGTGGTGGAACTTGATCTGGCCGCCGCTCTTCAGCCGGAATCCCTCGAAGTAGGTGGCCATGCCCTCGGCCAGCCAGGACTCGGGCTGTCCATCGAAGGCCAGCTGATAGAACAGGTGCGCACCCTCATGCAACATGGTCTGCAACAAGCTCCGCTCATCCTTCAGCTTGTCGTAGCCGCACGCGGTTCGCGGCTCGCTCGGCGAGAACCCCGTCGCGTTGAGTTGCGCCAGATTTCCGGTTCGCTCGCAGTAGGCCCGATAGTCCTCGTAAGTGCGGAACGCCAGCAGCCGCATCCGCTGCGTCCCCTTCGGTTCCCCGCCGAACAGGCGCTTGTACAGCACGTAGGCCTGCTCGACCACCTTGGCCAGCTTGAGCGCGAACTGCTTGCTGTGATTCGTCTTGATCTCGTAGTGGGCCGTGCGCTCGGTCCAGGCCTCCTTCCATTCGCCCCGACGTTGCCCAATCTCTTTGGCCGTACGCCACTTCCCCTGATACTTGATGAAACCACGCTGGCGCAGCTGCTCGGCCGTCAGCGCAACCCACTTGCCATTGATCTTCTCGTGGTTGGACAGCATGTGCCGCTTGTCCGACTGCGTGACCCACTTCCCGCGAAATGACACCAGGCCTCGATCGTGTTGCCGCTTCTCGGCAACGGTGACGAACCGACCTCTGTGCGGTACAAAACCTCCGCCAGTCGTGCGTGAAACGCCCCGGTGCAGGGCAATTCGCTCGACGATCGCCGATCGATGCTCCGGCGCGGCCCAGGCCTTGGACAGCGATCGTTCCGCCAGCCTCGAAGCCTCGCACTCCCATGACAGATCCGCGAGTCGCAGCTGCTGAGCTGCGGTCAGCCCGAGCCGGTTGAACAGGCCCCACATCGTCTTGAACGGCAGCTGCGCCCAGCTGCCCTTGGCCGTGCCACCGCCCGCGAGGGCCAGCGTGTAGTGCGTGTCGTCGGCGCCCGTCAGCCGGGCGCCCACCGCCTTGGCCCCCGCCAGCTGCAGCGCGTGGTTCTTCAGCGGGCCATTTCGGATGGCCTTCAAGACCGCGCGCTTGAGCGCGGCATACGCCTTGACGCGGGTGACCTGCGCCTCGGCCTCCGCCAATGAACTGCCGCTGACACGCCGCTTCAGCCTGGCCAGGTCCTCGAGCGCCTGACTAAACCGCGCAGTGCGAATGAAGCTCCGGATCTGCGCCAGGAGCACCTCGGTCGTCACGTGCTGTTCGGCCACCTCGATTCGCGCCTCGACATCTTTACCCCGGTCGTAATCACCCAGGCGGCGCTTGACGTCCCGCGCGATCGGCTGGACCTTCGGGTCAGCGTCGAGCCGCTTCCGATAATGGCGGTTGCGACGAGTGGCGATGGTGATCCTCTCGATTGCACGACCACGATGGTTGAGCGCGAGCAGGGTCACACCGTGGTGCCAGTCCACCTCGGGTGACCGGGTGCGCCATGTGATCCGCTCGGACTCGAAGCTCTCGAGCGCCTGTTCGTGCACCCCCCCGACCGACGACAGCATCGCATGGGTGATGTAAAACACCGTCAGCTGGGTGTTGCGCACCCGCTTCATCGCGGCCGAAGCCGCGGCGCGGTCGAACTTGCCGGCCGTATTCAACATCGCCAGCCGCGCCAGACCGATGTAACCGATATCGGTGTAGACCGGGTGACGATACTGGGTCAGGGCCTGGTAGGCGGCTCTCGCTTGCGCATCCCGCCCCAACGCGCGAGCCGCTTCTCCCACATACCAGAGCAATGCAAGCATCTTGACGCTCTTCTTCTTCACGGCGATCCTGAAACCATCGTCCGCAGCTTTCAACGCCGTGTCGTAGTTGCCGAGGTGGTACTCCACGCGGGCCTTGTCGGTCCACCAGCTGGGGTCGTCGTTCGACAACGCCTTGATCCGGTTCACGTTCTCGCGCGCCAGCTCGAACTCACCGAGTTGCTCGAGGATGGCGGTCAGTGGACGGAAGTTGTAATACTCGCGGATCTGGTGGCGCATCTCCTGCGGTGCGGTCTTGTACAGCTCGATCGCTTTCATCGCGGTCTCGTACGCCGCCTCGGGGCTGTTCAGACTGCTCTGCGCGGTCGTCAACCAGTTGTAGCCCAGGTAGATCTTCGGCGCCCGAGCGATGACCTGCAGCGCGTGCCCCTGCATCCCGCGATAGTCCTTCGCGCGCAGATGCTTCATGAAGATCTCGGTCGCGCGGTTCCAGTCGACGGGACCGCTGGCCCGGGGAGGCTGCTGTTGCGCGCGGGGTGGATCCGGCTCCGGCTTCGGCTTGTTGACGGGATCGCCAACCAGCAGAGCGGCGCGCTTGTCGATTTGCGCCTGCAGGGAAGCCACTGCCTGAAAGAGCGGGTCATCATCGGCCAGCTCCATCAGCTCGGGGCTGAATGCCTCCAGCGCGGTTCTGGCGGCGCGGACATCTCCCCGATCCAGAGCTGCGGTGATCTTCCGGCGAGTGGCCTCGAGCATGGCCAGCAGCGCGGCCCGCCCCGTGTCCTTCTCCGAGGCGGGCTTGGTCGTCGGCTTGGCGGCCGGTTCCGTGCGCTTCGGTTGCCTGGTCCGGGAAATCTCGGCAGCGGGTCTGGCCTGCTTGACGCGCGCGATGCGTTCGCGCGAAGCCTTCGGCGGCGAATCACCACCCATCATGAACATCAGCAGCCCGGCGATCAGCGCCAGACCCAGTCCGCCGACCGCCACGTACAGGCCGACCGGTTTCTCGGCCCTGGGCCGAATGTGGCGGCTGCCGGAAGCCCGCCCTGCCGGGCCGGGCTTGCGCGTATTGGACCGACTCTGCTGCTGCCGGGATCGGCCACGCGGGGGATTGCGGTCGCTCGACTGGTTCCGCTGCCGCCGGAGTCCAGCCTCTGTTTTCTTACGACGCGCCGGCTCCCCGCCTCCGCGCCTCCCCTCCCGCCCCTCGCGCATGAACCGAGTATACCGTATCATCGCGCTTGATCCGGTCATCAAACGCAACCCAAGGCGCAAGGGGCGGATGGCCCATGGCCGATTTGATATTTTTGACGTCACGCACCCTGTGCTGTCTGTCCTGTGGAGATGCCTGATGCGACGAGCCATACTGTGTCTTTCCC
>CAZMLI010000474.1:0-3555 GCA_964566865.1 uncultured Planctomycetota bacterium
ATTGCATATTTGCGTAGTTTTGTAGCGCGAAACTCTAATTATGTCGCAGACGCAACTGCTAGGCGGATACGAGATCCTCGGCCCTCTGGGCGAGGGCTCGATGGGGCAGGTCTACAAGGCCCGCCATCCGGAGACGGAGCAGATCGTGGTGGTCAAGATGATCGCCGACGATCTCTCGGGCCATGCTGTGGAACGATTCAAGCGCGAGATCCGCGCCTCGATCCAGCTCGAGCACCCCAACCTGATCAGCGGCTACACCGCGGGGCAGGAAGAGGACGGCGGCTGGTACTACGTGATGGAGTTCATCGACGGGACGACCGTCAAGACCGAGCTGCTGCAGGGCGCCTTCGACGAGGAACGATCGCTCGACATCTGCTTCAAGGTGGCGCAGGCACTGGACTACGCCTGGGGCTTCAACCTCGTCCATCGCGACATCAAGCCCGAGAACATCATGTTGACCCGGGAGGGGGACGTCAAGCTCTGCGACATGGGGCTGGCCAAGTCGCTCGACTCGCAGACCAAGCTGACGATGAACGGGACCGTGATCGGCACCCCGCATTACATGTCGCCCGAGCAGGCCCGCGGCGACGATCTCGACTTTCGCTCGGACATCTACTCGCTGGGCGCCACGCTGTATCAGATGGTCACCACCTTCCCGCCATTCCACGGCGACGAGCCGCTGACGGTGATCCGCAATCTGCTCACGCAGGATCCGGTGTCGCCGCGCGACCACACGCCGCATCTCTCGGACGGCATCTGTTACGTGATCTCCAAGATGATGGCGCGCAACCCGAACCATCGTTACAACGCCTACGCCGCGCTGATCTCCGACATCAGCCACGCGATGATGGACCGCAAGACGATGGCCGAGGAGTCGGGCCAGATCCGCATCATGAGCCGCACCGATGCGCGCGACCAGGCCTATCGCTACTGCCACATCCCCAATGACGCCGACTACCTCTTCGGCAAGATCGCGCTGCGAAACAAGCTGTGCGACCAGCCACAGCTGGTGGTCGCGCTCGATGCGCAAGAGGAGGCCGCCCAGTACGGCGCCAAGATCACGCTGGCCGACGTGCTGGGGATGCTTGGCATGCTGACGCCCGGGAGGGTGGCCAAGATCGCTCGAGCCCGTTGTCAGTACGAGATCGAGCGTTCGCGAGAGGTGTTCATCAAGGCGGCGCTCGACAACAACTACCTGACCACCGAACAGCTGGATGCTTGCCGCGAGCTGGCCGAGAACGAGGAGCGCGAGCTGGTCCCGCTGCTCTGCGAAGAGGGCTACCTCGACGCCAAGCAGCGCAGGTTCATCCGTTGCTATCAGCGCATGGTGCGGCGCAAGGAAGAGGACCAGCAGTTCGTCCAGGTGGCGATCGAGAACCAGTTCATCACCCAGGCGCAGGCGCAGAAGTGCCTGGTGATCCAGAACAACGGGATCGTGATGGGGGCCTACCGCGACCTGGGCGGGGTGATGGTGGCGCGAGAGCTGATGAAGCTGTCCCACAAGCAGGTGATCCTGCGCGCGATTCGCCGGAACGTACTGACCGGTCGATCGATCCCCGAGCTGATCCTCGAGCAGCGCGTGCCCGAGGAGGACAGCGACTATCCTGAAGACAGCGATCTCGGAGACAGTTAGCCCGAATGAGCCTCAACGGACTGTTCCTTTCCGACGACAACATGGCGCTGGCCACCGACCTGTATCAGCTGACGATGGCGGCCGCCTACCACGTCAACGAACTGGAGCACGAGTCGACCTTCGAGCTGTTCGTGCGCTCGTTGCCCGAACGGCGTGGCTATCTGGTGGCCGCGGGCCTGGAGCAGGCGCTGCATTACCTGAGCGAGCTGCGCTTTCCCGCGCCGTTGCTGAAGTACCTGCGCCAGCAGCCGGTCTTCGCCGGCATTCCCGAGAGTTTTTTCGAGCGTCTGGCCGAGCTGCGTTTCACCGGCAGCGTGATGGCGATGCCCGAGGGCACCCCGTTCTTCGCCAACGAGCCGATCCTGCGTGTGACCGCCCCGGTGATCGAGGCGCAGCTGGTCGAGACCTACCTGCTGACCACGATCAACTACCAGACACTGGTGGCGAGCAAGGCCAGCCGGATCTGCCGCGCGGCGGAGGGACGTACGGTCGCCGACTACGGCACGCGCCGCGGGCACGGGCCACAGGCCGGACTGCACGCCGCGCGGGCGGGCTACATCGGCGGCGTGGCCGCAACCTCCAACGTGCTGGCCGGCGAGATGCTGGGACTGCCGATCGTCGGCACGGCCGCCCATTCCTGGACGATGGCCTTCGATAGCGAACGCGCGGCTTTCGCCGCTTACCACAAGGCCTTCCCGGAGCACACGCTGCTGCTGGTCGATACCTACGAGACCTACGAGGGGACCCGGCGCGCGATCGAGATCGGCGACAAGCTGCGCGGCATCCGGCTCGACAGCGGCGATCTGGCCAGTCTGGCGAAGCAGTCACGCAAGCTGCTAGACGAGGCCGGCTTGACCGACGCGCTGATCGTCGCCTCGGGCGACCTCAACGAATATAAGATCAGCGCACTGCTCAGCCGTGGCGCCCCGATCAACGTTTTCGGCGTTGGCACCGAGATGATCACCAGCAAGGACGCGCCTGCCCTCGGCGGTGTCTACAAGCTGGTCTCGCAGTCGGACGGCCAGGGTGGCGAGCTGCCCCGCGCCAAGGGCAGCACCGGCAAGCAGACCTACGCCGGCAAGAAGCAGGTCTTTCGCCGCGGCAGCTCGGGCAGTTACAGCGGGGATCTACTGGCGCTGGAGGATGAGCAGGTCAGCGGCGAGCCGTTGCTGGTGCCGGTGATGGAGGGCGGCAAGCTGATCGAGGATCTGCCGCCGCTGGCGGCCTCGCGAGAGCGCTGCCTGGCGGAAGTGGCCAGGCTGCCCGACTCGGTGCTCAAGCTGGACAATCCGTGGCCCTACGACGTCGAGATCAGTTCCGCGGTCCAGGCGCTGACCGAGCAGGCCATCGCCGACGCGAAGCGCTAGCCCGACAGTTTTCTCGACAGCCACTTGATCCGTGGAGATCCGGACCGAAGATGTCGGGATGCTCGTTCGCGATCGAATGACGACGACGGTGACATCCGCCTCGGCCGAGACCTCGCTGCTCGGCGGCCAGCAGTTGATGCTGAAGGGCGGCTTTCGCCATCTGCCGGTGGTGGGGGTGGAGGGCAAGCTGATCGGCCTGCTCAGTCAGGACGATCTGCTCGGCGCCCTGTCCAGTCTGGTGACGATGGATTCCAGCGCGTTGAGCAAGCTGGATCGCGTGCCGATCGGCGAGTACATGGTCAACACCCCGCTGTCGACGAGACCGGAGACGGAACTGGTCGAGGCGGTCTTGCTGATTCGCAAGCACCGGATCGGCTGCCTGCCGGTGGTCGACGCCGACGGAGTCTTGCTCGGCATCCTGACCGAGACCGACCTGATCGACCTGCTGCTCGAATTGCTCGAACGCGGCGAGTCCTAGAACTTTTCCGGCGCTTCGCGCCGCGGCTCGGCGGGAGCCTCGGAGCGCCCGTGAGGGCATGGAGTAGCGAATGAAAG
>CAZMLI010000475.1:0-3554 GCA_964566865.1 uncultured Planctomycetota bacterium
GATGCTCTCGCAGCTGATCAACCTGCTGCTGAACGCCTACTGCATGGCCACCCGCCAGGGCCACCAGTTCCGTGATTTCACCACGGCCGAAACGACCGTCGGGGAAGCGGAGCTGGCCGTCGAACGCGAGGTATTTGGGCTGGCTGGCGCCTGAGGAAGTCGAGCGCGTTTTTGTATCAGCCTATCTCTTGAGTGACGTGTCTTTAGCGGGGATCAGACGCGTGCGGGTGGCAATCAACTTCCTGAAGATCCTTCATGGCTTTCTTCCAAAGCGTCTCGAAGCCGGCGGAGAGGCTCAGGGAGAGCTCGCGGTCTCGCACCAGCATGGATGCGAAGCGCCCTTCCGGGACGAATGGGTGATCGAGGGAGAGAATCGCGCGCTCGTCATCGAGGACGTGGAAGGGATGCCCGAACTCACCGGCATAACGAATGCCCGTGACCTTGGCGAGGTCCTTGCGGTGCGCCCGTAGAAACTCCAGCAGGCGTGGTGCCGTCCGATGTGAAAAGCCAAAGACGACACGGTGGTCGATACCCTGCCGGGTGACCCAGCTGTTCATCTCGGAGTACATCGACGGGTCCACTCAGACCACGCCAATACCGATCCAGGAAAAAGTAATCGAGATCTACAACGGGACCGGATTTTCCGTGGATTTGACGAATTACACGATCAGGATCTACCAAGACGGGGCAACCGACCCGACCTATACGATCTCCCTGAGCGGCAGCGTCGCCAACGGTGATGTCTTCGTGATCTCTCACTCCACTGCCTGGGTGGGCTTCGCGGAAGCCGATATGTCCTCACTTGACCTCCGATTCGACGGGAATGACGCCTTGGAACTGTTCGACGGCTCGACCGTGATCGATGTCGTCGGCGTGAGGGGAGTAGACCCGGGTACCGGCTGGGCCGTGGCGGGTGTGACCGATGGAACGCGATTCCACACCTTGGTCAGGAAAAGCACCGTTGCCGGCGGAAATACTAGCTGGACTGACTCAGCAGGCACCGATGCTTCGAATTCCGAGTGGATCGTCCATCCCCTGGACTACTTTACCGACCTGGGACAACACACTGCCGACTCGTTCAAGATTGTCCTGTCGGAGAGTACCGATGTCACTCCGGTCACCGTCAAGGAAGGGGACGCGTATGTTCCGTTTCTGCGCGTGAAGTGTGTCAGAGGGCCTACGGCGACTCTGACCAAGGTCGACGTGACGCTTTCACTGAGTGTCGACGGAGACGGCGACTCGGACGTCAGCGATGACGTGAACGCGGTCCATGTCTATCTGTCGACAGACACCGTGCTCAACCGCGCCGAGGACACGCTGCTTGGCACGCAGACGACGATCCCCTCAGGCAATGGGGTGACGGTCTCGGTGACAGGGAGCTACGCCTTCGCGACGGAAATCACCTGCTACATCTTCATCCTGCTGGACCTGAACAGCAACGCGGGTGGCAATACGCTCGACGTCGAGCAGACGGGCAGTGCGAGCGCCGACGCCAAGGACAGCTATACCTTCTCCGAAACCGTGGTGGCCGGGAGCCACTATTCGGTCAGCCAGGCGATCGAGCAGGTCACCGGACCTGAGTTCATGATTCTCTCTGCGACCGACACAGGCCTGAGCATTGCACCGACAAAAGAGACGACCTGGCTCGCGCTGGAGATCCGCAGCCGCCAGACGCCCACGGTCGACAGCATCGCTGTCAAGTTGACCGCCAGCAGCACCACGATCGCTGCCGCGTCGATTGACTCGGTCAAGGTCTACCACAGCTCCGACGCCCTGTGGGATGTCGATGATACGCTGATCGGAAGCGTCGGTGGCTCGAGCGTAACCTCCTCCGGCACGGTCTTCACCGTCGATCCCAACCCCGACATAGCCCCCAACCAGGAGAAGGACCGATGAAGAGAGATGTCGTAGCAGTGGTCATGCCGATGATCTCCGTTGATTCAGTTGAAAACGCACGAGACTTCTATGTGGGGAAGCTCGGATTCACCCACAAGATGGGGATGCTCGGAAAGGACGGGAAGCTCGACTTCGTTACAGTGGTGCTCGGCGGCGCCAGAGTCATGCTCCTTCGCCCGGTTGAAAAGCGCGAGGGCTCGGGGCCGTCCGAGACCCGTCGCCCTATTGATATCTACATGCAGGTCGAGGACGTCGAGAAGCACTTCGAGCTGGTGACGGGCAACGGTGTCAAGCCCACGTCCCCTTTGACCAAGCAATGGTGGGGAGACCTGACCTTCACCCTCCTTGACCCTTACGGCTACCAGATCTGGTTCTTCCAGAACGTCGGAGAGCCCAAGCCGCCCGCCGGAGCGAAGCTGGTATAAGACGCACTTTTGGACTCTCGATCCTGGCTTATCTCGTGGTCACCATGGTGCTGGCCTACCCCTGGCACAGGATCATCTTTCACGAAAAGTGTGTCGCCATGGGTGCGGTCACCCGGCAAGTCCGGATCATTATCGGTGTCGCAGCCCCTGCGCTGCTGATCGTGAGTGTGCCCCTGGGAGTGCCCTTGGTGGGTCTCGCGAGGAGCTATCAGATACGCATTCCGAGGTCCGTGCCATCTGCGCACAGGTCTTTGTCGGATGGGCGGCGTCCTTTGCGGCCCTCGTCGATGATGCCGCTCGTGATCGGAAGCGGCGGCCTTCGGTGAACGGCAAGCCAGGCACGGTCACGGAGCGCTGCTGCGACTTCGAGCCGATGAATCGCATCGGTTGGGTGATGGAAAAGGACTCCTATGGCTTTGCAAGGATGCTGGAGGACATGGGGTTCGACTTCCGCCTGGAAAGCGTAGGACCTCAGACGATACGGATCATCAATACGACCTACTATCGCCCACGGCACCTCCTGGCATCGCTGATCAGCATGCTGATGTTGAAGCGCAGCTTTCGGAAAGTGCGTCAAGCGGTCCTCGAAAATCTCAAGCGAATCGCGGAGAGCGCTGAGACACAGAGTGCGACCGCTGGCTCAGCTTGATTTCAAGCTGAGCCACTGCCGGGCGAGGTGCAACCGTACCCCGCTACTCGTCTGCGCCTTCCGGGTTCAGCCGAGAACCGTCCTCCTCCCACTTCTTGCGAACTCCCCGCAAGAAGGCCGACCGGTTCGTCTTCATCTGCTTGATGGCGGACGTCGGCGCGTCTGTCTTGTTATGGCTAGCAGCCCAGACCATCATCTCTACCAGCACGGGAGCGAGATCCATGCCCTTCTCGGTGAGCCGATAGAGAAACTTGCGCAGGTCGCTCGCCATCCGAGCCTTGTAAACTATCTGCTGCTCAACGAGCAGATCGAGACGATCCGCCAGGATGTTCGTGGCGATGCTCTCCCCCCCTTCCATCAGGTCACCGAAGGAATGCGCACCCTTGAGCATGAGATCTCGGATCACGAGCAACGTCCAGCGATCACCGAAAATCTCCAGTGCGATGTTCAGCGGGCATCCCGAACGACAGTCTGATTGCTGCGGCATCGGCTATTCATCAGCCTCTTGTGTGTGGTTGGAGGGATTGTCACGACAAACATATGACGTTCACTTGCATCGTGCAAGTGAATTACTTGAGCAGTCG
>CAZMLI010000476.1:0-3540 GCA_964566865.1 uncultured Planctomycetota bacterium
TGCACGGCATCCCGTTGGCCTATCAGTTTCGTGAACTCTCCATCGGTCAGCGACGTGTTTCGATCGGCTCGAGCAAGCCAACTCGGGTCGCCGCCGACCGGGTCGAGATCGCCAGACGTAGTGGGATCACCGAGAGTTATCAATCACGCCCCGCGGGGGTGGAGCTGGCGTTCACGCTCCAGCGTCCAGTCGGCAACGGCCGTGAAGACTTGATCTTCCATGGCACGCTCGAAACCGACCTGATCCCGAACCGCACCGAGAGCCGTGAGGGGTTTGAGCTGAGCAAGATCGTCAAGATCGGCAAGACGACGGTGTACGACCAGGCCGGGCGCGAACTGCTGGCCCGGGTCACCCTGCGCCAGGATCGGTTCGACATCCACGTTCCTGGGCGCTGGCTTGCGAACGCCAAGTATCCGGTTGTCGTAGACCCAATAGTGGGATCCAACGTCCAGGTCTCGTCCGCAACGGTCGACGAAACCCGGCCCGATTGCGCCTTCAACCCCAACCGGGAGGAGACCCTTAGCGTCTTTGAACGCGAGTTCTCGCAGAACGACATGGATGTCTACGGGCGCTTTGTCGACAAGTACGGCACTCCGATCGGCACCCCGTTCCCGATCCGTAACGGCACCAAGAACGAAGAAACCCCGGTTGTTGCCTTCAGCTCGACATCCAACACGTGGTGCGTGGTGCTCAAGTACAACAACAAACAGATAGTCTTCACCATCCTCGATCCGCTGGGGAGCATCGTGGTCCCGGGTACTATCCTCAATAACCCCTTTCCCGGCACCACCGCAAAAATGCCCTCCGTGGCCTGGAACTCCCAGAACAACGAGTTCGGAATCTGCTGGAGCGATGACCGGGACGGCGACTTTGACATCATCCAGCAAAACATTAATAGCGCGGACGGTACGGTCAGCAAAGACGACACCATCATTCGCGACAGCATCACCACGGACCTGATCAACAGCAAGCTGGTCTACTATCCGGACAAGAACTGGTTCTGGATGATTTACGAGAGCACCGTCTGCGACAACTTTGCATTCGCCTACGACGCCGGGCTGGTCGCGATGCAGACCCCTGTCGTGACCGTCATTGCGCAGCCAGGCGCCGACAAGGGGCCCTGCTTCGCGCTGTGCAACGGCAGGTTGATGGCCGTCAACGAGAGCCAGAATGGTCCCAACAACCGAATCATGGGCCAACTGATCGACGCCGCCACCGGAGATCTGATCAATGGCAACTTCGTAATCGACGAACCGGCCGGCCGCGATGCGGAGGATCCCCAGATTGCCTCCAACCCGGCGATGGGGACCTTCGTCGTGGCCTGGCACGCGACAACTCCGGACGGCGACACGGACATCTTCGGTCGCGAGTACGCCGACACCGGCAAGATTGTGACCAGCGTTTACACCATCACGCAGTCTTCCAATCCAAACGCCAACGAGTTCTTCGCGACGATTTGCTCCAACACCTCGGACAACAGTCTCATGGTGTTCTGGCAGGACGGTCGGAACTCGTCGGAGTTCAACATTTTCGGCCAGCGGATCGAGGTCAATCCACGAATCGAGCAAGAGGCACCCCGAGATGCGCTGTTGGTCGGGCACCGCGTGTTGCCTCACTCGGGCGAGTTCTATTATCAGAGTAGCCTGATGCACATTCCCGGCCGTCTGCCGGCCGGCCAGGTCGCACACCTGTATGGTGGAAGCCCAGTCGACTTCAACTTCACGGTGACCTATCGGTCGGGCGGGCGCAGCGGTGCTGATCCCAATGCGACGGTGCTGGGCTTCAACTGGTACCACTCCTACCTGGAGTGGATCGTACCAGGTTCCGGAGAGGTCGACCTGTACCGTGGCGATGGCCGACTGGATACCTTTACCTGGAACGGGAGCTTCTATCAGGCGCCGGATGGTTTCTACGAGAAGATCACCCTGAGCGGCAGCGTCTACACGCTGACCGACCGCCACGGGATGACGAAGAAGTTCGCACTCGTCGGTGGCCTGCACAAGCTCACCGAGTGCTCGTTCCGCAACAATACCATCTCGATCAGCTACGGCGCCAATAACGAGATGGACGCGCTCACGACCAGCCGTGGCAAGGTGGTCACGTTCGCCTACTCCGACGGGAAGATGGTCTCCTTCACCGACTTCTTCAATCGCAGCTGGGTGTTCGCCTACGACGTCACGACCGGCGACCTGTTGACGATGCGCTCGCCGACCACGACCAAGTACCCGGCCGGAAAGACGACGACCTTCGCCTACCTCAGCGGCCAGGCGTATCCCTGGCTGAATCACGACATTGAATGCATCACTGACCCCAAGGGTCAAAAGTACCTGAGAAATACAATCTCGATCGCCGGCCAGGTGATCGGGCAGCAGTATGGTGTGGCCGGCCAGAACTTCTCGATGAGCTACGGTGGCCTGATGACCACGGAGATTGGTCGGAGGGGTTTTCGTGTAGACCTCCACTTCGATCAAGTTTCGGCGACTCACAACAAGGTCGTCGTGCACACAGACGGCGTGCGTCCGGGCGATCCGCCGACCTTTACGACGCTGGTCGAGCATAATTTTCACACGGAACGAACTCGTGAGACCTATCCGCTTGGCAACAGCGAGTTCTCCATCTTCGACGAGTTCAATCCCGACTCTGTGGCGCAAGGCAACTTGCTGACAGCAAAGCGAATCTCGCACCTCGGCGAGCCGGATCTGGTCGAGAGCTGGACCTTCGAGACCAGTTTCCAGCAAATCAAGACCTTCACCAACGCACGCGGGTTTCAGGTCACCAACATCTACGACTTCGAGGAGGCAACCCTCGGCGATCAGAACGGCGACGGCCTGACCAATCAGTCGCTGGGCAACCTGGTCGTCGTCTGTATGCCGGATGTGAACATCTGTCGCACGACGGTGCAGATCATCAAGCACAAGTACTGGCTCAATGCGGAGAGCCAGCTGATCCGGTCGATCCAGCCCGGCGGGCGCAATGACCAGTACCTGTACTTTGCGCTGGCTGACCCCGCGAAGGACTACTTGCAGCAGGTCATCATCGACAGCGGTGGCCTGAATCTCACAACCACCTTCGGCCGCGACCAGGTGGGCAATACGACCTCGATCAAAGACCCGAACAACAATACCTACCTTCGGACGGTGAACGAGCTCGACCAGACGATCAAGACCATTTCCGCAGCGCCATTCAACTACGAGAGACTAATCAGCTTTGGTCTCAATGATTTTGTCGACGAGATCCAAGTACAGAATGTGGACGACACCGGCACGCTGGACAGCAGCCACCCCTGGATCACGCTGACAGTCGTCCGGGATTTCCTGGACAACCCTACATCTACTACGCAGGACGTGAGCAGCACCAAGACCATCACGACCTTGCAGGCGTACGATCTCGACGAGAATCCGACGATCACGACCCTGCCGTTGGGCAACAAGATCGCAAAGGTCTTCGATGAGCGTTACCTGCTGTACACCTGGACGTTAGCCTCAGGAACCGTCGATGCGGTGACCACCACCTGCAATTACGACGATAACGGCAACCTGA
>CAZMLI010000477.1:0-3520 GCA_964566865.1 uncultured Planctomycetota bacterium
AAATAACTTGGCAGCGTCCTACTTTCGCTCTTGAGAACTATCATCGGCGCTTAGGTGCTTAACTTCTGTGTTCGGGATGGGAACAGGTGTATCCACCTAGCCATCGCCACCAAATTATGTTTCTTTCAAAATTGGATAATACATTTTAAGAATAACCTTAGTGCTAAAATTTAAACACTATTTAGGTTAAGTCCTCGACCTATTAGTACTAGTCCGCTCCACATGTCACCATGCTTCCACTCCTAGCCTATCAACCTCGTAGTCTTCAAGGGGTCTTACTTCTTTCGAATGGGAAATCTCATCTCGAGGGGGGCTTCACACTTAGATGCCTTCAGCGTTTATCCCGTCCGAACGTAGCTACCCAGCTATACACCTGGCAGTGTAACTGGTGCACCAGCGGTTCGTCCATTCCGGTCCTCTCGTACTAGGAACAGCTCCTCTTCAAATTTCCAACGCCCACGACGGATAGGGACCGAACTGTCTCACGACGTTCTGAACCCAGCTCGCGTACCACTTTAATGGGCGAACAGCCCAACCCTTGGAACCTTCTCCAGCTCCAGGATGTGATGAGCCGACATCGAGGTGCCAAACCTCCCCGTCGATGTGAACTCTTGGGGGAGATCAGCCTGTTATCCCCGGGGTAGCTTTTATCCGTTGATCGACTGCCTTTCCATTCAGCACAGCCGGTTCACTAAGCCCTAGTTTCCTACCTGCTCGACATGTACGTCTCGCAGTCAAGCTCCCTTATGCCTTTGCACTCTTCTAATGATTTCCAACCATTATGAGGGAACCTTTGGGCGCCTCCGTTACTCTTTGGGAGGCGACCGCCCCAGTCAAACTGTCCATCTGACACTGTCCTCCACCCCGATAAGGGGTGCAAGTTAGATACTCAACATGTAAAGGGTGGTATCCAAAGGACGACTCCACCGAAACTAGCGTTCCGGGCTCAAAGTCTCCCACCTATCCTGTACACTACATGCCGAATATCAATATCAAATTACAGTAAAGCTCCACGGGGTCTTTCCGTCCTGTCGCGGGTAACCAGCATCTTCACTGGTACTATGATTTCACCGAGTCCCTTGTTGAGACAGTGCCCAAATCGTTACGCCTTTCGTGCGGGTCGGAACTTACCCGACAAGGAATTTCGCTACCTTAGGACCGTTATAGTTACGGCCGCCGTTTACTGGGGCTTCAATTCAGAGCTTTGCTTGCGCTAACACTTCCTCTTAACCTTCCAGCACTGGGCAGGCGTCAGCCCCTATACTTCACCTTACGGTTTAGCAGAGACCTGTGTTTTTGGTAAACAGTCGCTTGGGCCTATTCTCTGCGGGTCACCGAAGTGACCTCCCCTTATCCCTAAGTTACGGGGTCATTTTGCCGAGTTCCTTAACAAGGGTTCTCTCGCGCGTCTTAAGATTCTCTCTCCACCTACGTGTGTCCGTTTACGGTACAGGCACCAAAATAATTAACCCTAGAAGCTTTTCTTGGAAGCGTAGAGTCACCTGACTTACGTCATAACACTTCAAGGTATCAGTATGCGGATTTGCCTACATACACCCCTTTGTGCTTAAACCACAATCCTCTTAGTGGCTCAGATTATCTTTCTCCGTCACTCCTTCAGTTACTTTGGTGGTACAGGAATATCAACCTGTTGTCCATCGGCTACGCCTTTCGGCCTCACCTTAGGTCCTGACTTACCCAGGGCGGACGAGCCTTCCCCTGGAACCCTTAGGTTTTTGACGGACAGGATTCTCACCTGTCTTTTCGCTACTCACACCGGCATTCTCACTTCTTATCAGTCCAATAGTCCTCACGGTCTACCTTCACCCCAATAAGAACGCTCCCCTACCATCCCTTAGGATCCGTAGCTTCGGTAATATGCTTAGCCCCGGTACATTTTCGGCGCAGAGACACTCGACTAGTGAGCTATTACGCACTCTTTAAAGGATGGCTGCTTCTAAGCCAACCTCCTAGTTGTTTGTGCATCTCCACATCCTTTCCCACTTAGCATATATTTTGGGACCTTAGCTGACGGTCTGGGCTGTTTCCCTTTCGACAATGGACCTTATCACCCACTGTCTCACTGCCAGAAATCTTTACATGGCATTCGGAGTTTGATTGAGCTCAGTATCCCGAGGTGGGACCATCACACATTCAGTGCTCTACCTCCATGTAATTTATACTCTGACGCTAGACCTAAATCTATTTCGGGGAGAACCAGCTATCTCCGTGTTCGATTGGAATTTCACCCCTAACCACAAGTCATCCAAGCATTTTTTAACATACCCTGGTTCGGTCCTCCAATTGGTCTTACCCAACCTTCAACCTGCTCATGGCTAGCTCACACGGTTTCGGGTCTACAACGCTGTACTATGTCGCCCTATTAAGACTCGCTTTCGCTTCGGCTCCACCCCTAAAGGCTTAACCTTGCACAACATCATAACTCGCCGGTTCATTCTACAAAAGGCACGCTATCACCCATTAACGGGCTCTAACTATTTGTAAGCATATGGTTTCAGGATCTATTTCACTCCCTGTCAAGGGTTCTTTTCACCTTTCCCTCACGGTACTGGTTCACTATCGGTCAATAGGTAGTATTTAGCCTTACGAGATGGTCCTCGCATGTTCCGACAGAATTTCTCGTGTTCCGCCGTACTCTTCGCACATCAGTCTTTACCATTTAAATTACGGGACTGTCACCCTCTTTGGTCTAGCTTCCCATCTAGTTCTTCTATGATAAAGTTTTGTAACTGTGATAGTGCTGGGCTGTTCCCTTTTCGCTCGCCGCTACTAAGAGAATCGCATTTTGCTTTCTTTTCCTCTGGTTACTAAGATGTTTCAGTTCACCAGGTTCCCTCCACATGAGCTATGTATTCACTCAAGGGTACTATGTCTTCAACATAGTGGGTTCCCCCATTCGGATATCTGCGGATCTTAGAGTACTTACATCTCCCCGCAGCATTTCGCTGTTCGTCGCGTCCTTCATCGGCTCCTATTGCCAAGGCATTCACCATACGCCCTTCGTTTCTTAACCTTTTCAATTTTTTATACAGGATTTATTCCTTTAATTTTTTTATAAGGTTTATTCCTTCCAGACCATTCAATGGTGATGTAATAAATTACATCTGAATGATTTATTTTTTTGAACTCTGTGTTGCTACTTGTACAAGTACAAGCAACTACTAGTGTTTGTTCGTTCGTCAATTTTTAAGTTTTAAGTTTTTTTAGTTATTCTTAAGTTTTGCGTTTGAAAACCTCAAATTAAAAAATAATAGTTGATTACTTACGTAATCGAGTACTGTTTTTTGTATTTTTCGATTTATCATTTGCGACAAGATAGTATTTTTATTTATAGACACTTTTAAGTGTGTCTGGCCTGATCATGTATATAAATTCATCAAATTTACATACTAAGTTCTACGATATCTCTTCGTGAAAAAGTGATATCATGACAATTTTTGTTTCTTTTTTTTCTATCTCGTGTTCGTTGTATTATCCAATTTTCAAAGATCTTTTTATT
>CAZMLI010000478.1:0-3520 GCA_964566865.1 uncultured Planctomycetota bacterium
CGGGCCAGCAACTCCTGGTGTGATCCGGACTCGACCAGCGCGCCCTTGTACAGCAGCAAGATCCGGTCGCAGCGCTGGATTGTCGACAGGCGGTGCGCGATGATGATCGATGTCCGGTCGCGCATGATCGTCTCCATCGCCGCCTGGATCAGCGCCTCGGTTCGCGTATCGACCGCGCTGGTCGCCTCGTCCAGCGCAATGATCGGCGCGTCGCGCAGGATCGCGCGGGCAAAGCCGATCAGCTGCCGCTGGCCGGCCGAGAGCGTCGCGCCACCCTCGACCACCGGCGCGTCGTAGCCGCCGGGCAGCTCGCAGATGAACGGGTGCGCGCCGACCGCCTGCGCGGCGGCCTCGATCCGCTCTTGCGGAAATTCGTCGCCGAGCGCAATGTTGCTGCGGATGGTGCCGGCGAAGAGGAAGACGTCCTGACTGACGACGGTGATCTGCCGTCGCAGTTGATCGGGGTGCCAGTCGCGCAGATCGACGCCGTCCAGCGAGATGCCACCCGCGTCGACATCGTAGAACCGCGAGAGCAGGTTGATCACGGTGCTCTTGCCGGCGCCCGTATGGCCGACGATCGCTACCGACTCCCCTTGCGCCACATCGAACGAGAGATCGCGCAGCACGGGCTCCGTCTCGGTGTAAGCGAAGTCCACCCCGTCGAACGAAAGCTGCCCGCTCGGGGCGGGTCGATCGCTGCGGGGCGTCGCCAGCGCTGAGTCCTGCGGGTGGTCCATGATCCTGAAGATCCGGTCGGCGGAGGCCATCGCCTGCTGCATGATGTTGTACTTCTCGGCCAGGCTGCGCAGTGGATCGACGAGCATCCGGACCAGGAAGAAGAACTGCGCGAAGACCCCCAGCGGCACCTCCTTGGCCAGCACCGCCATGCCGATCTGCGAGATGACCAGCGCCGTGGCGATCGCCGACAGCACCGAGAACACCGGCTGAAACAGACCCCAGCGGTGGATCACCGTCAGCCGCTGATCCAGCAAGGTCTGGTTGTGCCGCTCGTACTCCTCGTAGTGCGCCGCCTCGCGGGTGAAGGCCTGCACCTCGCGCGCGCCGTTGAGGTTCTCGGCGGTGTAGGCATTGATCAACGAGCGATAGCGCGCCACCTCTCGATAGATCCAGCGAATCAGATGGCGAAAGGCGATGGTCGTCAGCAACAGCGGCGGCAGGATGGTCAGGATCATCAGCCCCAGCTCGAAGTCGACCAGCAGCAAGGCGACCGAGATGCCGGCGACCAGGAACAGGTCCTTGACCACGGTGATCAGCCCCTCGGAGAACATCTGTGTCAGGTTCTCGACGTCGAACGCCAGGCGCGTTACCAGCCGGCCAACCGGCTGCTTGTGAAAGAAGGACATCGGCATCTTCTGCAACTCGCCGAAGAGGTCCATCCGCACGTCGTAGATCACCCGCTGGCCCAGCAACTGCAGCAAGAAGAACTGGGCGTAGTTGTTGGCAAAGCGCAAGATCTCGCACAGCAGGTAGGCCAGCGCGAACCAGCGAAACAGCTCACCCTTGCCGCTGGTCATGCCCCAGAAGGTCTGTGTCGTCAGGCCCGGATTGACGTCGTCGATGATCAGCCGCAGGAAGTAGGGCAACGCCAGGTGAAACAGCGTGGTCAGCAGGACCAGCACCCCCACCACGCCGACCAGCTTCAGGTGCGGCCGCACATAGGCCACCAGTCGCAGAAAGATGTCTCGATCGAACTTGCCTTCCCAGAGCGCGTCTTCCTCCAGATAGCTTTCACTCATGACTGGTAGGCCTCCTCCAGCTGCTGCTGCCGATGTGTTTGGGCGTACCAGCCGTCGGTCTCGAGCAACTCGGCGTGCGTCCCGCGCTCGATGATCCTTCCTGCGGCGAGCACGCAGATCTGGTCGGCATGTTGCACGGTGGACAGCCGGTGCGCGATCAGCAGGCAGGTGCGGTCGGCCATCAGCCTCTTCAGCGAAGAGAGGATCTGCGCCTCGGTTCGCGTATCGACCGCGGACAGGCAGTCGTCGAGGATCAGAATCCGCGGCCGCTTGATCACCGCGCGCGCGATCGCGATCCGCTGGCGCTGGCCGCCGGAGAGGTTGACACCCCGCTCACCGAGCAGCGTCTCGTAGCCCTCGCTGAATCCGGCCAGGTCGTCGGCCAGTCCCGCGATCTCGGCTGCCTCGACGACCTGCTCGCGGGTGTACTCGGACAGGCCGAGCGCGATGTTCTCCTCGATGCTGCGGGAGAACAGGAAGGTCGTCTGCGGGACGTAGCCGATCGATGCGCGCAAGGCCTGCAGCGGGAAGCAGCGAATGTCCGCCCCGTCGATCAGCACCTGGCCCTCCGGCGCCTCGTAGAACCGCGGCACGAGGCTGGCCAGCGCCGACTTGCCGGCGCCCACTTCGCCAACGAGCGCCACGGTCGCGCCAGCCGGGATCTCGAGGTCGATGTCTGAGAGTGCGGGGCTTTCCGCGCCGGGGAACGTGTGCCCCAGCCCACGAAAGCTGATCCTGCCGTCGATCTGCTCGCGATCGATGCGCGCCGGATCGTCGACGATGCCGGGCTGGCAATCCAGCACCTCGCGAAAGCGCTTGTAGGACGCCGCCCCGCGCTGATAGAGGGTCATCGTCCAGCCCAGCTCCATCATCGGAAAGGTCAACATCAACGACAGCATCAGCATCTGGAACAGCTCGCCGGCGATCAGCCGACCGGAGGCCACCGCGCCGGCGCCGAACCACATCACGATGAAGATCTCGATGCTGACCACCAGCGTCAACAGCGGCATGAACAGCGACTGGACCTTTGCCAGATGCACCTGCCGCTTGCAGGACTCCTGACTCAGCTCGTCGAACAACGCGGTCTCGTTTTCCGACTGGGCGAAGCGCTTGATCACCGCGATGCCGGCCATCGATTCCTGTGCGCGCGCCGAAATGGTCGCCAGCTGCTCCTGGCAGTCGCTGAAGCGCGAGTGTACGGCCGAGCCCATCCGATTGGTCAGCAGCGGAATCAGCGGCAAGGGCGCCATCACGGCCAGCGTGACCCAGGGATCGATGGTGAACATCAGGTAGGGCACCAGCATGAAGTACAGCAGGGTGTCGACGAACAGCAGCACCCCGATGCCGAGGAACATCCGCATGGCCTCGATGTCCGCCGTCGCGACGGACATCAGCGCGCCGGTCTGCGTCCGATCGAAATAGGCGTGCTCCTGCCGCTGCAAGTGCCAGAACAGGTCGGCGCGCATGTTGCGCGCGATGCGCAGCGAACTCATCACGAAGCCGCGCCGCCAGAGATAACGAAAGCCCCCCTGAAAGATGATCAGCACGACGAAGAAGCCGCCCATCACCATCAACAGCGGATAGCCCGTACGGTCGGCCAGACGCTCCAGAAAGCCCAGCAGGAAGCCGCCGCTGCGCGGGTCGTCGTTGATCAGGTTGACGGCATACTTGACGATGAAGGTGGTCGTCAGGTCACAGAGGTTGGTGCCGACGACCGCGAATGAGCCAAGCAGATAGTATGGCCAGTACCGCTTGGTGTAGTG
>CAZMLI010000479.1:0-3512 GCA_964566865.1 uncultured Planctomycetota bacterium
CGGGGCTGAAGTCGAGCTTTTGACTGACGTCGTAGCGATCCTTGTGGGCGGTCATCAAGTGGTCGAACACGTCGCGCGCGAGGCCGTTGGACATGCCCCAGCACTGGATGAAGCGCCGGTAGGAGTCCCAGGCCATCCAGCCGCGGCCCTCCTCGGCGGCGATCGCTTCGGTCAGCTCGTCGTTCAGGCCGACGTTGACGAAGGTGGTCATCAGGCCGGGCATCGAGACGGCCGCGCCCGAGCGGATCGAGAGCGTCAGCAGATTCTCGGGGTCGCCCAGCCGCAGCCCGGTGACCTCCTGCAGCTGTTCGAGCGCGGCATGGATCCGCTGGTTGGTATCCTCGTAGAACGCCCGGTGCGGCAGCGCCGGCAGCACGCTGAACAGCTGGGTCGTCAGGATGAACCCGGGCGGCACGTTCTGCCCGAAGGCCGCCAGATGCTTGATCGCCAGCGCCTTGTAGCCCAGCGTGATCTGGTCGTCGGTCATCGGGTTCGGCTCGTGAATCCAGGAGACCAGCGCTTCGGGATCGTAGTTCATCATCCGGGTCAGCGCCGGGCCATCGAGACGCTCGGAGAGGCTGAACATCAGATGGTGTGCCGCGGCGATGTAGTTGTCGAGCGTTTGCAGCCCCAGCGTATTGGACAGCACTTCACGCAGGACGATCTCGGCCACCGCGTCCCGCGACAGCCCGGACTTCTCGCAGTGGCGGTTGTCGTGTTCGAGCACCTTGTGCAGCGCGCGGTCGTGAATCTGCACCGAGAGCCGCACCAGATTCGAGACGGTCTGCGAGAGGAACTTGAAGATGTTCTGGTACTGCTGAAAGGTGAAGTTGGCCCGGCCGAAGCTGACTTCCAGCAAGCGCAAGTTGGCCGAGATCGTATTCTGGCTCTGGATTCCGCCGACCGCCAATGCTCGCTCGAAGCGCTGCAGGTTGGCCGACATGCGCCGCAGCGATTCGCGCGTGGCGTACTTGGCGGTGAAGGCGCCGCTGATGTCCTCGAGCAGGCTTTTCACCAGTCGCTCGACCCGGAACGAGAGCCCCAGCGCATCGAACTTGGGCTCGGTGTACTGGCCATACATCGACGGGATGCCGGCGGCGATATGGCGCTTGTGATAGATGTTCTCGTGCCCTTCCGAGGGCTTGGGCGAGAGGATGATCTGGTTCAGCTCCTCCATCACGCAGAGGGCGGCGTCGAGCAGTTTGTTGCGTGTGCCGACCCGCACCGCGCGGCTGACATACGGATCCTCGACGGCCGATTGCCAGCCGGCCAGCGCGGTGGTGAACTGCTTGCGGACCCAGGTGTCGAGGGCCCGGTGGTCGTCGACCATTGCGCCGCAGTCCAGGCTGGTCAGCGAGTACTTTTCTTCGAGCAGCTGGTACAGCCGGATCAGCAGGAATACGCGCCGGCCGTCCCGCTCGTCTTCTCGTTCGACCTGGCTCAGCAGCGCCTGCAGCGTCTCTGGCGACATCTCGAGCAGCAGCTCGACCAGCTCGTTGGCGCTGTACGTGCCCCAGCCGTCGAGCTGCGTCAATGACGTCAGCAACGCGTGCGGTCCCTCCGCCCAGTGGCGCTGCTCGAAGATCTGGCTGTAGGTGCCCTCGGGCAAGTAGGGCGCCATCTGCTCGGTGTCGAGCTTGGTCCAGTATTGCAGCACCGCCCGACAGAACTCGACCAGCCGGTTGGACGACTCGGCATGCACCTGCTTGCGCAGGAAGTGCATCAGCGAGTCACGCCGGCTGCAGACCTCGTCGATCTCCGTCGAGACCGAGCGCAGCTCGCCCTCGGCGCCCACCTCGTTGAAGTAGACCGGGAACGAGCCGAGCAACTGGCGCGCGGAGAAGTAGATCGGCTTGATGTGGGCGTTGAGGAAGTCGGTGATGTCTCGCTGGAACAGGTCGGTGTCGGCGACGAAGACGCCGCCCAGTCGCAGCTGAATCTGTAGCGCGGCGGCCAGGCGTTCGTAGAGCAGCGGGTTGGAGGCGATGATGCGCAGCCAGCAACGCACGTTGGGCAGATGGAACGGGTTGACCACGGTCTGCCAGTCGTGCGTGGCGCCGTTGACGTCGGGGTGTTCGAAGCGCCAGGTCAGCAGGTCGTCCATCAGGCGGTTGGCGGCGCGCACCACGTTGGCCTGGCCGAGCGCCTCGCCGATCGCGCGGTAGATCTGGAACCGCATGTCGGGGTGCAGGTCTTCTCGCTGATGGAAGAAGGCCGTCAGTCGCTCGAGCAGTCGGCTGAAGTCGAGCGCACGTTCGGGTTGGATCAGTCGCTTGACGGCGCTCAGCAGGCAGACCATCACCTCCTTGTCGCGGTAGCCCAGCGTATTGTCCTTGAGCAGGAAGAGGCAGACGCCGAAGCGGTCTTCGAGGTCAGCGACCTGTTCGAGCGCGTCGATCGTGCCGTCGACCAGCGCCGAGAACAGCGGGAAGCTGTCCGAATGTAGCGCTTCGCCCTCGGCCTCGGCCAGCGAGGCGCTGAGTGCGTCCATTCGCGCTGCCCCGGTGGCGGTGAAAACCGCGGCGGCCGTTGTCGGGTCGTTGATCGACACCTCGCCACCATGCAGCCACTGGGCCACGTCGAGACGTGCCTTGCCCCGCGCGTAGGCCGTCGACAGTAGCTGGCGGTGCAGCGCGAGGAAGCGGTCCGCCAGTTGCGGATGCTGCGCGGCGCTGGCAATCAGGCGCCGGAGGTCGTTGTCTCGCTCGAGAAATGGGGCGGGCGCCTGGGGCAGTAGCCCCGTCAGCGCGTCGCAGATCTTGCCCAGCTGGGGGACATACGACGCGCCGTGCGGGCCGCGCAGCACCTCCGTCGACCACTTGGCCAGCTGGCGCAGCAGCGAGGAGGTCTGGGCGTCGGTCAGCGGATGTTCGAGCAACTCCAGCGGGAGCTCGGAGAGGCGCACGAACAGCTCGACGCGGCTCTCGTGACGTTCGAAGTAGCTCCAGTTTCGCAGCAGGACCGTCTGCAGCCCCTCGATGAAGCTGTCGACGTTGCGGTAGCCGTGGAAGTACTCGCGCAGGGTTTCGCGCAGCGACTCGCGCACGCCGTAGAAGCCATCGACGGCCTCGATCAGCAGCTCGTAACGTTCGGGAATCTCGACCTTCTGCGCCGTGCGCTTGATGTTTGCGCGCAGTGCATCCGAGTCCAGCGGCACGGCCACCGTCGATTGCGACTCGTCGGTCGGTGATTCGTTGTTCGGCGGCCCGTCAGTCGGCATCGTCAGCCAGTGAACTGGCCAGACGACTGCGCAGGTCGCCGATCACATCGACCAGGCCAAGTAGCACGCGGGAGAACTGGCCCACGACGTAGAGCACGATGAACGAGATGATGCCCAGAACCCCGAACATGACCGCGAACATCACCGCCTGCTTCTGGCTGGCGGCCATCACCGCGGCGGGGCCCTTCATCACGAAGTAGCCCGCGACGATGGCGCAGGCGATGAACAGCAGACCGCCGAACAGCGTGGCGAAGGAGGAGACCTTCTCCAGGGCGGTGTAGCCTTCCACGGT
>CAZMLI010000480.1:0-3501 GCA_964566865.1 uncultured Planctomycetota bacterium
GGGTCAGCGCCCGGAGGAGCCAAACCCGCGGGCGCCGCGGTCACTGTCAGGCAATTCCTCCACCTCGCGGATCTCCACCGGCTCGACCCGGTGAAAGATCAGCTGCGCCACGCGGTCCCCCGCCTCGATCTGGTAGGTCTGATCGCCGAGGTTGATCAGCAGCACTTTCCACTCGCCGCGGTAGCTGGCATCGATCACGCCGCCGAGCAGGTGAATGCCACGACTGCCCAGACCGGAGCGATCGCGCAGTAGACCGACGTACCCGGGCTCGAAGCAGGTGGCGATGCCCGTGGGACAGGCCTGCACCCGCCCCGGCTCGAGCGCCAGCGCCTCGACCGTATGCAGGTCGATCCCGGCATTCTCCCCGCTCTCATCGAATACCGGCAGCGTCGCCGCCGGATTCAGTCGTCTGATCTGGAGTTGCATTATTGAATCGGCCCATTATAGCAGACGTCGATGCGCATCCTGGTCACTGGCGCCGCCGGCTTCTTCGGCTTCAACTTCTGCAGCCGGCAGGCCGGGCGATTCGAGCTGATCACCACCTGGCACCGCACCCGGCCGGCCGCCCCCGGGGCCGAGACGATCATGACGGAGTTGTGCGACCCCCACACCGTCGACCGGCTCTGGGCCCACACACGCCCCGACGCGATCCTGCACCTGGCCGGACTGACCAGTATTCGCGAGTGCCAGGAGCGGCCCGAGGAGGCCGAGGCGGTCAACCTCGTCGCCACGCGCCAGCTGGCCGAGATGGCTGCCGCCGACGGCGTGCGAATGCTCTTCACCTCGACCGACCTGGTCTTCGACGGCACACGAGCGCCCTACCGAGAGACCGACGCACCGCGACCGCTGTTCGACTACGCCCGCACCAAGGCGGCCGCTGAGCAGGCAGTGCTGGAGGCTGGGGACCGGCACCTGGTCTGCCGGGTCTCCCTGTGTTACGGCCCGTTGCCCGATGGCCGCGGGCGGCAGTCGGCCTGGATGATCGCCGCCGCGCAGGCGGGCCAACCGATCACACTCTATGACGACGAGTTCCGCACGCCGATCGACAGCCTGACCCTCGCCGACTGCCTGGCCGAACTGATCGAGGGCCAGACCGCCGGGCTGCTTCACCTGGGAGGTCTCGAGCGCTGGAATCGTCTCGACTTCGGCCGGCGCCTGCTCGCACAGTCGGGCCACGATCCGGCGCTGGCCCAGCCCGGATCTCTGCGGACCAGCGGGGCCCTGCGTCCAGCCGACGTCAGCCTTGATGTGAGTCGGGCCAGCCAGCTGCTGAAGACCCCCCTGCTGGGCCTCGAAGCTGGGCTTGCCCGGTGCTCGGATAGCAGTTTACAACCCTGATTCGAGGGGATACGATGCCGTTTCACCCTCTTTTGGCCGGCCAGGCCACCTCGGAGTACGGGCCATGAAGTCGCTTTTTATGATCGTTCTGGTCACTTGTGCGGGACTCTGTTCGCAGGTCGCCGCACAGGACGAAGCTGATACCTCGCTGGACAGGCTGCTCAAAGAAGGCATCGATCTGTTCGATCGCGGCCAGTACAAGCAAGCCAGGAAGCGCTTCGGCGAGATCCTGAAGAAGGGTCCAGGGCAGCAGGACCTGCTGCGCCTGCGGCAGCTAGCTGGCGTCAACAAGCTGCTCGACGTGATGGAGCGAGGCGGCAAGTTCGAGAAGTTCGCGCGCGCGCTGCTGGACACCACCGCCGCGACCGCCAGCCGACCGCTGCTGCCCGACGCCAAGATCAAGAGCATGGTCGACTCGCTGATCAACGGCGACGCGGCCACGCGACGCCAGATGTTCACCGACCTGGACTCGAAGGCGGGCGAGCGCTCCGTGCCGCACATGCTGCGGCACCTCAAGGCGGGCGGGCAAAAACGCGCCCGCGCGATGGCGGCCCTGCGTCGCCTCGGACCGCAGATCGTGCTGCCGCTGATCGAGGTGCTGCACAGCGGCGACGTCTCCCTGACCGAGGCCGCCGCGACCGTGCTGGGCCAGATCGGCGACCGCAGAGCCGCCGCCGATCTCAAGTGGCTCTCCGAGAAGGGCAGCGGCAAGGGCGCTTCGGCAGCCGCCGTCGCGCTGACTCAAATTGCTCAGGGCAGCGCCAAGACCACCCTGGGCCTCTACATCAGCCTGGCGCGCGGGTACTATCAAGAACGCCGCTGGACGATGGTCGAAGCGCTCGACAAGGCCCAGTACTGGGCCTGGCAAGGCGGCGAGCTGAAGGGATTCCGCACCCCGCCCTATCTGTTCGGCTTGTTCCAGGCCGAGCGCGCGATCACTCGCGGGCTGGCGCTGGACGCCTCGAGCGAAGATGCCTGGGTCATGCTGGTCAGTGTGCTCTACGCCCAGTACGCCCGGATCGAGGACGTGCTCGCCAGTGCCCTCTCGCGCCGCGGCTCGACATTCACCAAGCGGCAGCTCAACGACGCCAAAAAGACCCGCGACACCCTCTCGCGGCATCTGGGGCTGGCGCACGCCAGCGGCGCCAAGATCGTCTACAGCGTGCTCGGCCGCGCCCTGGCGGAGGGTCGCAAGGACGTCGCGCGCATGGCCTGCCGCGGGCTGGCCAAGCTCGTCCCGCACGGGAGCCAGCCCGGTAGCGAGCTGCTCGAAGCGCTCAACATGCCCGACAATGCAGTGAAGTTCCAGGCCGCTCGCGCGCTGGTGCTGATCGATCCCAAGGAGCCGATCGCCCAGGCCACTGAAGTGATGCGCACCCTCGAATCGACCATCGGCCAATCGGGCAACCGGGTGGCGCTGGTCGTCATCGCAAACTCGCCGGTGCGCAATCAGCTGAGCTACGTGCTGCGCACCACCGGACGGATGGAAGTCTTCCAGGCGCCGACCCGCGACGAGGGCATCAAGCTGGCCGGTCAGTGGCCCGCGGAAGATGTGATCATCCTCGACGCCCATCTCGGCGGCGCCGAGGACGGCTCGGTCGCACGCGAGATGATGGAGCTGATCCGCCTCAACCCACGCATGGCCCGCATCCCGATCTTCGGCATCGTCAAGAAGAGCGACCCCGGCAAGCTGCGCGGCCTGTTCGAGGACCGCGTGATCGTGCTGCCGCTGAAGCCCAAGGTCTACCTGCCAAAAATTCTACGCGCGCTGAAGCGCTTCGCCGGAGATTTCAAGACCGAAGCCGAAGACGCGGCAGCCGAGGCCGCCCGCACCCTGGCGACGATCGATCCGGCCCGCTCGATCTTCAAGCTCTCGGATGCGCGCAAGGGGCTGATCAAGTCGCTCAGCCGAGTCGACGCCGTGCGCCTGCCAGCGCTGACCGCGCTCGGACGACTGGCCTCGCCCGAGGCGATCGGACCGCTGAACCGGCTGGTCCGGAACAGCAAGAACAAGCCTGCCGTGCGCGCCCGCGCCGCCTGGGCCCTGGGCATGATCCATGCGAAATCTGGCCTCGCGCCATCGGTCGAGACCCTCGAGGTGTTGACCCGCGGCCTGCGCGACAAGCAGCCGAGCGTGCAACGTCAGTGCGCGGAAGCGCTGGG
>CAZMLI010000481.1:0-3490 GCA_964566865.1 uncultured Planctomycetota bacterium
GCGGCTGGCCTAGGCCAACGCCCGCAGGGCGGCCGCCACGCGGGACGCGCCCTGGCCGTCGATCAGCGTGGCGCCTGCCGCGCTCATCTTGCGCCGCGCCTCGGCGGAGGCCAGCAACGATTCCAGCGCCTGGGCGATCTGCGCCGCGCAGACATCCGTCTGCAGGCCCAGATCGATCGCGCAGCCGGCCTGTTCCAGGTGACTTGCGATGCCCTGCTGGTTGTCGACGACGGTCAGCAGGATGGCGGGCAGGCCCATGTAGGCGATCTCCCAGCAGGTGCTGCCGGCGGCGCTGACCACGAGGTCGGCGGCGGCCATCAACGCCGGCATCTGATCGGTGGCGCGCAGCAGGCTGATCCGGGGATCGTCCGGGTTATAGTCATGCGGGTTGCTCGCGCCGATCACGAGCGTCACGGCCAGCCCGGGATCGTCGATCATGCCGACGGCCGCGATCACCTTCGCGGTCTGGTTCGACGGGTCGCTACCGCCGAGCGTGACCAGCAGATTGCGCGCACGTGGCGGGATCTGCCGCTGCGTCCGAGCGCTGAAAAACGCCTGGCGCAGCAACACATGACGTGAGCCCAGCAGCAGCTGCGCGTCGGTCAGATCCGCATACATCTCCGGGCGGGCATGCAGATTCTGATTCAACAGCAGATCGGCCTCGTAGCCCGCGAGGTGGACCATGTCGTCAATCACCAGCAGCGGGTGGCCCGTCTGGCGAACGCGGCGCTGGTAGTCGGTGTCGAGGTGATAGCCGTCGAGCACCACGCAGACGCCGGGGGTCGCGGATAACGCGGCGGCGGTGGCCGGCCAGTCTGCTGGATCGGGGTGCGAGGCCGGCAGCAGCTCCAGCGCAAAGCCCTCCTCGGCGATGCGATCGAGCAGCGTCGGCTGATCGCAGGCAGTCAGGAAGCGCACCGGCCCATCCCAGGCCTGGGCCAGCGCCAGGCAGCGCATCAGATGGCCGATGCCGATCGTCGGACCCGCATCCGCCCGGATCAGCAGGGCGGTCACTTCTTTCTGATGAAAGCCGGAACGTGGGAGATGGGCAGCTTCTCGATGACGACGTCCTTTCCCGCGAGGAACTCATCGACGGCCTTCGTCTCCCCGGGGACCATGCCGTAGTCATCGAATACGACCAACCCGTTTCTCACCACGCGCTCATACAGATGTTCCAGGATCGCCACGGTCGGCCGGTAGACGTCCACATCGATGTGCAGCAGGGAGATCTTCAGCTCGGGGTGTGCGGAGAGATACGCGGGGATGCTCTCGACCACGTCACCCTCGATCAGCTCGTAGTTCTCGATCGACTTGTGCGCGAGGACTTCCTTCAGTGCTTCGACCGAGATCCCATCGCCGCTCAGCTTTTCGAAGCCCTCGATGAACCGCGCGTCGTCAGCGCCGTCTTGTGGCGGGAACTTGCCGAACGCATCGAACCCGATGATCTTGCGTGAATGCGGACTCTCGAGCATTTCTCGAAAGGTGCAGAAGCGGATCAGCGAGGCGCCCTTGTACACCCCACACTCGACGCAGTGCCCGGGCAGATTCACGATCGACTTGTACAGCTCGTAGTGAGCCAGAATCTTGTGCAGTCGGCTGACCTGGCTGGTGAGGTAAAAGCCGTTTTCGTACTCCCACTGCTGGTCCACTTCGTAACCAAATAGGTTCTTGCTCATGTACCGTTTATAATCCTGCCATGAATGACCCGCAAGTCGAGATCCAGCAGCGGCCGATCGGTGCGGGCCATCCGCCGTACATCGTGGCGGAGCTCTCCGCGAACCACGGAAACGACCTCGACTGCGCGATCGAGACCGTGCGTGCCGCGGCCCGCGCCGGCGCCCACGCCATCAAGCTGCAAACCTATACCGCCGACACGATGACGATCGACTGCGACGCGGCCCCGTTCCAGATCCCCAGCGACTCGCTCTGGGCCGGTCGCTCGCTGTACGAGCTGTACCAGGAAGCGTCGACCCCCTGGGCCTGGCATGCCCAGCTCAAGCAAGTGGCCGAGCAGGAGGGTCTGCAGCTGTTCTCGAGTCCGTTTGACGCGACTGCGGTCGACTTCCTTGAGGACCTCGGCGTGCCGGCCTACAAGATCGCCTCGTTCGAGTTGAACGACCACCCGCTGCTCCGGCGAGTCGGTGCGACGGGCAAGCCCGTGATTCTCTCGACCGGCATGGGCAGGCCCGAAGAGATCGACGAGGCGGTCGGGGTGCTGCGAGCGGCCAACAGCCCCATCGTATTGCTGCACTGCACCAGCGCCTACCCGGCGCCGGCCGACGCGATGCAACTGGCGACGATCCCGGCACTGGCGCAAACCTACGCGCTGCCGATCGGGCTGTCGGACCACACCCTGGGTTCGGAGGTCGCGCTGGCGGCCACCGCGCTCGGGGCCTGCATGATCGAGAAGCACTTCATCCTCGATCGAGCCGCCGGCGGACCCGACGCGACCTTCTCGATCGAGCCCGACGAATTCCGCCGGATGGTCGACGCGGTGACGCTGGTGCACCAGTCGATCGGCGAACCCCGGCGCGGCCCCAGCGAGCTGGAACGGGCCAACATCGGCTTTCGCCGCTCGCTGTTCGTCACCGAGGCGGTGGCAGCCGGCGTGACCTTCAACGCAGCCAACCTGCGCGCGATCCGACCCGGCGACGGGCTCTCGCCCAAGCACCTGGACGAGCTGATCGGCCGCCGCGCAGCGCGCGACATCCCGCGCGGCACCCCGATGGCATGGGATCTGGTCGCCGATGACTGAACCGACCCTGCGGCCAGCATTGCGCAACGAGGCCGACGCGCGGTTCCTGCTGGCCGTCCGCAATGACCCGCTCGCGC
Organism: uncultured Planctomycetota bacterium; assembly: GCA_964566865.1. Lineage (GTDB taxonomy): Bacteria > Planctomycetota > JACQVV01 > JACQVV01 > CAZANL01 > CAZMLI01. Next base: position 2,833 of record CAZMLI010000481.1, read on the forward strand.
GCGAGGTCTCGCTCCACCGCGAGGAGATCGACTGGGAAGCGCACTGGGGCTGGTACGAGGCGGGCTTCGAAGGGGATCGCCGGCTGGTCTACATCGGCATCTGGGGTGGCCAGCGAATCGGCTACGTGCGCTTCGACCGGACCGAACCAGCCAACGCCGCGCTCGTCAGCATCGCCCTCGCGCCGGACCATCGAGGCCGCGGTCATGCCACGCCGCTGCTCAGGACAGGCGTCGCCCAGGCCATCGCAGCCTGGTCGCTGGAGCGCGTGATCGCAGAGATTCACCCCGACAATGCGCGGTCGATCAAGCTCTTCGAACGCTGCGCTTTCGTGGCACAGGACGCACGGTCAGCTGACGGGTTCCGGCGGTTCTCCCACCCCGCCCGCCGACTACACAAGTAAGCGGCTTCTGCTATGATTGACTGGATATTACATCTTGCGTGGCGGGCCCCCGTGGCCCTGCCAGCAGCGGTTTCATTGGATCAAGGACAACTCTGTGGCAGAAACAGTCCATCAGACTGACAGTCCCGCCACGCTTGTCGGCCCTGGCCTCGAACTGCGCCCCTTCCGCGAAGCGGATATCAGCGAGACCTATCTTGGCTGGTTGAACGGGGATGTCAGCCGCTATGTCGAATTCCGTCAGCGAGGGGAGCAAACGC
>CAZMLI010000482.1:0-3489 GCA_964566865.1 uncultured Planctomycetota bacterium
CGGATGGCATGACGTTTGCTTTTTGATCGGTTGGCAACCAACGGACGCCATCAAGGAATACGAAACGTGAGGGAGATCACGGTGCAAAAGCTGGCCATTCTCGAAGACGGGCAGGAACGGATCGTCGAACTCGATATCGACGAGATCACCATCGGCCGCGCGGTCGAGAACATCATTCAGATCGACGAAAAGCGGTCTTCGCGCAACCACTGCAGCATCACACGCAACGAGGACGGCGAGTACCAGATCGAGGATCTGGAGACGTCCAACGGCACCCGCGTCAATGGTGGCCGGATCGTCGGCATGGTGAAGCTGAAGGAAGGCGACGAGATCGAGATCGGCGATCTGCGGATCCGTTTCGGCGACAAGCCCGAGGCGGACGAGTTCGTCGAGACGGTCGTCGACCCGAACGCGGCTCAGAAATCTCCCGTTGTGGTCAACCGGCAAGGCACCAAGAAGAAGCGCCGGCGCAAGCAGTCCTCGACCACCAATCGTCACAGCGACGACATCGACATGGAAGAGGTCGGTGCGCAGGCGCTGGACTGGGTGCAGAAGTATGCGGTGGTGCTCTTCGCTGCCACCATCGCCCTGGCGCTGCTGGTCGGCGGCACCTCGGCTTACCTCAGCAGCCAGGAGGAGAGCGCGCTGAAGCGGCGCTTCGCCAAGGTGATCAAGACGGCCGACGACGCCAGCAGCGTCGACGAGATGGCGGAGGCGGTCGACAAGCTGAAGGTTTTCCAGCGCAAGGTGGACGAGGCCGGTTTCAGCCAGCAGTTCGGCGCCCTGACCTCGAAGCGAATCCGTTCGCTGGAGAAGCAGGTCAAGCGCTTGCGGGATGCGGACAATGGACTCAACCAGTTGAAGATCAATCGCAAGACGCTGGAATGGTTGCCGAGCCGCTATTACGTCAGCCTGCTGGGCTTGCGCACGATCTACGCCGACACCCCCACCGCCGAGCTGATCGACGCGGAGCTGAACGCCGTGCGCCAGGAGTTGCGCGAGGAGCTGCAGCAGCGCTACATGACCACCCGGAGTGATGTCGACAAGCACCTGCAGCGCAAGCAGTACCAGCAGGCGTTCCGCGCCATCGCCGGCTACGCCGAGAACCTGGGGCACGCGTCCCTGGCCAAGGACGCGATCGTGATGGACTTCAGCAGCAAGGCCGACAACCTGCGCACGAGCGTGCGCGAAGGGATGAAGAAGGACTACGAAGCGGTCGTCGACTCGGTCAAGGACTCGCTGCTGGTCAAGAACTACATCTCGGCTCGCCGCAGCCTGACCGCCGCCCTGGCGCGTTTCGGCGACACGCCTTTCGCTATCGCGATCAAGCGCGACCTGGTCGCGATCCGGCTGATGGCCAGCCGCAAGATCACCACCTTCGCCGAAGCACGCAAGATCTCCGACGGACGTCAGAAGTACATGGAGCGGATCGACAAGGCCAAGGCGCTGATCGCGAAGCGCAAGTACGAACAGGCCAGCGAGCTGCTCGAGGAAGTGGCCCAGGAAGCCGGCGGCGAGATCGCCAGCGAGCTCAAGCAGCAGGTATCCGACATCCGGATGTTCCTCTCGCTGCGCACACGGCTGATCAGTCAGATCAACACCGGTCAGCTCAAGAGCACCGCCTACAACCTGAGCGGCACGAAGATGGAGATCATCAAGGCCGACGAAGAGCGTGTGACCTTGAGGATCGATGATACCGGCCGGACCGCGCAGACCTGGAAGCAGATGAGCGCGACCGACATGTGGGGCTTCTTCATGAAGATGGACCTGAACCCCAAGGACTATGAGACGATCGGAGTCTTCTGCTTCTATCACGACCTGATCCCCAAGGGTCACGGCGCGTTGATCAAGGCGATCAACAAGGACCGGCGCTCCAAGACCACCGAGACCCGGGTCTTCGACCTCTTCGCCAGGCTCAGCGGCACGACCAAGCCGGCGATGGGATTCGTGATCTTCGACAAGCGCATCATGACGCGGCGCGAAAAGGAGATGCGGATCTTCGAGCAGCGGGCCACCAAGCTCGCCGCCGAGATGACCAGCGGTGGCAAGGAAAAGCGGGACCGCGCCTTCAAGGCTTTCAAGGGCGTGCTCGCAAACGCCGGCACCAAGTTCGGCGCGACCTTCGCCAAGAACCTGAAGACCAAGCTGATCACCAAGCTCGAGAAGGAGCGCAAGCTGCTGCTGGCTCGGCTCAAGGGTGACTCGGGCATGGGCAACATCACCCAGCTGCGCAGTCTCAAGACCGAGCTGAACCGGCGCCGCGCCTTCGCCAAGAAGCTGATCTTCGACACCAAGGCCTATCCGTACGACGCCTGCCACGGCTGCAAGGCGCAGCCCGAGGTGGACAAGCGAGTGGGCGCGGTGAAGGAACTCTGGGACAACCCGTTCGCCAGCGGCCTGGTCGGCGGCGGGGTGAAGGCCAAGTCGGACCGGGTGGCACAGATCAACGATCAGCTCAAGGGGCTGGGCGTCGCGGCGGACACCGGCGGCCTGAACCTGGGCTACATCGCCGCGCTGGCCAACAAGAAGATGAACATCCAGAACTTCGGCCTCAACGGCAAGGAGCAGAAGCTCGTCGCCTACAACCACAAGGTGTTCGACGAGAACAAGGCGATGGACACGGTCGCGACGAGCTCCGAGAAAAAGCAGGTCTTCGTGACCAACGAGTACCGCAGCATGATGGGTCACCACTGTGTCTACATCGACGACCGGCTGACCAAGGCTGCCCGCGGCCACAGCGCCTACATGCAAAGCAGCGGTAAGTTCGCCCACAACATCCCGGGTCACCCGGATGGCGCCTCGCCGTCGCAGCGCACCAAGAAGGCCGGTTATCCCGGTGGCGCGTCCGAGAACATCTCGATGGGCCGCACCGGCCCGAAGGCGGTGCACGACGCCTGGTACAACAGCTCGGGTCACCATCGCAACCTGCTGATGGACCGTCACCGGGTGATGGGCGCCGGCCAGGCTGGCAAGTACTGGACCCAGAACTTCGGTACCGTGCGCTAGTACAACACTTAACAGGTCCGCCTCAACTGCACCCGAGTGCACTTCTTGTGTACTCGGGTGTTTTTTTGTCTGGCTGGCAACGCCGCTCCCATTTCTCCTGGCCACAGAGGTCACAGAGAACCTAGCGCAGGACTTCGGCCGCAACCAAATCTCTGGTGGCACATCCGACGCGGAGGCAGAAGAGAGGCCGCAGAGCCTCACGCGGAGCCGCGGAGGGCGCGGAGCCGCGGAGGCGGGAGGGGCGGCCACAGATTACTCAGATTTCCCAGAGTGGATGGATAGATGGGTGATTGGACGAGACGGGGGACGAGAGAACATGTCACCCATGTGCCCGGTCTAAACGTCACCCATGTTCCCGGGTGCACAGCTTCTGAGGAAGGCATGAAATCAGGAAGCCTGACAGCTTCGCTGCCAGGCAGAGAGAAGTGCTTCCCGGCGCCGCAGGCGCCTTCCTGTTCTTCCTGCCTTTCTGCCTTCATTAGC
>CAZMLI010000483.1:0-3481 GCA_964566865.1 uncultured Planctomycetota bacterium
GGACCGCCGGGCATCACTCGCTGGTCCAGGTCTCCTTCGGCGATGCGCTGCGCCTGCGCAGCCAGCCTCGCGATCGGCCGCGCCAGGCTGACCGCCAGGATCGTGCCCAGCAGCACGGCCAGCGCCACCGCGATCAGCGCGGCCAGCAGGATGCCCCGCGCCGCCTCTTCACGCGCCCGATGAATTCGGCGCTCCGGCACGAGCAGCAGCAAGCCGGTCAGGAAGGGGCCGTCGACCTTGCCGCGAATGTAGCGATACTCGCGTCCGTCGAGGCGAATGCGGCCCTGCTGCGCCTTGCCCGGCAGCAGTTTCGACAGGGGTTCGTTGGCCGCCTGACCGAGCGTCTGACGCACCTGCCCGGTGACGTCAGCAATCGCCAGGTCCAGATCCACCACCGCCTTGATCCGCGACAGTTCCTCGGGACGGTTGCCCAGCGGCAGCCTGGACAGCTCGGCCGCGACATCGCGCATTCGCTGAAGCAGTCGCTGCTCGGTGACCGCCGCCGCGCGATTGGCGGCATACCAGCCACTGGCCCCGGTCAGCAAGGCGAACAGCAACGAGAATGGCAGCACGATGCGCAGTGTCAGCCCGCGTCCCATGCGACCGACTATAGCCTGCGCCCGGAGCTTGCGCTACAATGCTGCAGTGAGGCTGTCCCTGATCGTCGTATGTGTAATGCTGGGCTGTGGTAGCGCTCCGTCATCCGAACAGCTGATGGCCCGCGTTCGCGACGACCGGAGCAGCACGGCCGACAGGATCCGAGCGATCCACACCCTGAGCCGCACGTCGCCGACCCAGGTCGGTCCCGAGTTGATCGCGCTGCTCGACCATGCCGACGGCGGCCTGCGGCACTACGCCTGGACCCAGCTGGGGCAAATCCTCGGCCGCCGGCTGGACTTCCAACCCTACGGACCGCTTGCGCAACGTCGCCAGGCGATCCGTGAGATCCGCGTCATCTGGCGCCAGTCGGCCGGACGCAGCAGACGATGACAGATCCCAATCTGGTGGACAGCAAGCGCAAGGTCGGCGTGCTGTCCCGCTTGCTGGAAGTCTCGAAGAAGATCAACTCGACGCTCGAGATGCCCGAGGTGGTGAGCAACATCATCGCCTCGGCCAAGGACGTGATGCAGGCCGATTCCGCCTCCTTGTTGCTGATGGACAGTTCCGGCGAACACCTGACTTTCGAGGTGGCCCTCGGCGAGTCGAGTCAGGCGCTGACGGACGGCCAGACCAAAATCCAGCTCGGCGAGGGCATCGCGGGCTGGGTCGCAGACTCGGCCACCAGCCTCAAGCTGGACGACGTGTATCAGGACGAGCGCTTCTCGCAAAAGTATGACGAGCTGACGGGATACCGCACCCGCTCGATGCTCTGCGTACCACTCAAGGTCGGGGGCAAGGTGATCGGCGTGGCGCAGGTGATCAACAAGATGGCTGCGGGCGGCGTCACCTCCTTCTCCGAAGAGGATGTCGAGACCTTCGACGCCTTCTGCGGCATGGCCGCGATCGCCGTCGACAAGGCGAAGCTGCACAAGCATCTGCTCGAGAAGCAGCGTCTGGAAAAGGAGATCGAGCTGGCGCAGGTGATCCAGCAGAGTTTTCTGACCCAGGAATCGCCACAGCAGGACCAGCTACGATTCGCGGCGATCAACATCCCCGCGCTGAAGGTCGGCGGCGATTTCTACGACATCTTCGAGTTCGGCGAAGAGGCGCAACGCCGCATCGGCGTGACGATCGGCGACGTCTCGGGCAAGGGCGTGTTCGCGGCGCTCTACATGGCCCGCTTCATGAGCGATTTCCGCTTCCTGGTAGAGCTTGCGCAGAGCCCCGCCGAGGCGATCTGCCGCGCCAACAACTTGCTCGTCGCGCGCAGCACCCGCGGCATGTTCATCACGATGCTCTACATCGAGTACGACCCCGCGACACAGAGCGCCATCCTGTTCAACGCGGGGCATCATCCTCCGATCCTCTACAGCGCCGATCGCCAGCGCATCGAACCGTTCGGGAAGCTGATCGGACCGCCGCTGGGGATCATGCATGGGCTGGAATATGAACCGGACCCGTTCCAGCTCTCAGCAGGCGCAGGCCTGTTACTGTACACTGACGGTGTGACCGAAGCGCGCAACGCAGCCGGCCAGGAGTACGGACTGGATCGAATGATCGAGCAGGCGCGACAACCCACCGAAACCCTGATGGAACAGGTGCTGGCCGACATCCGGCAGTTCATCGGCGCGGCGCCGCAGCATGACGACCTGACCCTGGTTGTCATCGAGGCGACGGGGTCGAAGTGAACGACGGACCGGAGAACCGCGTTCAGCTGACGCTGCCCTCCAATCCCAGGTTCATGACCCTGCTCCGGAGCATCGTCACACAGTCGGCCAAGCTGGTGGGATTCGACGCGGACCAGACGCAAGAAATCGTGCTGGCTGTCGACGAAGCCTGCACCAACATCATCCGTCATTGTTACCGCGGCGACCCGACCCAGACCATCGTGGTCTACGTCGACATCGAAGACGGCGCGCTGGGCATCAGCCTGCGCGACTTCGGCCAGCAAAAGGACCCCAGTCAGTTCAAATCTCGTGACCTGGACGAGATCGAGCCGGGCGGGCTGGGGATGCATTTCATCCAGTCGACGATGGATGTGGTCGAGTATGATACGACCGTGTCCGTGGGCACGTTGATGCGCATGAAGAAATTCGTCAATCCAGTGACGCAAGGGAGTCCGGATGGAGATCATCAAGAGTAAGGAGATCAAGGGCGACGCCGGAATCGTCTACCTCTGCGGCGAAGTCGACATGCACTCGTCGCCCTCCTTGCGCCAGGCCCTGCTCGAGTACAGCCGCGCCAAGAAGCCGACGATCGTCGTCGACATGGCCGAGGTCGATTACATCGACAGCTCCGGCCTGGCAACGCTGATCGAGTGCATGAAGCAGTGCAAGCCCTACAGTGGCCGGGTGGTGCTCAGCCGGATCAAGCCCAACGTCCTGCAGGTGTTCGAGCTGGCCAAACTGACCGGCTTCTTCGAGATCACCGACGATCTCGATTCTGTGATCTGAGCCCCGATGAGCGAAACCTCCTTTCCCGTAACGGTTCGTCTACCCGTGCAGTGGGGCGATATGGATGCCTTCCAGCACGTCAACAACACGGTCTACTTCACCTGGTTCGAGTCAGCCCGGATCGCCTATCTGTTCGAGATGGCCGACGAGCCGCTCTCCGGCCAGGCCAAAGAGGGGCCGATCCTGGCCACCACCCGCTGCGATTTCAAAGCCCCGCTGTCCTTTCCCGACGACGTGACCGTCTCGGTCGGCGTCAGCCGCGTCGGCGGAAAGTCGTTCACGATGCAACTCAGGGTGGTGAGCGAACGCAGCGGACTGGCGGCCGAGGGCGAGGCGGTGATGGTCTGGTACGACTATGCCAGCGCCACGCCAATCGCCTTGCCGCAGCAGGTGCGCGACGCGATTGCGCGCATCGAATCCTAGCTCGG
>CAZMLI010000484.1:0-3478 GCA_964566865.1 uncultured Planctomycetota bacterium
CGGTACGCCGAGCAGCCGCGCGGTGCCCACCAGTAGCTGGGTCGGGCTCTTGATCTGGCTGCCCATCACGCGCGGCGTGTAGAACGCGGCGGCGCTGAACAGCTGGCGCAATACGGGCTTGATCTCATACCGCTGCGAGCGAAACGTCTCGGCCAGCTCCGCGACCAGCGCCGGATCGGGCTGATCGATCATGAAGAACTTGCAGAGCTTGGTCACGATGAAGCGCGCGGTGGCGGGCTGCGCCATGATGATGTCGATCACGTCTTGCCCGTTGTGGTTGCCTGTCTGCCCCATGAAGGTCTTCTGGCCATAGTCGTGCTGGTAGCGGCGAAAGACGAAGCCCGGCTTGGCCTGGCGCCGGCCCTTGCGCTGCTTGCCGTAACGCTCGCGGTTGAAGGACCAGCCGGTGAAGGCCCGCGCCGCCTCCTTGATGTCCGTCTCGCTGTAGTTGCCGATGCCGATGGTGAACAGCTCCAGCAATTCGCGAGCGAAGTTCTCGTTCGGCTTGCCTTTGATGTTCCGATTGCCGTCGAGGTAACGCAGCATCGCCGGATCCCTGGCGATCCGCAGCACCAGCTCGGCGAAGTTCCCGGTGGCGTGACTGCGAAACAGCTCGTTCTGCGCCAGCATCTGCTTGGTGCTGCGCACGGTGCGATAGCCGCTGGCAAAATGGCCGTGCCAGAACAGCGCCATCTTCTCCTCCAGCGGACGCTCGGTTCGGATCATCCGCTCGATCCACCAGGCGCGCACGAACTGGATGTTCTGCCGATCATGACCGCGCAGGGCCCGGTTCTTCGCCCGCAGCTCGGCCACGTAGCGCATCCCCTGCTCGGCGGTCATGCCCCGGGTCATCCGCTTGAAGCGATCTCGCCGCCGCCGCTTCTGCCGGTCCTTCTTGCTCTCGCGCGCCTGCTCCCGCGGCTCGCTCTTGTCGAAGCGCAGCGCGTTCTCGAGCGCGAGCAGCAGGTTCTTACGGCGCGTCTCGCGCTGCTGCTTCAGGTAGCGGTTGGCAATGGCCTGAATCCGGCGCTGTGCCCGGGGCGAGGTCGGATCGAATTTCGGCAGCTCGATCTGCGGCAGTGCGCTGTGCTTTTGATAGTCGAGCAGAAAAGCCACCGCCTGCTCGAGTGACATCGAGGCCAGCCGGATGATCTCCTCGGGGGTGGCGCCGAAGCCGGCGCGATTGAGCAGGTGCGCGGCCTTGGTCGCGTCCCACTGCGACTCGGCCAGCGGCGCGAGCCGCGTGCGCTCCTCGGCCTGCAGCGGTGCTGCCAAGCACAAGGTCAGGCAGAAAAAGGCGATACGCCTCATGGGGGGGTCTCCTTTGGAGCTGCAGCCGTCGGAATAGCAATATGCTTGCGCCTAATGCGTGGCTAAACCCTCGCCGTCTGACCGAGTTTCGGAAATTTCGGCAGAAATTACAAGGGCCTGCTGCCCGACTACCCGACGTACTTGTCGTACTTGGCGGCGCGCTCGAGTTCGTACGGCTTGTGGGTCTCGTGATCGAACTCACGATAGACCGATCGGCAGCGGTAGCAGACCAGCACCCAGGGCAGACGAAAGTAGAATGCCGCGTCGATCAGCGCACCCACGGCCAGGCTGAGGTAGTAGGTCGGCACTGCCAGCGCGATGGCCACCACCATTACCGCACAGCCGAAGGCGCGGTTGAAGTCCTTCTGGAAGTACAGCTCCTTGTTGTTGCAGACCAGACAGCGCAGCAACTGGCCGTCCTCGCCAATCTGGCTCGGATCGAGCTCGATCTCGGTCTGGCAATGGCAGCACTCGGTCGAGATCGGCCGCTGCTCGAGCATGACCTGGTGGTCCTTCTCGCAGCCCTTGCAAAGCAGTTCGACGCTGATCATACCGGTACCTTCGTGGCCAGGTAGAGGAAGTCAGCCATCAGCTCGCCCATGATGATCGGCACGATCGTGACATAGAGAATGCCGGTGGCGGACTGCTTGGAGTGGATCTTGACCGTCTGATGCGCCATCCAGGCAAAGCCCAGCGGGAAGACGATACCCACCAGATAGCGCGGCAGCAGGAACAGCAGATGATCGTAAGCAAACGCGACGGCCGCCGATCTGCCGAGCTCCGTTTCGCCCGGCACGAACAGCGGAATGCTCGCCGCCGAGAGCAGCGCGCGCACCAGCAGCGCCGCCAGCAGCAGCGTCGTCATCCGCTTGAACGGCTCGATCGGCAGGTCGAAACGCACCAGATACCAGTGGCCGAGCAGCATCGCCCCCATCACCGTGCCCAGCGTGGCGGCGGTGGCGAACAGGCTGGCCAGGCAATAGCCGACCTGCCAGGTCGACATCCCGCTGGGCACGAAGATCCAGAAGTAGCTCGACGCGGCGACGATCGCACCCACCACGGCCAGCCCCAGCATCAGCCGGGACGGCTCCTTGGACGGCCCCCACAAGCTGGCCTGGTACAGGATCAGCGTCACGACGAAAGCGATCAGCCCATAGGCCGCCCAGCGCTGGGGTCCGGCGCCGCCGGCCTGCAAGCCGAAGCCGCAGATCAGCAGCATGAAGAGCAGGATCAGCCCCGTATTGAAGCGCTGGAAGCCCCGGCCGACCTCGCGCAGCAGGGTCAAACTGATCATCATCCCCAGCGAGAGCTGGAGAAAAAACAACGCAAACAACGACTGGGGCAAGATCATCGGAGGGGCTATCTAACGCCGTGGCCCTGAGAGGTCAAGCACGTAACGCTGTGGTAGAATCGCGCAAATGAGACTGGACGAGTACCAGCGCAACTTCGACGTCGAGCAGCACAATTGGTGGTTTGTCGGCGTGCGCTGGATGGTCAGCACGCTGATGCCAAAGCAACGGCCCGAGTCCATTCTGGATGTCGGTTGCGGCACGGGCAGCTTGCTCGAGGTACTCAAACAACACAGCGACAACGTGATCGGCGTGGATATCTCGCCACAGGCGCTGGCGCTATGCAGGCAGCGCGGCCGTCACAGCGTGATCCAGGCCGATGGGGCCTGCCTGCCGCTACAGTCGCGCGCATTCGACCTGATCACGGCGATCGGCGTGATCGAGCACATCGAGGATGACACGGCGTTTCTCGCGGAGATGGCCAGGCTGCTCCGGCCCGGCGGAACGCTGATCATGCTCACCGCCTCGTTCCCCTACTTGTGGAGCGAGCACGACGTGGCCAACCATCACAAACGCCGCTACTATCTGCGAGCCTGCGAACGTCAGATTCTGAGCGCCGGTTTCGAGACCCGCCGCTTCTCGCACCTCAACTTCCTGCTCTTCCCAGCGATCGCGCCGATGTTGCTGCTGCATCGCCTGGTCCGCGGCCTGACAGCGGAGAACCCGCGGCGGATCATTCCGACCGTGCCCCGCCTGCTCAATGCGATGTTGACCCGCATCCTTTACTTCGAGGCCTGCCTGATGCGCTGGGTTCGCTTGCCATGGGGCATCTCGATGATCGGCGCGTTCCGCCGGTGCGATGACCCGGCATGAGTGCA
>CAZMLI010000485.1:0-3471 GCA_964566865.1 uncultured Planctomycetota bacterium
CGCACGATCTCCGCGAACTCTCCGAGCAGCGTATCCACCCGCGAGTTGATCGATCCGCGTTTGAACAGCCGGTTGCCGTTTCGCGTGCCCGGCGAGATGCCGGTCATCAATTGCAGCACTTCGTCGATGTGCTTGGCGCCGTAAACGTGGAAGAAGCCCTTGCGCACCGCGGTGACCACGTCGTCGCGCAACATCAGTTCGGGGATGTTGCGGGCCGGTAGGATGACGCCCTGAGTGCCGGTCAGTCCGGCGTGGCAGCAGACATCGAAGAAGCCCTCGATCTTCTCGCTGATCTGGCCGACGGGTTGGATCTCACCTTGCTGGTTGATCGAGCCGGTCACGGCCAGGTCCTGGCGGATGGGGATGCCGGCGAGGGAGGAGATCAGCGCGATGACTTCGCCCAGGCTGGCGCTGTCGCCGTCCACTTCGGCGTAGGATTGTTCGAAGCAGATCGAGGCGGAGAGGCAGAGGGGCTTGTCGGAGGCGTAACGCTGGCGCAAGAAACCGCTGAGGATCAGAATGCCCTTGTCGTGGCTGGGGCCGGAGAGGTCGGCCATGCGCTCGATGTTGAGGATCGAGCCCTCGCCTGGGCCAGCGGTGGCGGTGATCCGGCAGGGCACGCCGTAGGAATGCTCGCCGACCTCGTAGATGATCAGGGCGTTGACCTGGCCGATCTGGCTGCCCTTGAGGTCGATCAGGATGAAGCCTTCAGCAATCTGTTCGCGGACCTTTTCGCCATGCTGGCCGTGCCGCTCGGTCATGCGCTGCAGCGCCAGCTCGACGTGCTTGCGGTGGACCTGGGTGCTGCGAGCCTTGGTGGCCCAGAAAGAAGCCTCTCGGGCCAGGTTGGCCACCTGCGAAAAGCGGGCGGTCAGGCGATCCGCTCGCCCGGACATGCGGGCGCCGCATTCGACCATCGCCGCCATCGCCTGGGCGTTGAATGTGGCCAGCTGCTCGTCTCGAATCGTGCGGCTGACGACGGAGAGATAGTCCTGGATGCGGGCGGGCGTTCTGGGCATCTCGTGGTCGAATTCGGCCAGGACCTTGAACACCTTGTAGAAGTCGGGGTCATAGTCGCTGAGCTGTTGATAGGTCTCGACCGAACCGATCAGGATCACCTTCACCCTCAGGGAGATCGACTGGGGGCGGATGCCCCGTGGCCCTCGCAGCGCGATGCTCTGAGACTGCAGCACGCGCTTGAGCGCGAGCCAGAGATGCTCCTCGGCCATCACCTCCTCGGCGCTGAGAATCAGGTAGCCGCCGTCGGCACGCAGCAACGCGCCGGCCTGAATCCGGATCATGTCGGTGGGGTCGCCGTCGCGCCCGATCTCGACCGTGCCGAACAGGTTGCAGGTGGTGGGCTGGCTTTCCTGGATGATCGGGGGCGGGCCGTCGGGGTCACGCACGTGTAGCAGCTCTACCTGGTAGTGATGATAGGGCGGCTCCTCGCTGGCCTCCTCCGGCTCGCATTCCTCGCTGACGGCAAGCAGGCCATGATCGATGCGGGTCAGCAGGTCGGTCCAGCCATGTTCGATGTACTCGCCGATCCGGGTCAGGTAGCGGTCGACGCCACCTCCGGGTTCGGAGCGCTTGCGGATGTCGTCGATGTGGGGCTGGATCGTCAGCCGGATCCGGCGCTTGACCAGCTGGCGCAGCTCCGCTCGCAGCTCCTTTTGATGGCCTCGCGAGAGGGTCAGGAAGGCCTGGATCTTCTCATCCAGCTCCTTTCCGGCCCGCTTGTAGCGTTTGAGGCGATAGTCGGAGATCTCGCCGCGAGACGCCATGGCCTGCAGCTCCTCCAGCGTGACAGGCCGATCCTCGAGCAGTGGCATCGGCGAGGCGAACCAGCTCGATCCGGACTCGGAGCCGGCCATCAGGAACCGGCGCTTGACCGCCTCCTGGATCAGGTCGCCGCGCAGCCGTTCCTCCTGATGCGCATAGCGGTCCTGCAGCTGCCGACGATCGCGCTGGAAATCGAGATCTTCGATGAATTGCGGGAACTGCAGCTTGAGGAAGCGGCCGAACTCCTCCATCTCGGCATGGAAGGCGGCGGCCTTGCCTGCGGGAAAGCTGAGCAGCGTGGGTTCCTCGGGCCGAGCCGGATTATAGGCGTAGGCGTAGTCATGCAGTTCGAGGTCCGGTGGCGGCAGGCGACGGAGCAGGTAGCAGACGACCGACAGGCGTCCCGAGCCGGCGGGACCGGTGACGAACAGATTGTATCCTGGGGCCCAGAGACCGAGGCCGATTTCGAGCGCGCTCTGAACGCGCTCCTGGCCGACGGGCGGGTCGGCCGGCAAGGTCTTGCCGGAAGAGCGGATGCCGTAGGTGGAAGGGGTGCAGCGCCAGCGCAGATTGCGAACTGGCACCTTGAGACGTGAGATGGCCAAGTCGAGATTATCCTCTTATCCGGGCAGATCAGGCTACCATCCTCACGGTGGAGGCAACAAGAGCCGAGAGCTCGATGATGGTGGGTAATTATTGCCCTATTGATGTAATCCGCAGATGGATAAGGACTTAGTCAATGCTTGCGCCGGAGCTCAGTCCGGGGATAATGTCCCAAATGCCTGTTCCAAACCCCAGCTGGGTGGATCTGGATGGCGAGGTCATGCCGGGCTCGCAGGCCCGGATCTCCGTATTCAGCCACGGTTTCCTCTTCGGCGACAGCGTCTACGAGGTGCTGCGCACCTACGGTGGGCGCGCTTCGCTGGTCGACGCGCATCTGGATCGGCTGGAGCGGAGTGCGCGCAAACTTGCGCTGTCGATCCCGATCGATCGAGAAGCGCTGCTTCTGCGGGTCGATCGGTTGCTGGCGCAGGCCGGATTCGATGAGAGCTACCTCCGCATCGTGGTCAGCCGCGGCGTCGGGCAGCCGAACATCGATCCTCGGCTGGCTGGAGAGACTCAGCTGATGTTGATGGCGATCCCGCTGGTCACGCCGGCGCCAGCGCTCTATCAGACGGGGGTCGACGCGGTGCTGGTTGCCGTTCGCAGGACCAGCCCGCAGTCCAACGACCCGGACATCAAGAGTGGGAACTACCTGAACTGCATCCAGGCGGTGATGGAGGCGACGCAGCGCGGCGCAGCCGAAGGCATCCTGCTCAACGACCGGGGCCATCTGACCGAAGCCTCCACCTCCAATGTGTTTCTGGTGAGCGAGGGCACGCTGATCACGCCCGCCGTGGCCTCCGGAATTCTCCAGGGCATCACCCGCAGCGAGTTGCTGAAGCTGGCCGTGCGCGACGGCATTCCGGTGCACGAGCGAGAGGTGGCGCCGGAAGAGCTGCTCGGGGCGGACGAGGCCTTCCTCAGCAGCACCTTGAAGGAAGTCATGCCGATCAGCCGGATCGACGGTCAGCCGCTCGCGAGCTGCCCGGGGCCGATTTCCCGCCGTCTACTCAGCCTGTACCGCGAAACTTTCGCGGGGGGAGATTGAAAATGGCTTGTGAGATCCTCCCCGCGATCGACTTGCGC
>CAZMLI010000486.1:0-3467 GCA_964566865.1 uncultured Planctomycetota bacterium
AGCACTCCTCTGCCAGCAGGCTGAATGCCGGTTCGATGGCCTTCAGCTTGTCCAGTAGTTCGGCTGACGGCGCGGCGGCGGTTTCACGCTCCACCGCCTGCAGCGCTTGCCGCAGTCGGGCCAGGCCCTTTGTCAGCTTCCGATCGATGCACGGTCGGGTTCCGAGCGCGCGTCGCAGGGCCTGTTCGACCGGCAACTCGCCCGTGGGCAGCGCTCGGATCGCCTCGCGCAGCTTGACCGGATCGGCACCGCGAATGCGCGCACCGCCTTCTGTCGCGTTGCGCACTGACACGCCTGACTCTGCGATCTGCTGTTCGAAGTGGGTCCGAGCGACCTGCAGCGCCGGATCGGTGATCGTCAAGCCGCCAAAGTATCCGGCGGCTCGTTCGAACCGATGATAGCGATTGATGCCGCGCTCTGCCTGGCGACAGTAGTCGCGGCCGCCGGTGAGGGCCAGGTCCTGGCCGACCAGCACGACCTGCTTCGCGCCAAGCGCCAACCCCAGATTGAAGGCCGCGTGAGAGGCGCAGCAGCCGACATCCAGCTCGCCGCGCGGCGCATAACGCGCCAGGTAACGCAGCAGCGGATGATGGGTCTGGAAGACCATCGACGAAGCAGCGGATTCGAAGAGCGCCGGAGAGGCCTCGGGCGAGATCGCGTGCACCGTCTCGGCGCGATCGAGCCCGCGAATCTGGCCCGCCTTCAGTGGCTGCGGATCGGTGGAGATGATCAGATGGGGCTCCGCACCTGCGGCCTGCAGTGGTCCCAGCACCGTGTCGGCGGCGATGATCAGCCCCCGGTTGCCAACCTGGCCCAGCAGCTGCGCGTTCTTGTCCAGGCTCGGGCCAGCCCCCACCACGAACAGGGTGGCACCGCTGAAGGCGCCAAACAACTCAGACACGCCCGGACGCCGCAGATAGTGCCCGATGTTGCGCAGCAGATTGTGCCGCCGCAAGTCGCGCCAGCCCGACATCCCGGCCAGCGCAGACAGGCCTTCGCGCCAGAAGGCACCGAGCCTCTCTGTCACGGCCTGATAAAAGCTCGGGCGCGCCTGAATCGACGGGGTGTGACGAAAGACCAGCCACTCCTCGCCGAGGTTGCCTGCGAGGGCTTCACGCAAACCGGCCATTGTCGTTTCCAGGTCGTCGCCAGCCAGCAGGATGCAACCGGCCAGAGCCTTGCGACCCGCTTCGCAAGCGGCCGCGGCAGCCGCCAGTTCCGCCAGCGGTTCGATCACGATCACGAGCGGGCCATCCGGCCCATCGAGTTTGTCGAGCATCGCGGCGACGTGATAGCCCAGGCCCAGCCCGTACACCACGATCACCGCGGCATCGCGCCGTTCGAAGCTGGCCAGTTGACGTCGGCCTTCCTCGGCCGGACGATAGCGGCTGTGAATCTGCACCTGCGCGCCGTCGCTGCCGGTCACCTGCAGCGTGGGCTCTCCAGAGCGGCTCGCGCTGACCCGGTAGTGAGACTCGCCGGGCTTCATTCAGGCTTCCTGCTCCGGATCGAAACCCTTGATCCGCGCGTCCTCCCGGATCAGTGCCTCCAGCACAAATGTCGCTTCACCCCAGGTCTCGATCAGCGGGGTCAGCTCATACTCGAGCAAGTCGCTGACGGTGACCAGGTCCTGGATCCTGATCGCCTCGGCCACGTCGAGCAGGAAATCGTGCATCCGTGTGGTCTTCTGGGCCAGTGACTCATCTCCCAGCTGAATCGCGCCGAGGTCCAGCGTGAACAGTTTGCGCATGTCCTCGAACGACCGGATCACGCTCGCGCAAGCATCCATCCCCTGAGCCAGCAGACCCAGCGCCTCTCGTGGGCGTCCGGCGATCAGGCCGCTCGCGACCTTGACGAAGTTGTCCTCGATCGACGGCAGCACCTCGCGAGCCCCCTCCAGAATCGACAGGGCCAGTCCGTGCACTCCCACAGCACGCACGTCGAGCGATTGGTACACATCAGGCGGCTCACCTACCAGACCCGCCTCCCGCTCACCACTCAGCTCCTCGCCGTCGAGGCTCAGCCGCGTGATCGCCAGCTGATTATCCGAGAGAAAGCCCCGCAACTGTTCCAGCAGCTGTCCCATGCTGGCGCAGTCGCCAGGTCCGATCAGCTCCGGATCCCCGTTGATTCTTATTTCCATCGTCGGACTGGCCATCAGACACTGTCCTTGTCGAAAAGTCACCGTTACGCAATTATCGGCCATTGCCCGGCATAACTTGACCCTTAAACAGACGCGGCCGGCACATCGCCGGCGCTCCGCTGCTGGAACTTCAAGCTGAGGATCAGCCCGTGAAAGACAATCCCGTATTCTGCGTCGGCGACAACATCCGCTTCTGCGCCAGCGTCACCTCTTCGATGGCCATGGCCCAGGTGTCTCGCAGATGCACCAGAATCGGCAGCGCGTCGTCAATCGGCTCGGCCTGGCGCAGCAGATTGCCTTCGCTCAGGTTCTGAAAAATGAAGTTATAGAGACCGACCAGGTTGTTATAGATCTCGGCGTCCATCTGGTCGCGATCGATCACGCTGATCAACTCGATGACGATCTTCTTCGCCTTGCAGAGTAACTCGCAGGAGAGCTCGAAGTCGTTTTCGGCAAGCGCGACCTTGGCCTTCTCCGAAAACCGAATCGCGCCGTCCAGCAGCATCAACAGCAGCTGGTCCTTGCTCGCGGTCTGCACACGAGTCTTGAGATAGGAATTTTGAATGTGTTGGCTCATGTCAAGCTCCCGGGATTTCTAACCTTGCTCGTCAAACGCCCCACCGATCGTGAGTTCCTGGATCTCGCTCAACTTCTCGGACGGGAATTCCCGCACCACGGCCTGCGTCTTCTGATCGATGATCTGGATCACCATCTGGCCATCGTCCCGAAATGCGATCTTGCTCGAGGTCACCGACGCGCCGAGTCCCCGGTCAGAATTTGACTGCCCTGAATTGTTTTGATTGTCCTCGTTCTGAGGATCGGCCCGCGCGGACTCGTTGACACGGGTTCCGGATGCGACCTGGTTCTGCGCCTCCGCAATGGTCGCTGCCAGCTGCACGGCTTGCAGGGGCGGCGGCTTGACGGACGCTGCTGCAGGTGTCAAGTCTGCCATGTTGTTACTCCTTCAGTTGCATGTTGCACACGATGTTGCTTGCAGGAGCGACCGCTGTCGGTCGCATCTTCTGCTTGCGACCAGGATCCCCTCACGTTCTTCAATGACTATATATCGGTCCTGTGCGCGTGGAACTTGAGCGGACTCGAAGGCAAATCTTGCCGAATCCAGCGGCGCGTGAGGTGCTAGCGGCCTGTGGATAAAGTGCGCGAGTGAATGCTTCGCGAAGATCCAGGCTGCTAGCAGCCTGTGGATAAAGTGCCATCAGGCCCTCCGCTGCGCTCCGGTCCTGATTCGCGGCGGATTCTCCGCGAGGTTCCATCGTGGTCGCTCGGCTCCGCCTCGCGCCCCCAACGCCTGCCTGCGGCAGGC
>CAZMLI010000487.1:0-3426 GCA_964566865.1 uncultured Planctomycetota bacterium
TGCACGGCTGGGAGCTCGACCAGAGCATCTGGACGATCAAGAACTTCGTCTCCCTCTTCAAGAAGTACGGCGTCGATCTGGTGCTCTGCGGACACGACAAGGTCTACGAGCGCAGCGTGGTCGACGGGATCACCTACCTGCAGGTGGCCACCGGCTCGTTGCGCAAGGGGATCAAGTATCCGTTCAACAAGAAGTACTCGAAGGTGTTCTTCACCGATACCTTCAGCGCGCTGTTGATCACCGTCACGCCCGACACGATCGAGTTCGAGGCGATCACCCCGACGGGTGAGGTGATCGACCACGGCACCGTGCATCCGCACTAACCCGGACTGGCGTCTGAGTCGACAGACAGAAGCATTGTCTCGGACCGCGGGCGCTCTATAATCAGGCGCAATGAGAGCGCTGTGCCTGACGACCCTGCTGCTCGGTGGTTTGCTCGCCGGTTGCGAGCAAAAATCAAAAGCGCCCCAGCAGCCGTCCACCCACCCTGCGGGAATGACCGAGCGCATCTCCCTCAGCCCCGCGCAGGTGGTCAGGGCGATGCTACAGGCAGCCAAGGACGGCGACGAGCTCGCGTTCTGGGCCCACTTCTCGAAGGACATCCGCGCCCAGAAAGACGCGGCGGATGCCGCGCTCGGCCGTGAGCGGCGGATGTTCCAGGTGCTGACCGAGATCTGGACCGAACAGACGACGCTCTCGGTCGGCGCAGAGCAGATCCAGGGCGCACAGGCGACGGTCCGGGTGTCCGGCGACAAGCAGACACGGGCCTTCTTGCTGACGCAGGAAGCAGGCGTGTGGGTCTATGTCGGTGAGCTGAAGCGAGACGGGACGCGCAACGATCTGGCCACGCAGATCAAGCAGCTGGTTGCCAAGCTAGAAGCCACGGCCAGGAAGAAGCAGGACAAGAAATAGCCGCGCCAGCAGCAGAGCCCCCGCGCGCCGGCCTGCGCGCCCAGGCCAGCTGGGCGTTCTACGACCTGAGCAACAACGCCTACGTCGCGGTCGTGCTGATGTTCTACCTCACCGTTCACATCCAGAACGTGATGGGCAAGGCGCAGATCTTCTGGTTCGGGCTGATCAACTCCGCCTCGATGTTGCTGGCCGCCCTGGCGCTACCGATGCTGGGCCTGATCTGTGACCGCACCGGCGGCTCCAAACGTTATCTGATCGGCTCGACCTACGCCTGCATTTGCCTGACCGTCGGCATCAGCCTGGCCAGCTCGGGCTGGCTGATCCTGGCCTTCTTCTTCTTCGCCAACCTGGCCTACCAGCTGTCGCTGCTGTTCTACAACAACCTGCTGCCGGGGCTGATCCGCCGCGAGCGCGAGGGCCTGCTCTCCGGCCTCGGTATCGGGCTGGCCTACATCGGCACCATCGGCACGCTGTTGCTCTCGACGCTGGTGCTCGGGGCAGAGAGCGATCCGCTGCGCCTGCGCTGGACCTTCCTGCTGGCCGCGGGCGTCTTCGCCATCTTCTCGCTGCCCACGATCCTCTGGGTCCCCGCCCGGCCGGCGGCCGATCCTCGACCCGTCGACCGCGCCGCGCTCGGCGAGGAGTTTCGCAAGCTGGCGACTCTGCTCAAGGAGCTGCCCTCCAACCGCCCGCTGTTCCTGTTCTTGCTCGGTAACTTCATGCTGACCGACGTGCTGAACACTTCGATCATGGTCTTCGTGCCCTACATCCGGAACGTCTTCGAGATAGACTTGGAAACGATCATCGGGCGCGTGATCATCCCGCTCAACATCGCGGCCTTCATTTCGGGCATCGGCATGGGGTATCTCGCGGACCGCTACAAGGCCAAGTACCCGATGATGGCCGCCGCCACCTTGCTGGGCATCGCCTTGCTCAGCGCCGGCATCTTGACCGAAAAGCACCACTTCCCGCTGGTCAACGTGATCCTGGTCGTCTGCGGCGGCATGGGCCTGGCCGGTATCTGGGCCGCGGGACGCAAGTGCCTGCTCGACCTGGCGCCGCCCGATCAGATCGGCGCCTACTTCAGCCTCTACGTGATCTCGCAGAAGGTCTCGGTGGTCGGCAGCCTGACCTTCTTCACGCTGGCCTCGATGGTCAGCTTCCGCGTGGCAATCCTGTCCCAGGCTGCGTTGTTGATCCCAGGCCTGATCCTGATCTTCGCTTTCCGCTACCCCGACCGGAACTACGCGCCGTCGGACGCATGATCGATCGCCCCCGCGTGCTGCTGGCGGTCGTGGTCATCGGTGGCGCGGCGCTACGCCTGCATGGACTGGCCCTCGACGGGCTCTACGTCGATGAGCTGCACTCGATGCAACTGGCCTGGGTCAGCTGGCCCGAGGCGGCCGACTCGATCCTGCACCATCCGCCGCTGTTCTACCTGCTGCTGAAGGCCTGGCGCAGCCTGGCGGGCGATTCGCTGTTCGCGATGCGCCTGCTCGGCGCGCTGCTGAGCACGGCCACGCTGCTGCTCAGCGCGGCGCTTGCGCGTCGCCTCTGGGACCGGCAAACCGCGCTGCTGGCCACAGCGCTGATCGCCTTTTCGGACCTGCAGATCTTCTTCGCCCGCGAGATCAAGGGCCACGCCCTGCTGACCTTGCTGAGTGTCGGCGCGTTGTATCTGTTCGTGCGTTATCTCGACGACCGGGGGCACCGCGCGCTGCTGGGCTCGGCGGTCTGCGCGCTGGGCGCGATGTACACCCATTACACCGGGCTGCTGCTACCACTGGGACTGGCCGCCTTCATGCTGCTGCGCCGCCCACCCGGGCAGGCTGCCTTCTGGGCCTCGCAACTGATCTACCTGGGCTACCTGCCCTGGATCCGCCAACTCTGGCGCGACCTCTCCTCCTTCGCCGAGATGTCGCACCGCCCGTTCACCCTGACTGACCTGGGCTGGATTCTCCAGGACCTGTTGCCCGGCGGGCTGGTCTCGCCCGGACCGATCCTGCTGCTGCTCGCCGCCCTCGCGGCCGCCCTCTGGGCCGCACGCCGGGACCCGCGGTTGCAGCTGCTGCTCTGCGCCATCGCCGCCACCGGCCTGCTGCCGATCGCGGCCTCGTTCGCCGGCGTCAAGATGGTCGAGTTCGCCCGCCACCTGCTGCCCGCACACCTGCTGCTGCTCCTGCTGGCCGCGCGCGGCGCGCTGACGCTCGAACATCCTGCGCTGCGCCGCGGTCTCGCCAGCGGGCTGCTCGCCTGCCAGCTCTTGCCACTCTGCCTGGCGCATATGTCACCACCGCCAAAGTCCGACTGGACCGCCGTCTCGCGCTACCTCGAGTCGCACACGACCCAGCAGGACGCGATCATGGTCACCAACTGGCACTTTCTGCACGAAACCCTGCAGCTGATCTACGGCGGGGATGCCCGGCTGTATGCGCTCAACCCGCTGCCACTCGATTTCAGCATGCGCCAGCAACAGCAAGCCTGGTCCGACCCCGAGTACTTCAGCGGCCCCGA
>CAZMLI010000488.1:0-3423 GCA_964566865.1 uncultured Planctomycetota bacterium
CTCGATCGTCTCGGGCAGCTCGGCTGCCAGCGAGATCGCCCGCTCGGTCTCTTGACCGATCCGCGCCAGCGTCAGGCCGGCTTGAAAGTCGCGGACCTCGAAGAAGCCGCCGCAGGCCAGCCACTCCAGGCTCTGGCGCAGCGCCTGGTCGAGTGCGCTCTGGCCGGTCATCTCGTAGAAGCGGCGCGACAGCTTGTCGTCGACGTCTGGTGTCAGGCCTTGCTGGATCTGCGGCTTGAGCGCGATCTTCAGTCGGACGAACTGAACCAGCGCCTCTCGGCTGCGCGCCAGCGCGTCTTCCGGACGGCTGAACAGCTTACGCCACCAGCCGCGCGTGTCTCGCTCCAGGCCCAGCGTGCCAGAGACCCCTGGCTGGATCTCGATTTCCTGACACAGGCCGTCGAGCAAGCCGGGGACCTGGCCGATCTGTTCGGTCGGATGGGTTTCGAGCTCGCCCCGGGCATCTTCCCAGGCCTGCTCGGCGTTGACGGTTTGCAGCGCCAGGCTGACCGCGGCGAAGCCCGACTCGTTGCAGAGGATCTTGCCCCCGCGATCGTGGACCTCGATGCGTGGGACCGCCTCCTCCTCGACCAGCCCCGGAATGATGCCTTCCAGCTCGCTGGGCTCGAGCTCGCTCAGCGCCTCGAGCGGCACGCTGATCGTCGCGGTGCGTCGCTTGTTCCAGGGGTTGTAGACATAGGCCACCGGGCAGCGTTGTCCGCCCAGGATCACGTCGGTGGGAAACAGCGCCTGTGCGCGCGCCAGCTCCGAGGGTCCGAAGAAGTCACCCAGGCTCATCGTCAGCAGTCGCTCGGGGTCCCGCTTGGTCCGCCGCTGCACGTCTTGCTTGTTGCGGCAGCCGTCCAGCCGGTCGCGATAAAAGCCGATCACCGCCTCCTCGTCGGCCGCCAGTTGCGGGTCGCCGAGTCGATCGGCCAGACGCGCCACCTCGTCGGTCACCGCCTCGTTCTGCTCGTGAAAGGCCAGGCCGATGCCCAGCTTGTCGGCCAGCAATCCCTCGGTGATCAGGATGCGCATCGCCTGTGCGGCGTCGCGCGTGAACAGATCGATCTCCTTGCCCTGCGAGATGGTCAGCTGGCGGAAGAAAACCTCCTCCTCTGCCATCACCCGTCCCGATCGCTCGTCGTAGCGCTTGTTGCGATGCATATAGCTCATCAGGTGCGGCGCGATCTGCTGCAGCCAGTCGACGCGCAGTGCCAGGCAGTGACGGGCGAACGTGCGATGCTCGCCCTGCTCGATCGCGCCCGCGACGATCAAATCCGGCTTCGGATCCCGCGAGAACAGCACGCTGCCTGGATGGATGTAGACCTCGCTGTCGCCCGGGCCGTTGTAGGCGAAGCGGCTGATCCGCACCGCCACGTTGCCCAGCAGTCCAGCCAGAATCGAGCGACCGATCGCGGCGGTCAGCTTTTGACTGTCGGGTTTCTTGCGCCGCTGGCCACGCTGTGCTGGCTGCTGCTTCCCGCTGCCGCGCAGCGCCTCGACCAGGTCGGCGCGGATCGCGACCACCTCCTCGAGCGCCATCATCGATCCCAGATGATCTTCGCAGAACTTCTTGCGCTCTTTCCAGCGCCGGCTGCGGTAGCCGTCGACGAGCGCACACAGCGCGTCGAAGTCAGAGCCGCCGTCGGCCAGTTTCTGCTGGATCTGCTTGACCCGGTTGCGCAGCGACTCCGCGCCCGGCTGGTCCGGCGCGGGTTGCCGGAACAGGTTACGCGAGACCGACAGGCCGGCCGCGATCGTCAGCACCTGTTCGAGGCAGTCCTCTGCCCGCGCCTGGAGCACCATGCGCGCCACCGGCGGGTCCAGCGGCAGGCCAGCCATGCGTCGGCCCAGATCGGTGATCGGCCCGCCGCGCTCGAGCGCGCCGAGTTCGATCAGGGTTCGCCGGGCTTCGCTCAACTGCTGGCTGGCGGGCCGGGTGATGAACGGGAAGCGTGGGATGTCCTCGATGTCGAGGTCGGCCATGTGCAACACCAGCTGGGCCAGGTCGGAGCGACGGATCTCCGGCTCGGTGAAGGCGGGGCGCTGTTCCTCTTCGGTCTGCGACCAGAGCCTGATACAGCGCCCCGGGGCCAGGCGGCCGGCCCGGCCGCTGCGTTGCTTCGCCGAGGCCTGCGAGATCGGGCGCGGGCGTAAGCTGGTGATGCCGATCCTCGGGTCGAACTGCTTCTGATTGACCAGCCCGCTGTCGATCACCGTGCGGATCCCCGGGATCGTGATCGAGGTCTCGGCGATGTTGGTCGCGATCACCACCTTGCGCTGGGGAAAGGGGCGAAAGCAGCGCGCGTTTTCGGCAGGGTCCTGGCGCCCGTGCATCGTCAAGATCGCCAGGTCGGGCAGCCTCAGTTGTTGCAGGACGCGGGCCGTCGCGGCGATCTCCTTGTAGCGTGGCATGAAGATCAGGATGTCTCCGGGCTCGCCGGCCGCGCAGATCGCCCGCACCTCCTGTCCCACCCGGACCGCCAGGGCATCGGTGTCCTCGCGGCCGTTTTCGTCCTCCCGCTCGCGGTACTCGAGCTCGACCGGAAACAACCGCCCAGGGATCTCCATCACCTGCTCGTCGGAGAGCTGCCAGAACTTGATGAAGCGTTCCTGTTCGAGCGTGGCCGAGGTGATGATCAGTCGCAGTTGCGGTCGCGTCTCGCGGATCCGCCGCAGCAGGCCGAGCAGCAGGTCGATGTTGAG
This sequence comes from uncultured Planctomycetota bacterium, assembly GCA_964566865.1. Taxonomy (GTDB): domain Bacteria; phylum Planctomycetota; class JACQVV01; order JACQVV01; family CAZANL01; genus CAZMLI01. The sequence goes on from CAZMLI010000488.1 coordinate 2,710, forward strand.
CGAGCGCTCGTGCGCCTCGTCGAGGATCACCAGATCGTAGCGCGAAAGCAGCGGATCGCCGCGCAGCTCCTGCAGCAGGATGCCGTCGGTGGCCACCTTGACCGAGGTCTGCTTGGTGAAGGTCCGGTCGACGCGGGTGTGGCAGCCGAACGGCGCGCCGGGTTCGGTCCCGGTCATCTCGGACAGTCGCAGAGCAATCTGCCGCGCCGCGACGCGCCGCGGCTGCGTCTGGATGATGCCCGCCGTCCGACCGAAGCCAGCCTCCAGGGCGAACAGCGGACTGAGCAGGCTCTTGCCGCTGCCGGTCTCGCCCGACAGCAGCAGCACCTCATGGCGCCGGATCTTCTCGACCAGTTCCTCGCGTGCCTGGAAGACCGGCAACGGCGGCGCGGGCTCGGGGCCGGCCAGCCGCGCCTGTTCCAGGAAGTCGGGGTAGAACGACAGCGCCGAGTCGATCGGGCAGGCTTTCTGCTTGGCTGGTTTCGCGCGCTTGCGGCGTGGCGCCGCAGCCGGCTTCTGGCCCACCACCAGTTGCCCGAGGGCGAGCGTGCGTTGCTCGAGCAGTGCGCCCCAGGACGCTTCACGCCGGTCCGGCGCGAGGCGTGCGAGCGAGGCCGCCAGCGCGTCCAGCAGCTCGAGCTCGCGGCGCCAGTGGGGCAGTCGCCGCTCCTGCTGGCCGTCGGTCTGCGAGAGCAGCAGCCCGATACGGGCCAG
>CAZMLI010000489.1:0-1997 GCA_964566865.1 uncultured Planctomycetota bacterium
TCGAGGCGGATGGGGAGTCCAACCCCCGCGTCTTCCGCGATCGAGCCGAGGCACTGATCGCGCAGCGCAAGGTCCAGGCGATCTTCGGCTGCGGGACCTCCGCCAGCCGCAAGGAGGTTCGCGCGGTCGTCGAACGGCATCACAACGTGCTGTTCTACCCGGCCCAATCGGAGGGCCTGGAGCACTCCCCCAACATCGTCTACCTGGGCGCCTCACCCAATCAGCAGCTCATCCCGGGCGTCAAGTGGTGTCACGACCGGATCCGCCGGACCCACCCCGACCGACCCGCGCGTTTCTTCCTGGTCGGTTCCGACCAGCTGTTCTCCCGCGCGGCCAACCAGATCATCCGCGCGCAGATCCGCTTGCTCGGCAGTCAGATCGTCGGCGAAGCGTATCTCAGCCTGACCGACGAGAGCGTGGCCCAGGCGGTGGACCGCATCGGCCAGACGCAGCCGGACTTCGTGCTGGCGACGATCGAAGGCGACCGCAACCTGGACTTCTTTCAGCGGATGAGAAACAGCGGGATCACGCCCGACAAGATCCCGACGATGTGCTTCAGCCTCTCCGAAACCGAACTGGCGCAGATGAACGCGCGCGAACTGGCCGGCAACTACGCCACCCGGAACTACTTCCAGAGCCATCCCGACACGCGCAATCGACAGTTCGTTCGCAAGTTCAAGAAGTACTACGGCACACAGCAGGTCACCTCTGACGCCGCACAGGCGGCCTACGTCTCGGTCAAGCTGTGGGCCCTGGCAGTCGAACAAGCGGGCAGCGCCGATCCGAGCGCCGTGTTGCGCTCGGTTCGACGCCAGAGCTACGCGGCGCCGGGCGGCATGATCTACATCGACGGGCAGACACGGCGCGCCTGGAAAACCGTCTCCATCGGGCGCGTACTGGCCAGCGGTCAGTTCGAGATCGTCTGGGATTCTGGCCGGGCCATCCGTCCTGTGGCCTATCCCCCGTTCAAGACACGCGTGGCCTGGGACCGCTATCTAGAAACGCTGTACCAGAACTGGGGAAACAGCTGGGTCAAACCACGGAACTGATTGATGACCATTCGCTTACTGCTCTGTTTTTTGACGATCTCCCTGGTCCCTCTGGGCGCGCTGACAGGCTTCATTTACGTCAGCTCCGAGCATGCCCAGCAGCAGGAGGTCACCAACCTGCTGATCGCGATCGCCGAGATGAAGGTCGACCGGATCGAACGCTTCGCCGCCGAACGCAGAGGGGACTGCAAGCAACTGGCGCTGATGCCGACGACACGCCAGGCGCTCGAGGCATTCGGCAAGTCGGTCGGCGGCGGCGCGGACTCGCCCGAGTATCAGGCCGCCTGGAAACGCTACCTGCCGGTCTGGCGACGATACATCGCCGGCACCCGCTACTCGGAGGTGATGCTGCTTTCCGAGGCCGGACAGGTCGTGCTGGCGTTCCAGGGCCCCAAGGCCAACCACCCTTATCTGGGCCAGCGGGTCAGCGAGGTGCCACTCGAGGGCTCACCGATTGCCCATGTCTTCGACCGCGCACGGACCTTGATGGAGACCGAGATCTCCGACTTCGAGCATCAGCCGGGCCAGGACCATGCCTCGGCCTACATCGCCGCCCCGATCATGGACCAGGGCAAGCTGGCCGGCGTGCTGATGCTGCGGCTGGATGCACAGGAACTGTACGAGATCATCAACGACTTCGACGGCCTGCGACAGACAGGCGAGCTGGTCGTGGCCCGCAAGGAGGGGCTCTTCGCGCGCTTCGTCGCGCCCACGCGCCACGACAAGCAGGCCGCCTTCAAGCGCAAGGTCCGCCTCGGCAGCGCGGAGGCGAAGCCGATCCAGGAAGCGGTCGAGGGCCAGCAGGGCCATGGCGTGCTGGTCGACTATCGCCAGCAATCGGCCCTGGCCGCCTGGCGCTACCTACCCTCCCTGCGCTGGGGAATCGTGGTCAAGCTGGACGAGCAAGAGGCGTTCAGCTCGATCCGGGGCTTTCGCCGGTCGGTGATG
>CAZMLI010000489.1:2097-3368 GCA_964566865.1 uncultured Planctomycetota bacterium
AGAACAAGCTCTTTCGCAAGGTCGCCCTCGACCGGCTCTCCTCGCCGGATCAGCTCGACCAGCTGATCCGGGTGACCGCTCCCCGCGCCTGGCTCGCGCTGCTGGCAATCCTGATCTTGATCGGAGGAGGCATTTACTGGGGCTTCGAGGGGCGACTGCCCAACCGCGTCGAAGGCCAGGCCATCCTGGTCAACGACGTCGGCTTGTTCAATGTCGAATCACAGAGCTCGGGACGTGTTTCGGAACTGTACGTACGCATCGGCGATGCGATCCACACCGGCCAGATCATCGCGCGCATCGACCAGCCCGAACTGGTGGAGCAGGTCCAGCGCAAGCGCTCCCGGATCGCCGATGTGCGGGACAAGCAGAAACAGTCCCATGCGCAGGTCCAGCGCGAGCTGCGGCTCAAGGGCGAGCTGTTCACACAGCAGCGGGTCAACTTCCAGCAGACTCTCGACGCCACCAGCAAGCGCCAGCAATGGTACCGCAGCAAGCTGGCGGACCAGATCAAGCTGCACAAGCGGGGGTTGATCTCCAAGCAGGACCTCCAGAAGACACGCCTGGAACTGGACAACCTGGCCGAGAAGCTGAACCAGATCGGTAGCGAGCTGAAACAGCTGGCGGTCAAGCGGCTGGCGCTGGCTCAGGAGAAAACAACGGCCAGCAAGGCCTCGCAGCTCGAGCTGAACCAGCTGCGCCGCGAACTCGACGCGCTGCAGGAACAGCTCTCGCTGGGATCGCGCATTTACAGCCCCAACGCCGGACGGGTGACGGAGCTGCTGGTCAAAGCCGGACAGCTGGTCAGCCCGAACACCTCGCTGCTTCGGTTGGAGCTGCTGGACAACGAGCGAGTCGGCGGCGAGATGAGCGTGGTGGCCTATATCCCGCTGGCGCAGGGCAAGGCGGTCAAGCGCGGCATGATCGCCGAGATCGCCCCCTCGACCGTCAAGCGCGAGGAGTACGGCTACATGATCGGCCTGGTGACCAAGGTCTCGCGCTACGCGGTCACCACCCAGGCCATCAAGCGTGAGCTGGGCAGCGACTCGCTGGTCGAGCAGGTCGGTGGCCTCTCCGCCACCGTGAAGGTCCAGATCCATCTGGTGCATGACTGGCGCACCGTCTCCGGCTGGAAGTGGTCATCGCCGGACGGCCCGCCGCACAAGGTCAATGTCGGCACCCCGTGCGCAGTGCGAATCATCACGGAGCAGAAACGGCCGATCTCGCTGGTCATCCCCAAGATCAAAGCCTGGCTCTTCGGCAGCTAGCCCGGA
>CAZMLI010000490.1:0-3354 GCA_964566865.1 uncultured Planctomycetota bacterium
AAGGGCTTTTCATCGTGAGAGGACCAGATGCAACTGGCGTGCCGGGCCGCGTAGCCAGCAAACCCGCTATCCGAGCGCGATTAGCGGCGGGTTGGTTATCTTTCTGGGTGGGGCGGTTAGAAGATTCAAACAGCCAGTTCGTACAGCAGCAACGCCCCGGCGACGGCCACGTTCAGCGACTCGGCGCCCGGCTGCATCGGGATCGTCAGCTTGCGGGCCCCGCCTACGGCCGACAGACCGTCCGCCTCCGCGCCCAGCAACAGCGCCCAGCGGGCGGGAGTCTTCAGGCTGCGGGCGTTTTCACCCCCGGTCGGCACGGCGGCCAGCAGCTCGAATCCGGCCAGCCGCTCGCAGAGCGTGGCCAGCTCGGGGCCGGTGGCCCAGGGCAGGTGAAAGGCGCCGCCCATGCTGGCGCGCAGCACCTTGTCGCTGGTCAGCTCGACGCTGCCCTCGGTCAGCACCACACCCTGGACGCCGAAGGCGCGCGCGGTTCGCAGCAGCGTGCCCAGGTTGCCGGGGTCGGACAGCCGGTCGAGCACCAGCAGCCGGTCCAGGGCCAGCAGCGGATCCAGCCGGTCCTCGGGCATGCGGGCCACCGCGACCACGCCCTGTGGGCTGACCGTGTCGGTCAGCTCCCGGATCAGTCGGGGTTCGACGGCCACGATCGGCACGCTGCCGGCCTCGGCGAGCAGCGCCGCGATCTCCGGCGCGTCCTGACAGTCGGCCTGGACCAGCAGCTGCTCCACCGTCAGCGGGCTGGTCAGCAATTCCCGGCACAGGCGCGTGCCCTCCACCAGGAACAACTGGTGCTGGCGCCGGTACTTTTTCTGGCGCAGGGATCGCAACAGCTTGCTGCGCGCCTGGCTGGGTTGCGGGGACATCACCCGATTGTAGCACCCGCGATTTCTCACGTCTGTTTTCAGCGGGTATACTGAATCGTGAAAGATCTGCTGGTTTACTTCGCTCGCGCACGTGCGGCGCTGCATCAGTCGAGCTATTTCCTGCTGCTGGCCAGCGCGTTCATCGTGTTCTGGGCCTTCCGGCCGAGCACCCGGGTCGAGACCCGGCCGCAGGCCGAGAAGAAGCGCTCGGAGGAGTTCGTGCTGGTGGTCGAGAAGCACTCGCAGCGCGCGATGCTCTACTGCGACGGCTCCCTGCTGACGATCCACCGCTGCGCCGTGGGGCGTTCACCGTCGGCCGAGACGCCGTCCGGCGCCTACACGATCAAGCAGGTCTTTCGGGATGAACACTACCGGCCCGGTTTCGTGCTGAACTTGCCGGACGCGGCGCAGGCCCGCCGCTGGCTGGCCGCCAAGCAGATCGATCGCGCGGTCTATAATGAAATCCTGGCCAGCGCCAAGCAGGGCGCCAGCCAGACGATCGAGATCCTCGGCGGCGGGGGCCAGCAGGGACAGTGGCCCGCCGGCTACATCGTGCTCGACGACTCCGACCTGGAGCGCCTGGCGCCCTTCATGAGGCCGGGCACCCGGGTGATGATCCGCTAGCGACGTACGTTGGTTCGCGCGGCGTCCGCGCGGGCACAGCCCCAGCCGTCGTGGTCGGGGTGCACGGCCTTGAGCAGCGTGATCTCTCCGTTCTTGCCCGAGACGATGACCCGGCCCTTGCTGATCACCGGCACGGAGATATCGGTATTGGTTGTCCATGTCCAGGCAATCCCGCTGCTGGAGCCGGTCAGGTCTATCGCGGAGAGACCGCGGCGATGGCTGTGGCGTCCGTAGATCACACCCTTGCAGGCCGCGGCGCCGTTGATCGCCCACTTTAGCGGAATGGTCCAGCGACTCTGCTGCTTGCCGGTGGAGACATCCAGCGTGATGACCGTGACGGCCTTGTTCCCGTAACCGAGAACATAGGCGGTATCGCCTTCGCCGATGATCTCGGTAATCTGCGCGACCTCGGCCGGGTGCGCCCAGATGGTCCGTCCCCGCTTTGGATCGACGGCAAGAATCGTCAGCGGTTTGCCGTAGCGCTTGATTGCCATCACGATTGCCTGCGGAAACAGCGCCGGCGGCGCGGCCAGCCCGTTCCGGGTCCAGATGTGTTTGCCCGTGGGCGCTGAGCGAAGCGTCAGCATCGGCGAGGCGTCGGTTCGCCACTCGATCAATCCGCCGGTCTCCGGGTGCACCGCGGTGTGGGTGTTGATGGAACTCCCGCTGCTGAAGTGCAGCCTGTCTTTGCTGGCCAGCCAGAGCTTGCCATCGCCGGTATGACCCCAGGCTCGCCCGGTCGGGTCGATGGCGAAGCCGTCGAGCGGCTTGTTATCGAAGGCGCCGACCCAGGGAATCGTCCGTTCACTCGAGTGGACCAGCAAGCCGAGCTGTTCTCCGGCTCCCAGATAGAGCTTGCCGCCGACTGCCGTCGGTGGAATGCGTAGCATCCCCTTGGGGAGGGAGGTCGGCTTGCCGTCGCGCAGCAGGCGGCCCGCGCCGTTGACGACGAGGATCTGATCACCGAACACCACGGGTGCCGACAGCGGCCCGTTTGCTCGCCAGACCTGCAGAATCGTGGCTTTGGGGTCTGCCACCTTCTGGGCCTTTCCCTCCACGGGTGTCTGCGGCTGTTCCACGTCAAAAATCGGAAGACAAAACCGAAAGCTCAAGGTGAACGCCACGAGTAACACGATTGCCATCGCGAGCTGGCGCCAGGTCGCCGGGGTGGGGCTCGTGCTCCTCAACGGCGAGCGGAAGGTCTCCTTCAGACCGTTCGACCGCAGATGGTCGAGCACCCGTTCGAAGGCGAGCCGCCCCGACTCGTTGCACTGGTACAGGTGGCCGATTGCCAGCACGTTCGGACCTTCGAGCACCGCGTGATGCGGGGCCCTGCTCGGGCGGGACTTCGTGCGCAGGTAACGCGACATGCGCTGCTGCGCTTCGGCATCCGTGAACTCGAAGACGTTGAGGAAGATCTTCGCTCCGCGGCTTGCCGAGCCGGGCGAGAGCCCGGCGATGTAGGCGCTGCTGAGATGCTCGTAGCTGACACCGGACGGTTTGCCGTATGCGCCGTATGCGGTCAGCATCAGCCAGAGGTCCGTCGTATCGGTCGCGACGAGCGGCAGCGCTCTCCCGCGATGGCGCGCGGAGAGCGCCCAGCCGGGTTCGATCGCTTTGGGGCCGAGCAGCAGATCGTCGAGCGCCGGACCGCTGGTCGAGTGCGGCGCATCGCTGCAGCGCTCGATGTCCTGCTTGATCTGGCTGGCTGCCTGATAGCGTCGTTCGGGGGATTTCTCCAGCGCGCGGAGTACGACGGCATCGAGCTGGATGTCGACGCAGACCTTCTGGCTGGGTGGCTCGAAGCGTCCGAGTGGCAGCTCTCCGGTCAGCAGCTCATAGAACAGCA
>CAZMLI010000491.1:0-3348 GCA_964566865.1 uncultured Planctomycetota bacterium
CATCAGCATTCCCAGTTTCTCTTCCCTGTTCCCTGTTCCCTGTAGCCTGTTAAATCAGCAGGATTCGGGCTACCGGCGCGAAGCGATGTCTCTGAAATCGGTGGTCCTTCCGTTGGCACTTCTGTGCGGAGTGGATACCCCAGAGCCCCGCGCTAGCGCTCGCGCACGAGCTCGCGCGACGGACGCAGCCCGGTCGTGTGCTGACGCTCCTTGAACCGGCTGCGCGCGCGCCGCGAGGATCGTGACTGTTTCGCGGGTCCGCGAAAGCCTCCGCCCCGGCGCACCACTCGTTGTCCGGACTGATGACGGCGGGCGCGGACCTGCCGCGCCCGTTCGCTCTCGCCCGCCTGGTAGGGCAGGTACAGGTCCCGGCACCACTCCCAGACATTGCCCGCCACGTCGTGCAGGCCAAAGGGGTTGGCGCGATAGCTGCCCACCGGGGCGTGCGTCACGTGGCCGTCATCCAGTTCCGGATTGATTTGCCAGCCACGCACGCGGCGTCCGGCGTGGCTGTCCGCGACGTTGGCCGCGCCTTGTAGCGAGCGCAGATCGTGGCCCGTCCACCAGCGGGTGGTCGTTCCGGCGCGGGCTGCATATTCCCACTGGGCTTCGGTGGGAAGGGCCAACCCCAGGCGTTGCAGCAGATCCTGGCTCTCCTGCCAGTGAACCTGCTCCACCGGATTCAGCAGGGTGATCCGCTCGCCACTGGTGAGCTGTACGCCAGCCCGGTAGAGGCTCGGGTTTTTCCCGGTCAGCCGGAGCCATTGCGCCTGCGTGAGCTCGTACTTGGAGAGGAAGAAGGGCGCCACCGAGACTCTGTGAACCGGCGACTCGTCGTTGCCAGCCAGCGGATCGGCCGGACGGGCTGCGCCCATGCGAAAACTGCCGGGAGGAATCAGCACGAAGACCAGCCCCGTCGGCGGCGCGGGCTGTAGCTTGCCGGCGGCGGTTCTCTGGCTGATCTGGCCCGTCGCCAGATGGGCGAATTCCCAGAGGCCGGAGCGCGGATCTCGCCCGAGCGGGATCAGGCCGAGCTGGGGTCGGATCCGCAGGCCGCGGTAGGAGGGGCAGGCCCGCAGATCGGCGATGCTTCGAATCGCGCGATTCCAGGCCTCCTGCTGGTCGGTGATGCTGCGCCGCTCTATCGTCCGAGCCCAGGCCAGGCGTTTGTTCATACTGGCCAGCGTGCCCTCGAACGGATCCGGTCGGGTGAATCGCGCCAGGCGGCTGACCAGGCTTGTCAGCACGGTGTGTAACCAGCGGGTTGTCTCGTCTTGCGATGCGCCGTCGATGTTCGACAGCGCGCGTCGGTAGTCGGGCAGTGCGCCGGCCAGTTTCTCGGCTCGTACAACCCAGTTCTGCATGGCGGGGACTTGTCGTGGATGCGCGGGCCAGAAGGATCGCGCGGAAGCCTCCAGCTCGATCAGCTGCTGGATCGCGGCGGCCTGTTCGAAATAGCGCAGGTTGCGGCGGGCGCCGCGGCGGGCAGTCTCTGCTATGCGGAGGGCCTGGCGCGCCTGCTGTTCGCGCTGCAGCGCGATGTTCTTCTGCCGGTTGATCCCCACCAGAGCGAACACACCGGCCACCAGTGCAACGGCGAGCACCGTGGCGCTGGTCACGGCCGCGGCGCGGTGGCGTCGCACCCACTTGGCCAGTACCTGACCCGGATGATAATCCGCTGCCTTCAGGGTCGCGCCGTGGAGAAAGGCCTCGATGTCGGCTTGCAACGCGCTGACGGTCTCGTAGCGGTCCCGCTGCCGGTGCGCCATGGCCTTCTTCACCACGGCTTCGAGTTCCCACGGTACATCGCGCCCTGGGGCGCGGAGTGACGGGGAGACCGGTCTGCCCTGGAGCAGCTGCGAAAGAACGGCCTGCGAGTTCTCCCCCGTGTACGGGGTCTGCAAGGCGAGCAACTCGTAGAGGATGGCCCCCAGCGAGTAGATGTCGGAGCGGCGATCCAGCCGGCCGACCTCTCCCCTGGCCTGCTCGGGTGACATGTAGGCCGGCGTTCCGACGATCGATCCATCCAGCGTCATCAGCGGGTCCTGCGTCGTTTCTGGCAGGCCTGCCAGCGGCCCGTCTCCGAGCCCCACGGTCATCGGCCCCGTGTCGCTGTCGGTCTGGCCGACCACCTTGGCCAGACCCCAGTCCATCACCTGCAGCTCACCGAACTGGCCCACCATGATGTTGGCTGGCTTGAGGTCTCGGTGGATCACACCTCGGCTGTGTGCGTACCCCACGGCATCGCAGATCTTGAGGAATATCTGCAACAACTCGACGAAGGGGCGGCGGCTCCGGCTTTCCTCGTGCTGGGCGGCGATGATCGAGCGCAGATCGTTGCCCTGCACCTGTTTCATCGTGTAGTAGAGCTGACCCTCTGGCGTCAGGCCCAGCTCGTAAAGCGGCACGATGTTGGGATGCTCGAGCTGGCCGGTGATCTGGGCTTCGCGCACGAATCTCTGTAGCAGGCCTTGTCTGGCCTCGCCGCGGATGACCTTGGCGGCCATTTCGCGCCCGACGTCCTCGTCGCGCACTCGCAGCACGTCCCCCATTCCTCCGACGCCGAGTTTGCCGGTGACAGGGTAGCGGCCCAGCTTCTCGAGAGTCGGGACAGCCAGTTCCGAGGAGGATGGGCGGAACGGCACTATCTTGGTCTCATCGGTCGATCCGGGAGCCGCGGCCCCCTCACCGGGCAATCGCAATGTCTCTCCCAGTCCCGAGCGAGCCACCCACGCCTCGAAACGGCTCGGCTGGTCGTCATCCGTCGCGGAGTCGGACTCGCCGCTCTCGGTATTCTCTGCCATGATGCCAGTGTAACAGAGGCGATCGCTCCGCCGGGGCTACAGACCTGCGGGTGAGCGGGGGGGTGTTTCGCGTGCTGATGGTTTTGGAAGCAGCCGAGATCGCCTATACTGCTCTACAACAATTGCGCTGTTCGGAGGTGCCGGATGTACGCAAGACTCAGCAGTGACTGGATGGCCAGAGGCTGGAGCGATAAGCCGTACGCGTTGGTGAACTGGCGGTCGGGCCAGATCGTCCCCATCCCCGCCGCGGTCCACTTCGTCGTCTCGGCCTGCGACGGCATGACGCAGCTGGCCTTTCCACTCTTTCTACCGCACCATCTGCGGATCCTCGATGAGCTGCTCCGCCAGGGGGTGGTCGAAAGCTGTCTGGAAGGCGATGCGATCGATCCGCAGCAGCGCTACCGCCTGGCCAGCAACCCGTTTATCCGCGGCATCCACTGGGCCGTTACCGGCAAGTGCAATTACTCCTGCCAGCACTGCTACATGGAGGCGCCGGACCATCGTTACAGCGATCACGAGGCCTCCAGCATCTCGAAGATCCTCG
>CAZMLI010000492.1:0-3328 GCA_964566865.1 uncultured Planctomycetota bacterium
AAAAAGTAGCTTTATCTTTTTAATGCGACAATTGTATAATGAGACTTTTTTGGTCTACATTAGAAAAATAAAGGACTAATTCTCAACTATATTATGACTAAAATTACTGATGAGGATAAAGAAAGAGTAAATCTATTGAAACTTGTTTCAAGTTCTAAAAATGAATTCAAAACACTTTCACTAGACCAACTTAGTCGACTATCTGTATTACTTGAAAAAAAAGACTATTCTCATGATAAAAAAGCTCATAAATCTAAAGAAAAATTATTAAAAAAAATTAATGTCAGAATTTATGAATTAACTGAAGGCAAAGGAATCTGGGGTTAACTCTAAGTACAAATATTCAAATGAATCTGATTAACCATGGTTGAGAATCATCTATCTTCAGAAACAAGTCCATACTTACTTCAACACAAAAACAATCCTGTTGATTGGTATGGTTGGAATGATGAAGCATTAAAAAAAGCTAAAGATGAAAATAAACCAATTTTTCTAAGTATTGGATATAGTGCATGTCATTGGTGTCATGTGATGGCACATGAATCATTTGAAAATAATGATGTTGCAGAATTTATGAATGAAAATTTTGTAAACATCAAAGTTGACAGAGAAGAAAGACCTGACATTGATGATATCTATCAAAAAGTCTGTCAGATAGCAACAGGTCAGGGTGGCTGGCCTTTGAGTATTTTTCTTACACCTGATCAAAAACCATTCTATGCTGGAACATACTTTCCAGTATTGGATTCGTATGGGCGTCCAGGATTTGGAAGTATTTGTAGACAACTCTCACAAGCTTGGATTGAAAAACCAAAAGATATTGAAAAATCTGCAGAAAAATTTCTAAGCACTTTACAAAAAGCAGAAAAAATTACAGTTCCCTCAAAATTAGAACGTGTACTACTTGATGAAGCTGCATTGAATCTGTTTCAATTAGGGGATTCCGCATATGGTGGATTTGGTTCTGCACCAAAATTTCCTAATGCTGCAAATGTTTCATTTTTGTTTAATTATGCAAAACTTTCAGGACACTCAAAATTCACTGAATTTGGGCTCAAAACTCTCAAAAAAATGGCAAATGGTGGAATTTTTGATCAAATCGGAGGTGGCTTTCACAGATATTCAACTGATGCAAAATGGCTTGTTCCTCATTTTGAAAAAATGCTTTATGACAATGCATTGATTCCAGTAAATTATGCTGAGGCATATCAAATAACAAATGATTCTTTCTATCTTGAAGTTTTGCAAAAAACACTTGACTTTGTTTTACGTGAAATGACTTCTCCTGAAGGTGGATTTTATTCTGCATATGATGCAGATTCAGAAGGTGTTGAGGGTAAATTTTATGTCTGGACTAAAAAAGAAATTAAAGAAATTTTAGGCGATGATGCTGATATCTTTTGTTTATTTTATGATGTAACTGATGGTGGTAATTGGGAGGGAAATACCATTTTATGTAATAATCTAAACATTACAAATGTCGCCTTTAATTTTGGTAGTACAGAAGAAAAGGTGAGAGAAATTCTAAAGGTTTCTTCTGAAAAATTATTAAAAGTTCGCTCTACTAGAATTTCTCCAGGACTAGATGATAAGATTCTAGTTTCATGGAATTCATTAATGATTACAGCATTTGCAAAGGGGTATCGTGTTACTGGCGATGCAAAATATCTTGATGCTGCAAAAACTTGTATTTCATTTATTGAAGAAAATCTTTTTGATGGAGATAAACTATTACGAACTTACAAAAATAAGACTGCAAAAATTGATGGATATCTTGAGGATTACTCTTATTTCATAAACGCATTACTTGATGTATTTGAAATTGAACCTGAATTAAAATATCTTAAATTAGCATCAAAACTTGGTAATCATTTAATTGATCACTTTTGGGATCCTGAAAATAGTAATTTCTTTATGACATCTGATGACCATGAAAAATTAATCATCAGACCAAAAAGTAACTATGACTTGTCACTACCTTCTGGAAATTCAGTTTCTGCTTTTGTAATGCTTAGATTGTATCATCTTTTGCATGAGCAAAAATTCCTTGATATTACTATGAAAATTTTAGAATCTCAGGCACAAGTGGCTGCAGAAAATCCTTTTGGATTTGGATATTTACTCAATACACTTGCAATCTACTTGGAAAAACCTTTAGAGATTACTATAATCAATCAAGAAAATTCTGATATTTCAAAATCTCTATTGATAAAATATTTGCCAAATTCTTTTAGAGTTACAATTAATGATTCCACTCAATTAGAAAAGTTATCTGAATATCCTTTTTTTGCTGGAAAAACATTTGAATCAAAAACTACAGTTTTTGTATGTAAAGATTTTTCATGCTCATTACCATTACATACACTTGATGAGATAAATTCTAACCTCTAGAGTTTTTTCAAATCTATTGCAAGAATATTTCCAACTTGAGGTCTTCCAATATGCTCATATCTTGATCTTGGCATTGCCATTGTCATTTGTGTTTGTTGATATGTTTTAATATTCACAGTTGGCTGTGCTTGAAGTATTGCCTCTAATAATGGCATTACTTGTTCTTTGGTTTCAGAATCTAATTTTTTTGAGACATTCTCTATTATCATCTGTTTTTGTGAAATTGGTTCAGTTGTGACATTTTCAATTAATGTCAATTGAATCATTTTACCGTTATCCACTATTTGTGTAACTCTGAATTCATTTGTTGCTGACAATATATTACTAAATTTTCTCGATGATTTATCTTTAACGAATTGAAAAAAACAATACCACTGATGCTAATACCACTGATGATAGTACACCAAAAAAGAATATAATTTTACTCCCATCAATTTTCATGATTGACATCATTTTTGATTGAAATTAAACTGTATTGGTTTTATGCAAATTATTTTTCTCAAATTATCTATTCTGATTTAGAACTATCTTCGATACTATTATTAGATTCATTTTTTGGTATTTTTTCATCTGTTAGTAGTATATTGGCCTCTAAAATTGATTTTTTAATTAATGGGGCACGCTCTTTTATTATTTGATTAAATTCTCGCATATCCTCTAAACTTGGGGCTAGTTGTTGATTTTGGAGTGCTTGTAAAAATCCAGAATACACACATCCTGTAATTATTCCAAATGCTGTATCTGGGACTGATTCAACTTCTGGCACAAAATTCTCTGCAATTTGTCTGTATGATTCTGATTCACTAATGTAATAATCAATTAAACTATCGATGAAATCTTTGTTTTCTTTTGAAATTACCATTCTTTTTTAATTACATCTTTGTTTATTTAATTGTCTTTGATTAATCGTTTATTTATTCATCAATAATTTTCTAAT
>CAZMLI010000493.1:0-3327 GCA_964566865.1 uncultured Planctomycetota bacterium
GCGGAGCTGGAGGTATCTCTCCGGGAGTAGTCCTGAATCTCCTCGATCGTCTCGCGGTACCCCTTGCGATCGCCGGCCAGCCGCCGATAGGCCGACTGCAGCCCCAGATCGACGATATCCTGACTTCCTCTGACCCGCCGGTCATACAGCTGCGAGAGTCGCTTCCAATCCCCGATCTCATACAGCATGGACTCGACCAGCCTGGGGAGCCCGCTGCGCTGGGCCGCCCGGAGCGCCTGCTTCAGCTCGCCCTGGGCGCGATACAGGTAGGCGAGTTGCTGCGCGACGGCTTTCTGGCTGAACTGCTGGTACTGCCGCCGATGCATCGCGATCGCCTGGGCCAGCTTCTGCGGTCCGCGCAGCAGACAGAACGCCGCGTAGTTGCGGAAAGGCAGCGTTGCGCCGCTGCATGTCGCGAGCTCGAGTAGGGACTCTGCCCGCTGTAGCTGGCCGCTTGCCAGTTGCGACGGCACCAGCTTGCGGGCCACCGTGCGAGCTTGCCAGAACCTCGTGCTACGCTTGAGCGCGTCAGGCTCGTTGCGCGCCAGAATCAGCAGCGTGGGGTAGGCCTGCGGTCCGCGGTTGAACAGCTGCGCGACCACCGATTTGCGCGTGGCCTGGGAACCCAGCCGGTAGCGATGCAGCAGGCTCCAGATCTCACGGGGCGTTTCGGGGTAGATCCCGGCCGCGAACTGATCGAGCACGGCCCGCACCCGCCAGCGCACCTCCAGGTCCTTGCTGTCCTTCGCCTTCAACAAGGCCGGCAGCGCCTTGCGCCCCGCGCGCCAGAGCTGCAGGCTCGCCCGCTCCCGGACCGCGTACTTCCGCGCGCCGAGCTCGGCGATCCAGCGCTCGATCTGCTCGTCGGCGCTCGCCGGCGCCAGACAGCAAACCAGCAGAATCAGGGCATAGCGGAGCCGCATCACCCCTGCATACGCGCCATGAACCAGCGCAGTTCAGCCGAAATTCCGTCGATCGGGTCGGTGCCCCCGGTCCCGCCCAGGTCCCGCTCGCGCAACACCGTCCAGGTGTAGGTCTCGGCCACCAGGTGCCGGCAAACGCCTGGATGCGCGCGTAACCAGGCCAGCGCGAGCTCGGCCTGATCGCGAGTGGTCTGCAGTTCTCCGATCGTTTCGCCATCCAGCGGCACGTGAAAGTGTACGCGCACCTCGGCCGCCTCGCCGGGGTCGGCCAGGAATCGGTCCAGGTCGACGAAGGAAACGATCGCGCCATCCGGCCGACGGACGAAGGTCTGATGCAGGTAACGCGGCTCATCGAATCGCGCCAGCTGTGCGAGCTGTGCGGGCGTCGGGGCGACCAGCTTGAGCGCCGCGCTGACATGCAGCTTGCCGATGGCGATCCCGGCATCGGTCAGCGCGGCCAGCGACTCGTCGAGATCCTCGTAGACCACCGCCTGGTGACAGACATCCAGATTGACCGCCAGGTATCGACGACACAGCTCCGAGGAGAGCCAGCGATCGAAGAAAGCGAGCGTCTCGGGCGTCGTCTCCAGCGTGGTGAAGGGCTCGGGCTCCAGGCAGAGCACGACCTGCTTGCCGCTGCGCTCTTCCAGTTTCTCCAGCCCGCGCGCCACGCCGATCAGCTGCCTTGCGATGCATTGCTCCACCTCGGCGCCCTGCCCGCGCGGCCGAAACATGCCGGCGAGTGTCGAGACGGTCAGGAAGTCGTCGGGCGACATCGTGGCCAGCGCTTCGGCGATAGCAAGCGTCAGCTCCGCGCGTTCGGGCTCGGTCCAGTCCGGCCGATAGACGTTCTGCTTGACCGTGCCGCTGCCGAATTCCGATAGCGGAAAGCCATTGAAGGTGAACGGGATCAATTCGCGCGCGGCCAGCTCGTCGCCCAGACGGGCCGCTTCGTCTCCGGCCAGCGCGCGCACCCCTGCGGCGCCCAGACGCAAGGCCACCCCCATGCTCTGCCCTGGCAGAACCCGGTCCCGGATCGGACAGACAAAGCGGTCGATGGAGTCACGCAGTTCCGGCAGTGTCTCTGTCGGATGCACGTTCAGGCTGTAGCCACAGCGCATTGCGCGCGAGACGTCGTGGATCTCGGTCACTGTCCGGTTCTATGCCTGCTGGCCGAAGCTGTCAACCGGCAAGGCCTTGCGGTCAGCCCAGCGCCAACTATCATGCAGCACGCAGCGCCTCGAGACGCTCCTGAATATACGATGTCAGCCGCAATCATCACCGAGAACCTGAAGCGTCGATACGGCGCGACCTGGGCCCTGCAAGGCGTGTCCTTCAGCGTGGGCCAGGAGGAGGTCGTCGGTTTCCTCGGACCCAACGCCGCCGGCAAGACCACCACGATGCGCATCCTCAGCGGCTTCCTGGCCGCCACCAGCGGCCGTGCGGTGGTCGGCGGCATCGACGTCACCGACAATCCCGTGGCGCTGCGCCAGCAGATCGGCTACCTGCCCGAGCAGGTGGCCTACTACGACGAGATGCGCGTCACCGAGTACCTCGATTATCGCGCCCGGGTCAAGCAGATCGGCCGCCCGGCGGAGCGCAGGAAACGGACCGCCGCGGTACTGGTCGACTGCGGCCTCGAGCCGATGCGCAAACGCCTCGTCGGGCAGCTGTCCAAGGGCTACCGTCAGCGGGTCGGGCTGGCCGATGCATTGCTGGCCGACCCGGCAATCCTGATCCTCGACGAGCCGACCGTCGGCCTCGACCCGCAGTCCATCCGCCAGGTACGCAAGCTGATCATCGAACTGGGCCAGCGGCGCACCGTCCTGCTGAGTTCGCACATCCTCTCCGAGGTGGAGGCGATCTGTCCGCGGGTGGTCATCATCAACCAGGGCCAGATCGTCGCCGAGGGCACGCCCGAAGAGCTCACGCAGCTGCTGCCGGGCGCCAACCGCGTGATGGCCGAGCTGCTGGGCGGCACGACCGAGTCGCTGGAGCAGAAGCTCGGTGGCCTGCCGGGCGTGGAGGAGATCCGCGTCCAGCCGATCGAGGACGGCCACCGGGCCTATCTGCTCGGGGCGCCCCAGGCCCCGGGCATTCGCGAGGCCGTCTTCGGCGCCGCCGTCGAATCAGGCTGGCAGATCCGCGAGCTGCGACGCGACACCCCCAATCTGGAGGAGATCTTCCTGCACGCCACCGCCGGCGCGCTGCCTCCACATCAACCGGCCCCCACGCCGCCGGCCGCCGATCCGCCGCCGGTGCGCAAGCACGGCTTCTTCAAGAGCCTGTGGACGCAGCTGCGCCGCGAGCTGGCGGGCTACTTCCTGACGCCGATCGCCTGGATCGTGATGACGGTCTTTCTCTTCGTCACCGGCACCAGCTTCTTCGGCTACCTGCTCGCCTC
>CAZMLI010000494.1:0-3314 GCA_964566865.1 uncultured Planctomycetota bacterium
TATATTGCCGCGATGTCTGCAGTGATCTGGCTCACCGGTCTGTCCGGTTCGGGAAAGTCGACGATTGCCGAGGCGCTGGTCAAGGCCCTGACCGCGCGCGGCCAGCGAGCGTACGTGCTCGACGGCGATGTGTTGCGCGAGGGACTCAACCGAGATCTCGGCTTCTCTCCAGCCGACCGGGCGGAGAACATTCGCCGCTCCGGCGAGGTGGCCGCGCTGCTGGCGCGGACAGAGCTGGTCGTGGTCTGTGCCTTCATCTCGCCCTACCAGGCCGGCCGTGACGGTGCGCGCAAGGCCGCCGGCGCAACACCGTTCATCGAGGTCTTTCTCGATGTCTCGCTCGAAGTCTGCGAGGCGCGGGACCCGAAGCGGCTCTACGCCCGTGCGCGGGCGGGGGAGGTCCGGTCGTTGACTGGCATCGACGCGCCTTACGAGCGACCGGCTGCGCCAGAGATCCGTCTGGATACCGAAAATTCGACCGTTTCCGAGTGCGTCCAGCGAATCCTCGAGCAGCTCGCATGAGCCAGTACCGTCTCTCCCAGCTGGACCAGCTCGAAGCCGAGAGCATCCACATTTTTCGCGAAGTGGCCGCCGAGTTCGAGCAGCCGGTGATGCTCTATTCGGTCGGCAAGGATTCGTCGGTGATGGTTCGGCTGGCGCAGAAGGCGTTCGCGCCGGGCAAGCTGCCGTTCCCGTTGTTGCACGTCGACACCGGCTTCAAGTTCGACGAGATGATCAGCTTTCGCGACAAGTTCTGCGCCGAGATCGGCGTCGATCTGCGTGTCAGCAGCAACGAGCAGGCGATCGCGGACAAGGCCAACCCGTGGGACCTGGGCACGGCGCGCTGCTGCGGGCTGCTCAAGACCCAGGCGCTGCTCGGCGCGCTGAAGGCGGGCGGCTACGACGCCGCATTTGGCGGGGCGCGCAGGGACGAGGAGAAGTCGCGCGCCAAGGAGCGGGTCTACTCCTTCCGCGACGTGCACGGGCACTGGGACCCGAAGAACCAGCGTCCCGAACTCTGGACGCTCTACAACGGCAGTCACAACCCGGGCGAGAGCATCCGCGTCTTCCCGCTGTCCAACTGGACCGAGCTCGACGTCTGGTTCTACATCGAGCGCGAACAGATCCCGATCGTGCCGATGTACTTCGCCCGGGAGCGCGAGATGATCGTGCGCGGCGAGCAGCTGATCCCGGTCACCGACCTCGCCAGGCTGCAGCCCGGCGAGCAGGCGGAGATGGTGATGTGCCGCTTCCGCACGCTCGGCTGCTCGCCCTGCACCGGGGCGGTGCGATCGGAGGCGGATACACTGCAGAAGATCATCGAGGAGCTGATGGTCGCGCGCCAGAGCGAACGCGTGACGCGCGTGATCGACCACGATCGCGACGGCTCGATGGAGCTGAAGAAGCGCGAAGGTTACTTCTGATGGATCTGCTACGCCTGTTGACCTGCGGCAGTGTGGACGACGGAAAGTCGACGCTGATCGGCCGTCTGCTGCATGACAGCAAGGACATCTACGAGGACCACCTGCGCGGCCTCGAGCGCGACTCGGCGCGCATGGGCTCGGCGGGCGATGGGCTGGACTATGCCCTGCTGCTCGACGGGCTGAAGGCCGAGCGGGAGCAGGGCATCACGATCGACGTGGCCTATCGCTATTTCTCGACGCCGCGCCGCAAGTTCATCATCGCCGACTGCCCGGGGCACGTGCAGTACACGCGCAACATGGTCACCGGCGCCTCGACCGCCAACCTCGCCATCGTGCTGATCGATGCGACCAAGGGGGTGCTTGAGCAGACGCGGCGCCACAGCTTTCTGGTCTCGCTGCTCGACATCGGTCATCTGATCGTGGCCGTCAACAAGATGGATCTGGTCGACTATTCCGAGTCGGTCTTCGACGAGATCTGCGCGGAGTTCACCGATTTCGCCACTCGACTCGGGGTGGGGCACATCCACTTCATGCCGATCTCCGCGCTCAAAGGCGACAACGTCGTCGACCGCAGCACACGCATGGACTGGTTCGGCGGTCGCCCGCTGCTGAGCTATCTCGAGCGGGTACACATCGCGTCCGACCGCAACCTGATCGATCTGCGATTTCCCGTGCAGTACGTGATTCGCCCCGACCGCCAATTTCGCGGCTATGCCGGCACGGTGGCCTCCGGCATCCTGCGGCCGGGAACCGATGTGGTGGTGCTGCCGTCCGGTAAACGCACCCGCATCGCTGCGCTGCATGGCCCCGCAGGCGAACTGGACGAGGCCTTTCCGCCGATGGCCGTGACCGTCACCGTCACCGACGAGATCGACATCAGCCGCGGCGACCTTCTCGTGCATCCGCGCAACGTGCCGCGCAGCGCCAGCGAGCTGGAGGCCATCCTGGTCTGGATGGCCGAGGCGCCGCTGGTGGTCGGCCGGCCGTACCGGATCAAGCACGGCACGAAGCTGCTGCAAGGCAGCGTGGGCCAGCTGCGCTACCGATTCGACATTCAGCAGCTGCACCGCGAGTCGGCCGAGACGCTTGCGCTCAACGAGATCGGTCGCGTGCGGCTGGATCTCGATCAACCGTTGCCCCACGATCCGTATCGTCGCAACAAGGCCACCGGCAGCCTGATCCTGATCGACCCGGAAAGCAACCAGACGGTGGGCGCCGGGATGATCATCGATCGGCAAGGCGAGCCAGACACGGACGAGGTGGCGCCGCGGCACAGCACCCATGTGCAGCAGCAGCGAGGCAGCGTGACCGCAGCAGAGCGCCAGGACCGCTTCAAGCAACAGCCGGTCACGCTCTGGCTGACCGGGCTGCCTCGCTCCGGCAAGTCGACGCTGTCCTTTGCGCTGGAACGGGAACTGTTCGACGCGGGCTACGCCGTGCACGTCCTCGATGGCGAGAACCTCAGGCTCGGCATCAGCGCCAACCTGGGATTCAGCGCACTCGACCGCTCCGAGAACGCGCGACGCGCCGCGCATCTCGCGCGGCTGAACAATCGAGCCGGGTTGATCTCGATCGTCGCGCTGGTCAGCCCGTTCGCCGCCGACCGGGCGGCCGCGCGCAAGATCATCGGTGCTGAACGATTCCATGAGATCTATCTTTCGGCGCCGCTGGACAGCTGCGAAGCGCGTGACCCCGAGGGTCTTTATCGGCGTGCCCGCACCGGAGAGATCGAACGCTTTACCGGAATCAGCTCGCCCTACGAGGCGCCCAAGACGCCCGATCTGGAGCTGGCCACCCAAACCCTGTCGCTGCGCGATAGCGTCAGCGCCGTGATCGCGTATCTCGAGAGCAAGGGCGCGCTGGCCTCCGACTAGCTGTCCTGCTCGGCTT
>CAZMLI010000495.1:0-1893 GCA_964566865.1 uncultured Planctomycetota bacterium
CGGGCCTGCTTCGCCGTCCCGCGCAGGTCTTCCAGTTGCGGGCAGTCGGGACCGGCTGCTTCGAGCGAGCGGATGACGGTCTGGTGCATCTGCGAGGAATCGTGCGCCTTGCCCAGCAGGATCAACAGCAGTCGCCGCTCCAGTTCCCAGTACACATCCTGCGGCAGCTCGATCGGGTGGACCGTGGCCTGCGGATAGGCGGTCATCTCGATGTAGTTGATCCCCCCATGTGCGCAGCAGAGCTGATCCTGGATTCCGCACTGACGACCGAGCAACTGCGTCTCGACCAGATGCGCCTCGGAGGCGGCCTCCGCCGGGCTGATCTGGCGACCGCCGAGACAGGCCAGCGCACCGATCAGCGCCACCGTCACCGCCGCGGAGGTGCCGGTCGCGGCGCCGGCCGGGACACGCGAACTGACGCTGATCTCCGCGGAGATGCCCGGCGGCAGACCGATCTGGCGGATGGTCGCCTCGAGCAGCGGGTGGCGGCCCCAGCCCTCGGCCTGCAAATCGAGCTGATAACGGTCTCGATAGTTGACGGCATTCAGCAGCAGGCCGGGCTGCGCCTCCTCGCGCGCCACGATCTCCACTTCAGCCCCGGGCGTCACGGCGATGTTGAAGACCTGCCCGCGTTGCGAGAACCAGGTATCGGTCCAGCCACCGTTGTCACAGACACGGATCGGGGCGATGCTGTGGATCACGCGCATCGGCACAGCAAACGGCACGTGCTTCGCCTCGTCAAGCCGGATATACTGACGCAATGAATGACCCAGAGCCTGCCGGCGCGCGTGCCTCGATCAGCGCGATCATGGGCGCTGCCGCTGCCAGCGTCTGCTGAGTCCTGCCACTCGCGTTGCTCACCCTCGGGGTGTCAGCGGCTGGCGTGGCCAGCATCTTCGCGCCCTTCCGGCCCTACATGCTCGGGTTTTCGGCCATCCTGATCGGCTACGGCTTCTACCGGATCTACTGGAAGACCGCCAACGCCGGCCGGTTCAACAAGGCGCTGGTCTGGTTTGCTGGCGCGATGGCGATCGGCTTCGCCCTCTTTCCCCAGTACAAGATGGCCAGCGCGGGTTCCCAGGAAGTCGTGCCCGCGCAGCCAGGTCCGCAGGTCACCCTCGCGATCAGCGGGATGACCTGACCCGTCGGCTGAACGCCGCGCGTGAAGCATGCGCTCAGCGCCTTGCCGGGAGTGAGGCACGTCACGATCGATTACCAGGCCAAACGAGCCACGGTGAGCTATGCCAAAGGGCAGCTCGTCGACCCGCAGCAGCTGACCCAGGCGCTCGAGCAGGCCGGGTTCAGTGGGCAGGTGATCCCCCATTAGCGAAGCGCTGATCAACCTGGGGCAGTTTCTCAAGCTCACCGGGCTGGCCGAGACCGGCGGGAAAGCCAAGTGGCTGATCCAGGACGGACAGGTGCAGGTCAACGGCGAAGTGGTCACCCGGCGCCAGCGTAAGCTGGTGGTCGGAGATGTGGTCTCGCTGGGTGAGCAGAGCATGCAGGTCCAGCTGGAGGAGGAAGACTAGGTGCGGTTGAGCGAGGCGCAGGTCCGGGTCCTGGGCGCGATGATCGAGAAGTCGCATACGACCCCCGACTACTATCCGCTGACGCTCAACGGGCTGGTCAGCGCCTGCAATCAGAAGAGCAGTCGGGACCCCGTCGTCTCTTACAACGAGGCGAGCGTTTCGGCCGTGCTGAGCGAGTTGCGCGAGAAGAGCCTGATCTATCAGGTCCATTCCAGCAGCAGCCGGGCGGTGCGCTACCGTCAGGGCCTGACCGAAGGGCTCGAGATCTCCGGGCCGGAAGAAGCCCTGCTCTGCGTACTGATGCTCCGCGGTCCACAGACCGTCGGAGAGATGCGCGGTCGAACGAGCCGCTTGCACGCGTTTG
>CAZMLI010000495.1:1993-3311 GCA_964566865.1 uncultured Planctomycetota bacterium
GTCGAGGTCGAGGTCGAGAAGGCCCTGCCCGACCTCGTTCAACTGCAGCAGGAAGTGGTCCAGCTACGGGATGCGCTGACGAAGCTACGGCAAGAGTTCGAGGCATTCCGGGACCGCTGACCGACCACGCCAGCATCTTTCGCGAGCGCCTCCAGCGGCCCCGCGGTGGCATGCTGCTGGCCCGCACCCGTCTGGTTCACTTCGCGATGATCAACTACGCGCTCCCCGCCGAGCGCCTGCGCCCGCACATCCCGACCGAGCGCTTCGAGATCCCGGAATTCCAGATCGGCGGACGCCCCTGCGCGATGCTGAGCGTGGTCAACTTCCTCGACCGAGATTTCCGCTTCGTCCGGCTGACCCCGTTCATCAAGCATCATTTCCCGCAGACCAATCACCGAGCCTACGTGATCGACCGACGATCGGGCGAACCGGTCGTCTGGTTCTTCGGCACCACCCTGGGCGCCTGGCCGGTGCATGCCGCGCGTCTGCTCTGGCGCTTACCCTGGCACCGCGCGCGCTACACATTCGACTGTGCCTACGATGAGACGCGCAAGGCGTATGCACGTTACGACGTGACGATCGCCTCCGACTGGTGCGGCGGGCGGATCGTCATCGAGGACACGGGTCGACCGCTGGAGCTGCTCGAGGGGTTCGACAGCCTGGCACAGATGAAGCTGATCCTGACCCAGCCAATCGAGGGCTTCTACTGGCGCAGGGGCGGCACGCTCGGCCGCTATACGATCTGGCATGACGAGATCGTACCGACGCTGGGCCTGGCGAAAGAACTGTCCTTCAGCTTCTATCGCGATCACGGCCTGCTCGACCAGGCCGAACTCGCCGCCCCCCACTCGATCTTCATCACACCCCAGACCGAGTTCGAGATACACCTGCCTCCGCGAAAGGTGCCGTTAGCGTAGCTTCTTCACCGCCCGCATCACCGAGGCGTCCGATTCGATCTCGCTGACCTCGTCGAGCGGTACCCATTTGGCGTCGATCGCATCCGAGCCAGCAGCGAAATCGAACTGCTCGGCGCGGAACAGCAGACGCAGGTCGAAATGACGATGCTCCGGCTCCTGCTTGCGGGCCGGAATCACATGCACGTCGACATCGAACAGCCCCTGCCCCATCGCGGTCAGCGCGCTGACGCCGGTTTCCTCGGCCACCTCCCGTCGGGCGGCGACGACGACATCCGCATCCGCGGGATCGATGTGGCCGCCAGGCTGCAGCCAGCGGGACAGCTTGCCGTGAAAGATCAGCAGCAGTGACTGTCGATCGGGGGCGAGCACGAAGGCGCTGGCGGTGAAGTGCCCCGGTCTGT
>CAZMLI010000496.1:0-3294 GCA_964566865.1 uncultured Planctomycetota bacterium
GACGAGGCGTGCATCGGTATTGTGCACGGGTCTCTTGTAGGGCCGTGATATGCAAGTGGTTGGGTCGAAGGTCGTACCAGAGGATCTTGACGCCGCACTTTTCGGCATAGTACGTCATCAGCGTCAGCATCATCTGCTGCAACTGCTGCTGCAGGAGAAAGGGTAGACGCAACGAGAAGCGCACGGTGATTGCCACCGGGACGTACGCCAGAAAGTTGCGTTTCTTCGAGGCCATATCGGCCGAGATGCTACCACGGGTCAGGGACATTTTTGGTCGATCCAGGGCACTACGGATGCCGCGAGCAGCAGTTCTTGCTCCACGGATAGCGGCTTCAAACGCTGCGAGCATCAAGGGTGGCACACATCAAACTCCACCGTGTCAGTGGGGTAGTCTCCCGCATCCACAGGCTGCTAGTCGGTCCTTGAGAGGCCAGCGAATCGCGCTCGGCGGAAAATCACCCCGTAAGTGAGGTGATAGAATGAATATTCTAGGCTAACGTCTTGGCCGCCGAGGCACTCTGAGGGTTGAATTAGGTTTGCCACGCAAGTCGGCGGAACCTCAGGCTACCAGTCAACTTTTACTGGACTCAACCCTCAACCCGAGTGCCTGAGCTTCGCCGACTTTTTTATTTGAGCTGTTGTAGCCGGGCGATCACCGACTCGAGTTGACGGTTGAGCGCGGGGCTCCCCAATCGGCCTCGGCGGGCGATCAACGCGGGCAGCTGGTCGACGGCGCGCCAGTCGAGCAGGCGCTGCAGGCCGGTCGAGATCACGCGGTCATCCTGCGTGCGGTCGTCGAGCAGGTGTGTCGCCAGGTAGGCGGGCGCTGGCAGCTCGCGCAGCGTCGCGGCCGTCTGCACGACGTTGTCGAACAGGGCGCTGTCTCCTTGCTGGAGCGCTGTGCCCAGCAGGGCGCGCAGGCGTGGGCGCAGGTCGCGCATGACCTCCGGTCGGCCCGTGCGCAGCGCGATCTTGCCCAGCGCCAGCGCGGTGCTGCGGACCAGCTCCGGATCGCGGCTCGTCAACAGTGGCCGCAGCGCGCCGATGTCCCGTGGACCGCCGATCTCGGCCATCCCGAACAGCGCAAGGCGCCTCATCTCGCGCGTCAGCGCGCTATCCTTGATCACGCCGATCAGCGCCACGCGGCTGGATTCGCCGGGGAAGCGCGAGATCAGTCGCAGCGCAATGTGCTTGCTCTCGAGCGGCAGCGCGTCGCCGCGCAGCGCGCTCGCGAGCAGGGGGACCACCCGCCGTCCCAGCGCGTCCCGCAGTCGTGCGTCGAGCGTGCTTTGCTCGATATAGCGCTCGAACAGCAGGCCGGCAATCAACGCGTCGCGTGGATTGCTGGAAGCGGCCACTCGATCGGTGATCAGACCCGCATAGATCGAGAGCATCTTGCGCATTGCATGCGAGGCTGCGCGGAGGGTCTTCCAGTCTTTCTTTTCCAGGTGGCCATCCAGGGTCACCAGCCAGCGGGCGATGTTGCGCCGATGGCGGGCGGCCGACTCCGGCGTCAGCTGGCTCAGGTCCGTCGTCTGCGGTATGTCCGCGGGCACATGCGGGGCGCCGGGGCCGTCGTCCGCGACTCGCTCTGCCTGCCCGCCGCTGTCGGGCTGGCGCGAGACCGACTTCCCCGATGGGTCAGGTCGGGTGCTGGGTTCGAGTGGGGCGGGGGCCGTCTGACGAACGAGCAGCAACCAGCTGAGCAGCGCGATCGCGACCGCGCTGCCCAGAAGGATGGCTCGATTAGAAACCGAGCGTCACCGAGTAGCTGCTCTTGGTGCCGCTGCACCAGCCGCTGCCGCCGCGGATCCAGATCTTGTGCCAGGTTCCCGAGCCGCTGATGCGCACGAACAGCTGTCCGCGCGTACCGCTGGCCTTCTTGCTGTAGCTGGTGGAGGGGCCTCGGCGCACGTTCAGCGAGCTGGCGGTGACCCGCACGACCTTGACGCCGGTGGCGGTCTTCAGGTAGCCGCCGTGGCACCAGACGCTCTTGCCGCCGCTGAAGTAGATCTTGTACCAGTCGCCGGAGCGGGCCATCGCGACATAGCGCTGGCCGCGGCGGACCAGGCCGGTCCGAGCATAGCTGGTACCCGGTCCGGTTCGCACGTTGAGCGCGTAGGCGGTCACTTCGACCGGTCGATTGACGGTCCGGCCGAGCGAGATACGGTTGTTGCTCTCTTTCGATTCGTCGATCGCACCATCCGCGTCGACGATCGCCGCGAGCTTGGTCACGCCGGGGGTGCTTGGCTTCCAGTCGCCGCTGTCGGTGCCGATCACCGTCGAAGCGCCGGGCGCCAGGTCGACGAAGGCGATCGCGTGGCCCACGACCGTCCCGCCCGCGTGATAGGTCACGTCTATTGGCACGGCGGAGGAGATCGCCGCGGTCCCGGCGTTCTTCACGGTGCAGCGGAAGCGGATACTGTGGCCTGTAGCGACGTAGATGTCGTCGCCGTCCGCGTTGACGGTGGTCAGGCTGGTCGGGGTCAGGTCTGGCTTGCCGGTCGTCCCGCCGCTGCCGCCGCCGTCGGACGCACCGACGATCGTGATGTCCGCACCATAGAAGGCGCGCAGGATGCGCGTGTACTTGTAGTCGCGATTGAGGTCCAACCAGTAGGCCCGGTACTGACCGAGGCCGCCGCGGTTGCGCGCGGTCTTGTTGACATGGATCGTCGCGGTCACCGCGTCGCCCGATTTGTCCTCGTTGTCGGTGTTGAGGATGTAGGTCCAGGCCCAGGCGTTGTAGGAGGTGACGCGCTTCTTCCAGGTGCTGCTGCTGATCTCGCCCTTGCGTCGCTTGATGAACTGACTGGTGATGTAGGCCCAGGTGTAGCTCGCCGGGTACTTGTAGGTCGACGGCGCGAAGGGCCAGCCCTTGCTGTTCAGCTTCCAGGCGCCCGAGGCGTAGTTGGCGTAGATCACCGCGCCGCCGTAGGTCATCACCTGGCCGGCAACGGCCTTCGAGGAGGCCTTGCTCGCGCTCGAGAACTTCCCGGTCCAGGCCTGGAACGACGGGCCCAGCGCCGGGATCATCTTGCTGTGTCCCTTGGCGTTGAGGTAGCGCAGCACGTAGGTCCGCGCCGCGATCGACTGCGCCTTGATGCTCTCGGTCCGCGTGGACGTGAACCAGCCCAGCTCGGCATGGGTCACGCCGGGCAGATACTTGTCCTCCGTGTGCATGAACCCGCTGGGGGTGCTGATGTAGGTCGGCAACGAGGTCGTTTCGCCCTCCGCCGCCGTGGCGCTCATCAGGATCAGGCCGCAAATGCTCAGCCAGTTGTACCGCATCGATCA
>CAZMLI010000497.1:0-3293 GCA_964566865.1 uncultured Planctomycetota bacterium
TCCGCGCCGAGCACGCCGGCCAGATACTTCGCCATCAGCAGCCGATTGACCAGCAACAGCTGCCCCTGCACCACGCCGATCAGCAGCGTGCCGCGATAGGAGGACTTGCCGAACGCGATCGCACCGTCGGTGGCCGGGACCAGCTCGACCCAGCCTTCGGGCAGCTGGGATCCGCCGATCACGATCGACCCGCTGCGCGCGACGACCTGCGCCGCATCCAGGCCAGTTCCGCGCGCCAGCAGCTTTCCGCGCGACTCGCCGGGGGTCAGGGCATACACCTCGTAGCGACTGCCGACGCTGAGCGTGGCGCTCGACTTGCCGCTGACCCGGGTCAGCTTGACGCGCACCATCGGCTCGCCGGAGAGACCCGCGAGCGCCGGATCCCGCGGGTCGGGCGCCTTGCAGGAATAGTGCCCACCGAGCAGCGCCAGGAACAGCAGCATGCCGCCAATGGCCATCCGTCTCTTGAACTGGCGCCGGCGGCGCTGTGCGTAGGTCTCCCAGCTCACTCGAACAGCGTCCCCTGGCCACCCTGCGGATCCGGCAGTTGCAGATCGAGCTCGTGCGCCCGCGGCCCGAGCTCTCGCCCGCGCGGCGTCTTGACCAGATAGCCCTGACAGATCAGGAACGGTTCGTAGACCTCCTCGATCGTCTGCTCCTGCTCCCCCACCATCAGCGCCAGCGTCTTGACGCCCACCGGCCGGCCGCCGTGCATCGCCAGCCCTTCGAGAATGCGCCGATCGGTCCCGTCGAGCCCCCAGCGATCGATGCCCAGCCGGCTGAGCCCCAGCTCGGCCGCCGCCAGGTCGATCGTGCCGCTGCCCTCGATCTGCGCCACGTCACGCACTCTGCGCAGGATGCGGTTGGTCAGCCGCGGCGTGCCGCGGCTGCGCCGCGCGATCAGCTCGGCAGCCGGCGCTTCGAGCACCACGTCCAGCAAGCGCGCGGTGCGCATCGCGATCTGCGTCAGGCTCGCGTCGTCGTAGAGCTCCAGCTTCTCCTGAATCGCGAAACGGCTGCGCATCGGCGCGGTCAGCAGCCCTTCGCGCGTCGTCGCACCGACCATCGTGAAGGGCTCCAGATCGAGCCGGATCGAGCGGCTGCTCGGCCCGCGGTCGATGACGATGTCGATCGCGAAATCCTCCATCGCGATGTACAGATACTCCTCGACCACCGTGCCCAGCCGGTGGATCTCGTCGATGAAGAGCACGTCGCCGCGGCTCAGATTGGTCAGGATCCCGACCAGATCGCCGGGCCGCTCGATCGCCGGGCCACTGGTCGCATACAGCTCGCTGCCCATCGAGCGGGCCAGGATGTAGGCCAGCGAGGTCTTGCCCAGACCCGGTGGCCCCGAGAGCAGCGTGTGGTCGAGCGCCTCGCCGCGCGCGCGGGCCGCTTCCATGTAGATGCGCAGGTTGTCGGTCAGCCGATCCTGGCCGACGAACTCATCGAGGGTACGCGGGCGCAGGGAGCCTTCCCAGTCCGTCTCCTGCGCCTCGGGTAGTGAGGATACCAGCCGATTGTCCATGCTATCCCTCCGGCACGTCAGGCTCGAGGCCAGACTCGATTCCATGACAATTGTAGCCCGGTCCGACTCGATATCTGAATCATTCGGCCGTTTTCGTCTTCCCGGCGAGCATCCGGGTGATCATTCCCGGCTCTCGCGGGTCGCCGAATTCCTCGGGGTTGGCCGAGATGCTCTCGAGCGCCAGCAGCGGAAAGAGGAAGATACCGCCCCAGAAGCCGAGGCCCATCGAGTACAGCATGTGCTGGCCGGACCAGGCGCCGTAGAGCTCCACGCCCTGCACGGCGACGAGCAGCCCGATCAGCAGCGCGCCCAGTGGATAACGCGCCATGCGCGCGGCCAGCACGGCGAGGCTGAAGACCCATAGCATCCAGCTGGCGTGGATCAGTCGCAGGTAGAGAATCCAGTGCTCGGTCTGCATCTTCTCGAGCGCCAGAGGCTGCCCGAGCGTGACTCCGCCCATCAACTTGATGTGGACCAGCAACCCGCCCATCAGCAGCAGCGCGTAGTAGAAGAACGGCCCCTCCTTGCGCGCCATCTGAAACAGCAGCAACACGGCCCAGGCCTCGTACAGGTAGAGCACCATGATGCCCACGTCGACGGCCGGCTTGACCTGCTCGCCGCCCTGCATCATCTGGGCATAGACGACGACGGGGATCGTACCGAGCAAGGCGATCAGGAACGCGCCCAGCGGAACCGAACGTCCGAGCAACATGCCCGCCAGCCCGGTGGGCGGCGCCGCATCCGCTGCGGGCGTCGTGGCCGCTGCGGGCGTCGCGGCCTTCTGCTGCACCTGCGCCGGCGCCGGCGCTACGGCAGGGGCTGCGGGCTGCGGCGCCACTGCCTCACCCCGCGCTTCACGCTTGAGTCGATCCTTGAGCGCCGCCTTGGTGTCCATCGGCTGCCCGGGCGGTTGGGCTGGCGTTGCCGCCGCCGGCCGCGCTGCCTGCGGGGGAGTCGGAGACGCCGCTGCAACGGGGGGAACCTGCGGCGCCGGTTGCGCGGCGGGCGTAGCTGGTATGTCGACCGGAGCAGTCGCAGCCGCCGGTGCGACAGGTTGCGCCGCAGCAGGTTGCGGGGCCGCCGGTTGCGGGGCAGCCGGTTGCGGGGCAGCAGGTTGCACGACCGCGGGTTGCGGGGCAGCTGGCTGCGTCGTGATCGGCGCGACGGCAGGCACGGACGTCGACGGTGGCCTGCGCCGAGAATCCGGCGCCTGCTCGCCGGGTTGCGTCTGCGGCGCAGGTGAGGCCGGCTCTGGCGTGGGCTGCGCCGGGGCGCTGGCTGGCGGCCGTCGCCGCGAGTCGGCTGGTTGCGCGGTCGGCGCGCCCGCTTGCCCTGCCGGCGCAGGCCAGTCACCTGCAATCCTGCCCGGTGCGGTGGTGGGCGCCTCGGCAGCAGGCGCCGGCTCACCGCCCGGCTGTGCGCCGTAGGCCTGCAAGTCCGAAACCTGGAACATCTTGGCGCTGCCCACCGCCCACTTGGGCAGCGCTTTCCAGAGCAGCAGGAAATTGTCGCCGTACGGTTTCAGCTCGAGCTTGTGGCCTTCCTGCTCGATGAACCCGAGGTACAGGGCATCCGCCCGGCCCGAGTTCCAGGCGTTCAGATGGTCGGTGCTGCTCAGCCTGGGTAACGCCTCGAGCGCCCAGGCCTTGTAATCCTTGCGCTGGCCGAGCAGTTGCATCTGCTCGAACTGCGCCGCAAACAAGCACACGGCAAAGACCGAGAGCAACTGGGCATGGCCGACACCCTGCTTGGGCGCATGACTGAA
>CAZMLI010000498.1:0-3269 GCA_964566865.1 uncultured Planctomycetota bacterium
GCTAGCCCGGATCAGTCGTGGCCGCAGAAAAACAGCCGAGTAAATGGCGCCGATTTCGCAACCGGCGCGTGGCCACTCCGACGGTGCTGCAGATGGAAGCCGTCGAGTGCGGCGCCGCCGCGCTGGCGATGATCCTGGCCGCCCATGGCCGCTGGATCCCGCTCGAGCAACTGCGAGTAGAATGCGGTGTCTCCCGCGACGGATCGAAGGCCAGCAACATGCTCAAGGCGGCCCGCCGGCTGGGCCTGGTGGCCAAGGGATTCCGCAAGGATCCCGACAGCTTGCGCGAGATGGTGCTGCCGATGATCATCTTCTGGAACTTCAACCACTTCGTCGTGCTCGAGGGATTCCGCGGCAAGCGTGTCTACCTCAACGACCCGGCGGTCGGCCAGCGCGTGGTCAGCGTCGAGGAGTTCGACCAGTCCTTCACCGGCGTGGCGCTGACCTTCGAGCGCGGCCCGGACTTCCGCCGCGGCGGCCAGAGCCCCAGCATCCTGCGCTCGCTGCTGCCGCGCTTCCGCGGCAACCAGACCGCGCTGGCCTACGTGGTGCTGGCGGGCCTGGCGCTGGTCGTGCCCGGCCTGGTGATCCCGACCTTCACCCGGTTCTTCATCGACAGCATCCTGGTCGGCGGCATGGAGGGTTGGTTCCGACCGCTGCTGGTGGGCATGGGACTGGTCGCGCTGATGCAAGCGGGATTGACCTGGCTCCAGCAGCGTTACCTGCTGCGCTTCTCCAGCAAGCTGGCGCTGGCTTCTTCCAGCAAGTTCTTCTGGCACCTGCTGCGCCTGCCGGTGGAGTTCTTTTCCCAGCGCAGCGCCGGCGACCTCGGCAGCCGGGTCCAGCTCAACGACCGCGTGGCCGAGTTGCTCAGCGGCAAGCTGGCCACGGCGGTGATCGAGTCGTTCTCGGTGGTCTTCTTCCTGTTCCTGATGTTCCAGTACGACGTGACGCTGACCTGGATCAGCATCGCCGTGGTCGGGGTCAATGTCTTCGGACTGCGGATGGCCTTCAAGACACGCTCGGAAGAAAGCCAGAAGCTGCTGATGGAGCAGGGCAAGCTGATGGGCAAGACGATGATCGGCATGATGACGATCGAGACGCTGAAGGCCAGCGGTCGCGAGGACGACTTCTTCGCGGGCTGGTCCGGATCCCACGCCAAGGTGTTGAACGCGCAGCAACAACTCGGTGTCGCCTCCCATCTGCTCAACAGCGTGCCCCCGCTGCTACAGCAGCTGAATACGATCGCGATCCTCTCGCTGGGCGGCCTGCGCGTGATGGACGGTGCGATGACCCTCGGCATGCTGGTGGCCTACCAGAGCCTGATGTACAGCTTCGTCGGACCGGTGACCAACCTCGTCGCGCTGGCGGGCGAGTTACAGACGCTGCGCGGCGACATGGTCCGGCTGGACGACGTGCTGCGCTACCCGGCCGACCCGCGCTTCACGCGCGTCGAGGTGCGAGATGTGGACGGCCCGCCGACCGAGACGGCCAAGCTGACTGGCCAGCTGGAACTGCGCAACCTGACATTTGGCTACAGCCGGCTGGAGCAACCGTTCGTCCAGGGTTTCGACCTGATCCTGCCACCCGGCGCGCGGGTGGCGCTGACGGGCGCCTCGGGCAGCGGCAAGTCGACGATCGCCAAGCTCGTCGGCGGCCTCTACGAGCCATGGCAAGGCGAGATCCTCTTCGACGGCAGCCCCCGCCATGATTTCCCGGCGGCGCGGGTCCATCACTCGGTCTCGATGGTGGACCAGGAGATGTTCTTCTTCGAGGGCAGCATCCGCGACAACCTGACGCTCTGGGACAAGACCGTGCCGGATGCGCAGATGGTTCGGGCGGCCAAGGATGCCCAGATTCATCACGACATTTCCAGCCGGCCGCGCGGATACGATGGCCCGGTCACCGAAGGCGGCACGAACTTCTCCGGCGGGCAGCGGCAGCGCTTGGAGATCGCGCGCGCGCTACTCTCGAACCCGACGCTGCTGGTGCTGGACGAGGCGACCAGCGCGCTCGACAGCCTGACCGAACAGCGGGTCGACGACAGCATTCGCAGACGCGGTTGTGGCTGCCTGATCGTGGCGCATCGGCTGAGTACGATCCGAGACTGTGACCAGATCCTGGTGCTCGACCGGGGCCTGGTGGTGCAGCGCGGAACACACGACGAGATGATCGTGGCCGATGGCCCCTACGCCGACTCGATCGAGGCAGGCAGCTGATGGCGCCCCCCACCGTGTCCGACACAGCCGACCCGCTGCAGGCCTGGTTCGCGGCCAACGGCGCAACCGAGCAGCTGGCCTCCAATCGCCCGCTGTTTCTGGACCAGCTGGACGGCGTCTGGCTGGTGCAGTCAGGCGGCATCGATCTGTTCTACGTGCAGCAACGTGACGGCGAGCCGAGCAGCCACCGCACGCACCTGCTGCGGGCCGCGCCTGGGGCGCTGCTGGTCGGGCTGCCCGAAAGCGCCGGCGCCGGCGCCTACCGCCTGCTCGTGGCGGGCCTGGTCGGCACATCGATCTGCGGCATCGACGCCCCGCAGCTGTCCCGTTTGCTGGCAGATCCCGCAGCCGGCCCACTGGCCACCCGAGCCCTGGAACATTGGCTGACCGAGCTCTCGACGGGCCTGGCGCCGCCGTTGAATCTGACCCACTTCACGGCTCTGACCGCGGGTCAGGCAGAAGCCTTCAGCGAGCCGGTCTCGCTGCGCCCGGAGAAGGGCCTGGTCTGGGCCAGGCTGGAAGAGGGCCAGGCGAGCTTCTGTGGGACCGTCGCGCTGGACGATGCCGCCCGCGAACATTGGTTTCCGTTGACCGGGCAAACGTGGCTCGAGACCCACGCGGCGGCCAGGCTCCGTATCACCGACACCGCCGGCGCACTCGCCGCCGACAACCCACTGCCGACCGTGCAGTCACTGGCGATGTTTGCGCTGTACAACCAGATCCCGTTCACTGACGCCAGGCACCGGACCGAAGACAGCCAGCAGCTCACGCGCCGAGAGACTGCCGACCGGCGAGCCTTGCAGCAGACCATGCGGGGTTTTCAGGCGATCCTCGACCCGGAGCTGCCGGCCGAAGGGGCGGCCCGTGCGGCAGACACCGACCCGTGGCTCGCCGCCTGCCGGATGATCGCCGTGGGCCACGACCTGCAGTTCAACGCCCCCCCCGCCACGGCCCGGCCGAGCGGCACGCGGTTGGGTCCGCTGACCGAAATACTCAAGGTCTCGCGGGTTCGCATGCGGGTGGTCCTGCTGCGTGGGCAGTGGTGGTCCG
>CAZMLI010000499.1:0-3268 GCA_964566865.1 uncultured Planctomycetota bacterium
TTGCCACGATGTATCCTCGCGAAGAATTCACTCGCGCACTTTATCCACAGGCTGCCAGGGTGAGACCGAGCCATCAGGAAAAAGTTTCTCGCGGTCCGATTGGAAATTTGCAGCGGGCAGCAGTTATATACGGTGTCATGCGTATCCCTCCGCGTCTGCTGAAGGTGGCCCTGGTCTGTGGCGTGATCGTCGCCGTCCTGGGCCTGGGCGGGTTATTCATCTGGAAGACGCAACAGACCAGCCATAGCAGGCCCAGCGCCCCTCCAGCGCCGATCGTCGTTTCGGGCGATCCCGTGCTGGACTCGATCCGCGCTGGGATCGAGTACCTCAAGGTGCACCAGGAAGCGGATGGCGAGTTTTCCAAGGGACTGATCGATCCCAAACCGGCCTACACCGCGCTGGTGGTCGATGCGATCGTCAAATCGCCCGACAAGTATCGCTACCAGAACAGCCCGTTCATCCGCAAGGCCTGCCAGGCGATCCTCTCGCATCGCCAGGACAACGGTGGGATCTACACCCCGGCCTTCGGGCTGGGCAACTACTGCACCTCGATCTCGATCATGGCGCTCGAGACGGCCGACCCGAAGCGCTTCGCCGCGGAGATCAAGGCCGGCATCGCCTACGTGCGCAGGTCGCAGCTGGGCAACGACTCCGGAAACCAGGCCGGCGGCTTCGGCTACGGCACCCAGGGCGGAAACGCTGACCTGTCCAACACCGTGCAGTCACTCGAGGCCTTGCGCCAGGCTGGGCTGCCCGAAGACGACCCGGCCATCGTCGCGGCCAAGAAATTCATCACGCGCTGCCAGAACAACAGCGAGACCAATCCGGAGACGTGGTCGTCCAACGATGGCGGCTTCATCTACCGGCCCGCAACCTCGAGAGCCGGCACGTTCAAGAAGCCGGACGGCAGCCTGGGCTACAAGTCCTACGGGCTGATGAGTTACGCCGGGCTGATGAGCCTGCTGCATGCCTACGTCGACAAGAAGGACCTGCGCGTGCAGGCCGCGATCAAGTGGGTCCAGCAGAACTACACCTTCGACGAGAACGTCAACCTCGGCCCGCACGGTCTGTACTACTACTACCTGGTGATGGCCAAGGCGCTCTCCGCTTACGGCGAGCGGATCGTCGTCACCGAGGACGGCAAACGGCACGACTGGGCCGCCGAGCTCTCCGCCCGGATCGTCCAGTTGCAGCGCGCCGATGGCTCCTGGAAAAACAGTGGCAGCGCACGCTGGCTGGAGTCCGACAGCGTCCTTGTGACCGCCTATATGGTGCGGGCGCTGACCCACTGCTACGAGACGCTGAAGCAACCCGCGGCCAAGCAGCCGAAGTAGTTGACGGGGGGTCTGGTGGGCCCGGAGCGGCAGCGGAGCCTGGCCGGCGGAAAAGCGCCTCGCAAATGAGGTGAGATCATGAATAATCCGGGTTAGGCTGCAGATTGCCCCGTTCCCACCCCGCTGGCACTATGGACTGGAGTCGAGATGACCGCACTAACCGACAACATTCCCCTGATCGGTCGTCTGGCTTGCGAGCAGGGCCTGCTGTCCGCAGAGCAGGTGGCGCAGTGCATCGCGCTTCAGGAGCAGACGGAGCTGCGTCTGGGCGACCTGTTTGTACTGCAGATGATCCAGTCGGCCGCGACGCATGGCGGCAGCGAGACGTTCGAGGACGACATGGCGATTCTGCTCTTTCGGTATGGCAATTAGATGCTTTTCGAGTCGCTCAAGTCACTCGTCCAGCCGCATCTCTCGACCCCGGTCGAGGAGCTGTATCAGGCGTTT
The DNA here is from genome assembly GCA_964566865.1 of uncultured Planctomycetota bacterium. Lineage (GTDB taxonomy): Bacteria > Planctomycetota > JACQVV01 > JACQVV01 > CAZANL01 > CAZMLI01. The sequence goes on from CAZMLI010000499.1 coordinate 1,782, forward strand.
CGCAGCGAGACCGGACATGACGATCTGGACCGCTTCCTGGCCCATCTAGAGCAGACCCAGCTGATCTCGGTCGATGTCTCGCGTCACGTGCTCGACGTCACTGGCGTCGAGCTCTCCGACTCGCAGTTGCCTGATCTCGACAAGGCGGGCGCCCCGGCGCCGGTCGAGAACCCGCTGCTGATGATGGGCCTGATCGGCGAGGGTTCGATGGGCAAGATCCACCTGGCCAAGGACCTCGGGCTGCGGCGCAAGGTGGCGTTCAAGGAGCTCAAGCCGGAGGTCGCGGGCCGGGGAGACATCGTCGAGCGCTTTCTCAGCGAGGTGCAGATCACCGCGCAGCTGGACCATCCCAACGTCGTGCCGGTCTACAGACTGCACACGGGGTCCGACGGCGCGCTGTCCTATTCGATGAAGCTGGTCCAGGGCAAGGAGCTGAAGGACCTGATCAACGAGACCCGGGAACTGTACAACCAGGACCAGCCGGTCGAGGGCGAGTACACGCTGACCAGCCGTCTCGAGGTGTTCCTCAAGGTCTGTGATGCGCTGGCCTATGCGCACAACAAGGGCGTCGTGCACCGGGATCTCAAGCCGGCGAACATCATGGTCGGCCGTCACACCGAGGTCTACGTGATGGACTGGGGCATGGCCCGCCCGATCGCCTCGTTTCAAGAGGAGGAGGGCACGCTGGCGATCGACGTCTCCCGCGAGGATGAAATGACGCTGGTCGGCGAGGCGGTCGGCACCCCGCGCTACATGTCGCCGGAACAGGCCGCCGGGCGGAATACGGAGCTGGACGGACGCAGCGACCTGTACGCCCTGGGGGCGATTCTGTTCGAGCTGGTCTGCCTCAAGCCGGCCTTCGACGGGCGCAATATTCGCGAGCTGATGAAGCGCGTGATGCGCGGCGATCGAGATCCAGTCGTGCACATCAGCGACGGCGTGAAGATCGCCCCGTAGCTGACGGCGATCATCGACAAGGCGACCGATGCGGATCGCGACGCCCGCTATCCGACGGTCCAGCGCATGGCCGACGACCTGCGCGCGTTCTTGCGCGGCGAGCCGGTGAGCGTCCTGCCAGACCGGTTGAGCAGCCGTTGTCTGCGCTGGTTGAGTCGCCATCGCTTCGCGTCGCTGTCACTGATCGGGGCGCCGCTGGTGATCGGCCTGAGCGTGATCGCAGCACTGCTGTACAGCGCCGAACAGGGCATGGAGCGCGTGCTCGACGCGAACAACAACCAGGCTCGCCAGTTGAGCTCGATCAGCAGCCACAGCCGGGTCTATCAGGGGCGATTGCTGCGCATCGAGGCGCTGGTAGAGCGGGTGGCCGCAGCCACCGAGCTGGCCTTGTCCCGCCCGGCCGAAGCACAGCAGCGCTGGTACAGCCTGGACCAGTTCGAGTCGTCCGACGGGCAGCCGGCCGACCTCGCGAATTCCAGGCGCTACGGCGGGCCGACCAGCATCGCCCATCCGGTCGTCTGGCTGGCGCC
>CAZMLI010000500.1:0-3265 GCA_964566865.1 uncultured Planctomycetota bacterium
GATGGCCAACTTCGATCGCTTCTGGACCTCCGAGAAACTGCAGGCCTCCTTCCGCCTTCATGTGGAACTTCGATCCCGTGCCCGATGAGTCCACGACGGCCGAGAAGGATCGCTTCGACCTGCACAAGGCCGACGGCAGCGAGCGCTCCTCGACCAAGCACGTCGACCGCCCCTACCCGCTGCGGGTCGCGGGCACGCCGCTGGCCTTCCGCTTCGCGATCAAGACCGGCAAGTTCCGGCTCGACTGGCGGACCAAGGCGTCCGACCCGAAGGGCAAGAAGACGGTGATCTACCTGCCGCCGCGACATTACCCCAAGGGCGTGAAGTTCATCTCCTCCGACCCCGATGGCAGCTGGACGGCCAGCTACGACAAGGCCGCGCACAGCCTGACGCTGACGGTCGATCCTGCGCTGGAGTTCCACCGCTTCGTCATGCTGCCGAAGTAGCACGCGCAGCGGTCAGCTCGCTCAGCGCTGCCGGGCCTGCTCCGCAGTCCACCAGGCCTGCCAGGCCGCGACCAGCTTTTCGCGCGACGGCGCCAGCTTGTTGAAGTCCAGCCGCACTCCAGGGTCGGCCCCGGTCAGCTGACGCAGCGATTTCTCCAGCAGCTCGAGCACGTAATCGCTCTGGTCCAGCTTCAGCTGCAGGATCAATGGCGCCATCACCTGCGCCGGTTTGCCCAGCTTGGCCAGCGCCATCACGATCGCGCCGCGCACCGTCTGCGCCTTGTCCCCCGGCAAGTGCGCGAGCAACGCCGGCACGATCTCCGGATGCCGCAGCCGGGACAGGGTGGTCACGCAATAGGTTCGGACGAAGCGATCGGAGTCGGCGAGGCCTGCCAGGACCAGCAGCCGATCGCCGACCTGCGCCAGGGTCAGCAGCACCTTGTAGGCCACGCGCCGGACCGCGATGTCGCGCAGCGCCAGATATGGCAGTAGCGCTGCGGTATCGCGGACCTTCATCAGACCGCGCAGCCGCAGGCGACGCACCGCCAGCAGCATGCGCGCCACACGTGTACGCTGATGCTGGCCAAACGGTCCGCTGAGCTTGGCCGCCAGCTTCTGTGCCTGCGCCAGATCACTGGCCATGCGCGGGACGTCCCCCTGCTGGCCATGGATCGAAGCGCGGTTGATGTAGCCCTGCAGGTAGTCGGGCCGCAGCTTCAGCGCCTGGGAGTAGTCCCGTAAAGCCCCCTTCAGGTCGCGCTTGAGGGCCAGGACCGAGCCCCGGTTGGCCCAGGCGCCGAGGTCCTTCGGATCCAGCGCGATCGCTTGCGTGAAGTCCTCGAGCGCGCCGTCGAGGTTCTGCTCGAGGATCCGCACGTTGCCCCGATTGAAGTAACAAACCGCGCGTTTGGGGGCCAGCTTGATCGCCATGTCGCAATCGGCCAGCGCCTCGGCCAGCAGCCCCTTCTTGGCGCGCGCGATGGCCCGCGCCAGATAGCCCCGCTCGGAACGCGGGGCGAGCTGGATCGCCTTCGCGGCCGCCGCCATCGCACCCTCCAGATCCTGCGCCAGATAGCGCTGCTGGCTCTGGATGATCAGCAGTTCCAGCGGCGTGGGCTTTGGTTTGGGCGTCGGTTTCGGAGCTGGTTTCGGCTTCGGTGCGGGCTTTGCAACTGGCTTCGGCGCAGGCTTCGCAACTGACTTCGGCACGGGCTTCGGCTGCGCCTGGGTCTTTGGCTCCGGCCTCGGCCTGGGCTTCGGCGGCGTGGGCCTCTCGAGCTGGCTCACGACCGGTGCCGGGCTGGACGGTTCTTCCCCGCAGCCAGGCAGGCAGACAAGCAACAGAAGGAGGGTCCAGGGTCTCACCGGGCGGGATGGTACTATGCCCCCCCGATGAGTCAACCCTGGCACGCTGTTTACCCGCCCCACCTTCCACAGACGGCGGACTACCCGGATCTACCGCTCTGGGGACTGCTCGCGCGCGCGGCCCGGACGCACCCCGACCGACCGGCGCTCGCCAGCGGCAGCCAGAGCTGGTCCTACGCCGACCTCTGGCGACGGGCCGGCGAGATCGCCGAGCAACTGCAGGTCGCGCCCGGGCAGCGCGTCCTGCTCTGTCTGCCGAACTCGCTGGCCTTCGTGACCCACTACTATGGCGCGCTGCGCGCCGGCGCGATCGTCACGACCGCCAGCCCGGCCCTCTCGCCAGCGGAGCTCGCGGCGCAGATCGATGATGCAGAGCCGGCCTACATCATCGATGCGGGCGGTATCGCCGCGAGGCAGACAACGGACGAACAGGGGCCGGCCGAGGTGGCCGTCCTGCAATACACCAGCGGCACGACGGCGCAGGCCAAGGGTGCGATGATGACGCACCGCAACCTGGTCGCCAATGCCCTGCAGAACGCCCGCTGGTTCGGCTGGTCTGCGGATGAGGTCAACCTGGCGATCCTGCCCTTGTGCCACACCTGGGGCATGTGCTGCTGCCTCAACTCGACCGTCGCGGTCGGCGGCTTGCTGGTGCTCGATCCCGACCCCGCACCGTTTGCGGCGCGGCGGGTTTTCGAACTGGTCGCGCAACATCGAGCGACGGTGCTCTACGGCAGCGCGACCATGTTCCACCGGCTGCTCGATGAAGCGCAGCTCGGCGCGTCGATGCTGACGAGCCTGCGCCACGCCAAGGCCGGCGCGATGCTGACCCAGGGACAGCTCAAGCAGCGCTGGGACGCCTTCTGCCCCCACGCGCCGCTGCAACAAGGATACGGACTGACCGAGGCCTCGCCCGAGTCGCACAACAACCCACCGGATCGTTTCCGTCCAGGAACAGTCGGAGTGCCGCTGCAGGACACCGACTGCCGGATCGCCGACCCGGAGGATCCCCGGCGAATCCTCGCGGCCGGGGAGCCGGGCGAGGTACAGCTGCGCGGCCCGCAGATCACCCTCGGCTACTGGCGACGTCCCGAAGCGACGGCTGCCGCGCTGGTCGATGGCGGCTGGCTGCGGACCGGCGACATCGGCCTGATGGACGACGAAGGCTACCTGACGATCGTCGACCGGATGAAAGACCTGCTGAAGTTCCGCGGCTACTCCATCGCGCCCAATACGATCGAGCAGGTATTGCTCTCCCATCCGGCCGTGCGCGAGGCGGTCGTCGTCGGCCGCCTCGACGAAATCGACGGCGATATTCCGACCGCCTTCATCGTCGCCGACCGCGTGCCGGAGTCGGAACTGCTCGAACTGTGCCGTGAGCGGCTCGCGCGTTACGAGATCCCGCGCGCGATCCACGTCGTCGACGAGATCCCGAAGAACCTGGTCGGCAAGCC
>CAZMLI010000501.1:0-3262 GCA_964566865.1 uncultured Planctomycetota bacterium
GGCCAACCGCGCTCGGCGATCTCGCGGATGATGTCGTATTTCTGCTGACGACTCTCCGCTTTTGGCGTCATCTGCAGCGTGATGCCGGTCGCGATCAGCACCGCGGTCAGGCCCAGCGCATAGATGTCGCCCCGTTCGTCGGCGGGTGACCCGCCGAGGATTTCCGGCGCCAGGTAGGTCAGTTTTCCGGCGCGTGTTTCTTGCTCGGTGTTGGTCACGACCGCGATGCCGAAGTCCGAGAGCAATGGGATGCCCTGGTCGTCGATCATCACGTTTTCGGGCGAGACATCGCGGTGGATGATCGCGTTGTGGGCGTACTCGAGTGCGCGCGCGATGCGCGAGATGATGTAGGCCCCGAGCATCGTCGGGAGCAGGGTTGCTTGCTTCAAGTGCTCCAGATGCAAGCCGAGCAGGTCGATTCCGTCGACGTACTCCATCAGTAGAAAGAACAGCTTGTTCTTGTCGTCGGTGGGCGACGGCGGCTTGATAATGGGGAGCTGCCCGCTGGAGCTTCCGCGTGCGCGGCTGCGTGGGGACGCACCGGATCGGCGCACCCGCGCGCGCCGAGCGCGGCGCGAACGGCTACTGTAGACGCCGGAGGATGCGCTGCCGACCGCGGGGCTCGCGCGTTTGCCCATGCCCACCAGTGCCTGCTGCAGCTCCCGCGGCAGTCGGGAAACCGGCACCGACTCCAGGCCGTAGGTGCGCACGATGTTGGGATGCCGCAGGCGCGTCGAGATGTTGGCTTCTTGCCGCAGCTCCTCTTCGCGCTCGGGCGACAGGTCCTTGATCGTCTTGAGCACGATGTTCTCGGTGACGCCCTCGCAGCCCCGTTCGGCAAGGAAGACCACGCCCATGCCGCCGCGACCGATCTCCTCGAGAATGGTGTAACGTGCGACCGAGTCGAAGGAAAGATTGGCGAATCCGTGGTCGAGGGCTTCGCTCATCTGGATCGGCTCAGTAGGTCTTGACCAGCGTGAACGTGTGGTGCGACATGTCGAGGTCTACCCGTTCGAAGGTCTTGCGCACCAGCGCGATCGCGAGGAACCGTGGGTCGCTCAGGTTTCCGGACTGCCGCTGCTCTTGCATTTGCCGGGCGAAACTTCTGAAGCCCTTGTCCGACTCGGCACAGCTCAACAGAAAGCGCAGTCGGTTTGGTTCCTGGTAGGTCGAGATGCTGACGGGCAGGTCCTCGTCAGCGATCAGGCCGACCGACTCGACCATCGAGCTGGCCAGCAGAAAGCACTTTTGATCGCCGAGGCCGGTCTGGACCGCCAGTTCGTGCCAGAAGTCGAAGAGCACCTCGGAGCTCGACGGGCGCAGGCAGAGCTGGAAATTGACCTCGGAGATCAGCTCGAGGGGCGGCGCAGTATCCGTCACCTGGAAGCTCGTTTTTGGCGGACTGAGCACCGGGTCGTGCAAGAAGTACAGCCGTGAGCTGCCGATCGAGAAACGGTCGCCTTCCTGCAGGCTGACCTCGTCCACCGGCTGGTTGTTGAACTGCAGCTTGTTGCCTTCGGTCGCGACCAGCCTGACCGGCACCTCGGGAATCAGGCGGACGTGCTCCGCCGCCACACCCTCGCCAGGAATCCAGATCGTGCAGTCCTTCGAACTGCCGATGGTGGCAGCTTGATTGACCGAGTAGGTCTCCACCACGTTTTCGAGGACGCGCACCTTGAGCACGGGCCGGCCCTGCACGCTCGTCTTCTGGGCGCGTTCGTGCTCCAGCGCGGCCAGCCGGCGATAGATGTAGTATTGCTCGCGATCGGCGACGATCTTGCGACCGCAGCGTGTGTAGTTGGAGAGGCTCAGGCGGCGCTTGAGCATCATGCCGCCGGATGGCCCTCGCAGGAACGAGAGCTGTTCGAGCTGGTCCTCGTCGTACTTGGTGAAGCCGCTGTCGAAGATGTCGATGTAGGCGGCCAGGCTGTTATTGGTCGGGCCGAATCCCTTGGCGTACAGATACTTGTGCTCCAGCTCGCTGGAGACGCGCGACGCGCGGCCGAACCGGTCGTCCGGGTTGGGGGCGATCATCCGCATGATGATGTCCGAGAACTCGCGCGGCACATCGTTCATCACCTGGTGCGGCGGCGGGAACCCCTCGTCCATCTGACGCTTGACGCTCAGCATCCGCTCTTTCAGCGTGCCCCGCTTGGCGGGCGCTTGCAGTGGGATGCCGGTGGTCAGCAGGTAGGCCACCAGGCCGAGCGAGTAGATGTCGGCGCGCTCGTCGAGCACCTTGCCCTGGAACTGCTCGGGTGCCATGTAGCCCAGCTTGCCGCCCCACTTGATCTTGCCCGCCTTCGCGGCCACCGCGATGCCGAAGTCGGTCAGCTTGCAGACGCCCTGGTTGTTGATCAGCACATTCTCGGGCGAGATGTCGCGGTGCACGACGAAGTTGTGCGCGTAGGCCAGCGCGCGGCAGACCCGGCTGATCATGAAGGCGATCAGGATCGGCGGCATCAGATAGCCGGCCTTCAGGTGCTCGTTGTGCAGCCGAAGCATGTCCGTGCCTTCGATGTAGTCCATCGCGATCAGCAGCATGTCATCGTCGCTGGCCTCGGTGGAGCGCGGCGCATCCGGCTCTTCCGGCTGAAACTCCGTGCCCTGCTCTTCTCGCTTGAGCGCGGCGATGCGACGTCGTCGGCTGAGTCCCGTGCGGCGCAGGCGTGAGACCGCGCCGGTCGCATCGGGTGCAGGCGTGACCGGCGCGTTTTCGGTGCTCTCGGAGACGGATTTCTCCCGGTCCGGTGCGACTTGGAAGGTGGCGCGGATCTCCGGCGGCAGGGCCTGGATCGGCAGCAACTCGAGACCGTAAGTCTTGACGATGTTCTCGTGTCGCAACTGGGTGGCCAGATGGGCCTCCCGCATCAGGATGTCGGCATGCTCCGGCGAGGCCGTGCGGATCGTCTTGAGCGCCACCAGGTCAGAGACCTCGGCGCACTGCTTCTCGGCCAGGTAGACGATGCCCATTCCGCCGCGTCCAATTTCCTCGAGCAAGGTGTACCTGGCCGCGGATCTGAAGCTGACCATTTGCAGGCCGAACTCATCGGTTTTCTTGGGTGGCAGCGCCATTGGGAAGGCCCGTATGGTAGCGCTCGGGCCGAAACCAGCCAAGCAATTTCGCAGAAGGCCCTGCTAGCTAGCTATCGCTGGTGGTACCAGAAGGCGCCGCTCAACAGCATCAAGGTCGCGATGACCCACGGGAGCGGATTCCCCGTGTCCTTTTCACGGCGGCTCGCGGCAGCGGCTTGCGGTCTGC
>CAZMLI010000502.1:0-3248 GCA_964566865.1 uncultured Planctomycetota bacterium
CGTGTGCGGGATCAGTGCCACCGCGCAACGTCCTGGTCGCACGTCGACCAGCGTCAGACTGACGCCGTCGAGGCAGATCGAGCCCTTGATGATCATCTGATCGGTCAGGCTCTTGTCACAGTCCACCTCGATGACCGTCTGGCCCGGCTCGGCTTCCAGCCGGCAGATCGTGCCGGCGCCGTCGACGTGGCCCGAGACGAAGTGGCCGCCGAGACGGTCGGTCGCGCGCAGCGAGAGCTCCAGGTTGACCGGGCCGCCGACGGTCAGCTGGCCCAGGCTGGTGCGTTCGAGCGTCTCGCGGATGACGTCGAAGGCGATCCGGCCGTCGGCGATCACCACCGCCGTCAAGCAGATGCCGTTGACGGCCACGCTGTCGCCCAGTCCGACTTCATCTGCCAGCGGGCCGGTTGCGATCACCAGTCGTGCGCCGCCATCGGCCTCGATCAGTTCCAGCACCTCGCCCGCCAGGGCCACGATACCGGTGAACATCAGAAAGGCGCCGGACGACTGGCCAGTTCGATCAGCAGCTCCGGGTCGTCGTCCGGAGCGGTGCGGTTGCGCTTGCGATGCCCGCAGGCAGTGCAGCGGTAGGAGATCTGCCGGGAGGTCAGCTGGCCGAGCAGGCCGATCGGTTCGAGCATGCCGCCGCAACCGGCGGCCCGGTCGCCGGGCTGGATGTCGACGTGCTTGCCGGTCAGGCAGATCGGGCAGTGGTCGCGATAGGTGCCCGAGCGCAGCGGTTGGACCGTCGCGTCGCACGCCTCGCACTGGAATGGTTCTTCTCGGCCGGTGAAGCGTTTCATCGGGTCAGTTGTTCGAGGGGGACTTCTTGGAGTTGTTCTTGCGCAGCGTCTTCAGCTCTTTGACGATCTGCTGCTGGCGCGCGCGCAGGCGGGTCAACTCCCCCTTCTGGGCGGCCAGCTTGCGCAGCAGCTCGGCACGCGGCAACGCGCTGCCGGTCTGTTTCTCGAGTGACTTGACCTGCGCCCTGATCCGGTCCAGCGCTTGCTTGAGCTTGGTGACCTGTGCCAGCTGCGCCTGGGTCTGGGCCGTGACCTGTTGCTTTTCCTTCAGCTTGACGCCCAGTTGTGCGCGCAGCTTCTTGCTGCTGGCCTCGAGCGTCTTGACCTGCGCCGCCCACTTCTTTTGCTCGGCGGCCAGCTTCTTCAGCTGCGCCGCCAGCGCGGCGTTGCCGGCCTTGAGCTTCTTGATCCGCTGGGTCATTTGCTTGCGGTCCTCGTCCTGCAGGGCGTAGTCGCGCTTGGCCTGGGTCAGCCGCTTGCGCGTCTTGCGATATTCCTTGGCCATCGCGCGGGCATGCTTGAGCGCTTCGGCCTGGCGCCGCTTGAGCTCGTTGGCGGTGAAGTTGTTGGTCGACAGCTGATGGCGCAGAGACTCCTGCGAGATCAGGTCGGACCGTCGCTCGCGTCCGCAGCCTACCGCGGCCAGTAGCAGCAGCAGGCCCGTCGCTCCGATTCGGTGTGCGAGGCTCGGCATCATGATGGCAACTTCGCGGCCCAGGCCTGCCAGGCTTTTGCCGTGCGGATGCGAGCCGCCTCGGCGTCGTCGTAGCGGTAGCCGAGCTTTTTGCCCGCCAGCTCGCGCAGCGCTTGCGCGGCCCAGGACCGAACCTCCCAGGCCGGATCGGCCAGCAGTTGGGCCAGCCCGATGCAGATCGGGCGCAGCGTTGTCGGCGCGGCACCGGCGATGTTGCGCAGCGCACGGATTGCTTTCGTACGCAGGTAGTCATCCACGCTGCGGTCCCGGCTGGTTTTCAGCAGGGGCGCGACCGCGGCCGTGCTCTTGATCCGGCCCAGCGCCCAGATCACGTTACTGCGCACGATCCAGTCCTTGTGCGAGAGATTTGCAAGCAGCATCGGGGCCGCCTGCGCCAGACCGATCCGTCCCAGGCCGATCGCGGCGGTGGGGGGGATCGACGGGTCGCCGTCCTGGCCGAGCTCGTTCGCCAGCACCGCCAGTGCCCGCGCGTCGCCCAGCTCCGAGAGCAGGCGCACGACCGCCTGCCGCCGGCGCAATCGCTGCTCCGCCTTGTTTGTGCCCTGCTTGCGAATCGCAGTCGCAGCCAGCTTGGCGCGCCACGAGACTTCCGCGTTACGCGAGGTCCCCGCCCGGTCGAGTGCGTGTAGCGCGGCAGATCCAACCCGCTCGAGATCACGCGTGGCCCGCTCCCGCTTTCTCCAGACCCGGGAGTCGAGATCCCTGATCAACTTCGCAATCCGGGCGTCGAGCCGGATCGTCACATTTTCCATGTGCGCGATCAGCAAGGCAGCAGCTTTCGAGGGGTTGGCCAGTAAGGTCTGCCGAGCCTTTTCGGCTCGCTCGCCTTGCAGGCCCAGGTCGGCCAGGGCCTGGGACAGATTCTCTGCCTGGAGCGGTAGCTGGAGGGCCAGAAAAACGATCCACAAGCTCCAGCAGCGCGCCAAATTTCACTCCAAGCAGACAATCCGAGAGATGAGAAATAAAGCATACCGGGCTGCCTGCCTCGAAGCAAGCCAGACGCAAGGGCGGCCCCGCGCGGAAATCGGTTGCGATTTGCCCCGCGGGGACTAGCATATGCCCGAGATGATGCGAAACAGCTCTATTTGCCTTCTGCTGGCCTTCCTGGCCGGCTGCGGACCGGTTAGCGTGGTGGCGACCCAGGGCAACAAGGTGGTCGACCCCGAGTACACCGGGTTCTTTCAGATCCTGGGCGAGCAGCATCTCTCGCGTCGAGAGTACCGCCGGGCCTGGACCGAATTCAGCACCATCGGCGACTTCGGCGCACTCCGGCGAGTGATCGAGACCTACGCCGCCGACGTCGAACAGTTCGACGACGAGCTGTTCGAGAGCATGTTGAAGGAGTACGCGCAAGGCTACGTCAAGCAGTACAACAGCACCAATCCGCTGGCGCATTTTCGCGAGCGGTTGCACACGGTCGTCGAGCGGCATCTGATGGCCGGCAGCCTGCGCCGCGCGAACATCGCCTGGACCATCGTGCGGGCCTACTTCGACAACCTGACACAAATCGAGGATCGCCAGGCCTACCTGCCGACGATGGTCAAGCTGCAGCAGCGCACCGCCACGTCGGCCACCGCGGGCGTCAGTGATCTATCAAACAAGATTCAGACTGAACTCCAGGCGATCAGGACCGCTTATCACTGGGGCGCAGAATAAGGCGGTATTGCCGAGTGGCTAGGCGCTGGATTGCAAATCCAGTTACCCGGGTTCGAATCCCGGTGCCGCCTCCA
>CAZMLI010000503.1:0-3232 GCA_964566865.1 uncultured Planctomycetota bacterium
TCACCAGGCATTATCTGTGGCCACACTCCATCATTTGTAGAATCATGTGTACCATGAAAATGAATTGTGTGAGCATATGGTGTTTCATTTACAAATTTGACTGTAACATCATCACCTTCAGTAAATCTTAGAGTTGGTGCAGGGACTTCCATTATACGTCCATACTGTTGTTTTCACTCCTGGAGACATTTCAATTTCAGCATCTTGAGCAATTAATGTGTAAGATAATGTTTGTGGATTTGGATTTTTGAATTTAGGATAAACATCTACTGATTCTGCATAGTTTGAATAGATATAAAATCAATAAATGCAATATAGGCAATACTAAATCCAATAACTACACAAGTGATAATTAGTCCACACATATTGATTAACCATTACTTTTGCCAGAATAATTTAAAATATAATCAGCAAATACGATTATCATTTTTGATTTCGTAGTCTTTAGAGGCTCAGCTACTTGTTTGGAGATAAAAAAAGATTCAATTAAGAATCCATGTGGATTCTTCCAAAGTTAAGGGATTTACGTTATCATCAAAGATTCAAGATAGTTTGTATGACTTCAATAACTTTTTTTGAATTATTAGAAGAGTCTTCTTGAATTTGAAGTGTTTTTGTTTTGTAATAGGTAATTGGAAGTTTAGAATCCATCAAAATTATATCAAAAGTTTCAATCACAGATCTATTATCACTTAGACAAGGAATAATTTTGAATGACTTTTTCAAGCTTCTTTTGATTTTTCCATAATCCTTTAAATTCACATTATTGAAACTAGTCAAAATACTCTTTTTTTCTTTTAAATGTCCCCACATTTAGGACATGGCTTTGTTGGATTTGAATAACTAGAAGTCCAGATATTTGTTTGGGAATTAAAATGGGTCCACGAGATTCAGTCACCAGTATCAACATGATTATGATTATTTTAAATTCAGTTTTCATTTTATTCTTCTCTAAATCATATACTCATCTTAGGTACCAATCTGAATACCATTTGAGCAATATTTTCTCAAAGTCTCAATTGCTGATAAAATTGCCAATCTACTAGTTTTTGGATTATTAGAATCTGGAAAATTCTCAATGCTAAAAGTCATTTTACCAAATACGCCTTCAGCTTCAATATGATGAGTATTTTTGTCAGTGTTAGGATCTACAACTATTTTGACTCTAGTTTTATCACTACCAATTCCAGTTAATGATAATAGTGCTGCAACATTGATGTTTGCAGGAAATAAAGAGACTGCGTCTTTTGCAGTTCCCTCAAAAATTGTTGTAATTGAATTAATTTCACCTAAATTAATCTCAGAGGTTTCAAAAAACTTTGCACCCTTTAGTGAACGAGGATGTTTTGTTGTAGTAATTGATAAAGAATCCAACTCATCTTTGATTGATTTAATTCCATCAAGGCCTGCAATTGCACCAGAAGGAAGATAGATTGTTTTATTGAAATCCTTACATGCATCAGATAAAATATCATAAATTGATTCATCAAGTAGTGCACCCACACTCATAATCATCAAGTCTTTTTTATTTTGTAAAACACTCAATGCTGCATCTCTAACTGCATCCTGAGATGCAGCTTCAACTACAATATTAACAGAGTTTGATGATAAGAGATGAAAGTTTTCAACAATTTCTGGTTTGTTTTGTAATTTTGCTACAAGTGTTTCTGATGCATTCTTTGAATCATCATACACATGAGTAAGAATTGCAGGAATTTTTCCTGAATCAATTGCTAAAGCAATTTGAGTTCCAATTGCCCCACAACCAAGTAATCCTATTTTTTTCAAGTGTTTGTTTTAGAATTAATCTCTTAATTAATTCTAGTCCACTAAATCACCATAATTTGAATTCAAATTAGTAGAATACTTTATGAGGTTTATAGGCATAATCAAAATTATGAGGTGGGCATTACTGCCAGTTTTAATGATTTTATTTGGGATGGTTGGAATTCAAGAATCATTTGCAGAGCAAGCTGCAGGAAAATCAATCTGGGAAACAAATTCGAATAAAGTTTGTGGAGATAGACTTTGTTCTGAGAATCCTCAAAATCAAGAAATATTTTCAAATACAAAGATAGAATCACCAAAAAAACAGATGAAACAAGGAGTACTACCAGAGGATGTCATATGTAAAGAGAGACTAGAGTTGGTAATTAGAATAAATGGGCTTGCTGCATGTGTGAAACCCGAAACTGCAGTAAAGATGCAAAAAATAAACATGTTGTATAAATCAGTAAAATTCTCAGACACAAATGAAACCATTGCATCAGAAAAGGAGATAGAAACAATACCTGCATCAGATATGTCAATAGTAAATTTTTACATTACAGATAATGATTTGAATATATCTCACAATGCAGTAGAGGTAATATCCACTGCAGGATTATTTGAATTCACAATTAATGGAATTTCAATTAGTGGGCCTGAAAAAATTATAGAGACAGGACGTGATACAGGTAAATTTTACATGAAACTAGAACTGCCAAGTACAGTTAACGGTATTCCATTAGATCAAGATGATACAGTTGTGATAAAATATCTTGATGCATCAGATGATGCAGGAGAGCAAAGAGTGTTAACAAAATCATTTACATTAACTAAAACATTTGCCAAAGTAGAAACATCAGGAGGTGGTTCAAGAATAGGTCACGAGTTTACATTTAGAATTTATGAACCTGATGCAAATAGAGATTCAAAAAATGAAGACAAGATTCCATTAAGTTCATTTGAATTTAGAGGAGAGGGAGGAATTAGAACAACTCTTGCAAATCCAAAATTTAATGCAAACTCTAGTTCATTAATTGAGACAGGGCCTAACACAAGTACCTTTGAGGTTAAAATTAAAATTCCAAGACAACTAGATGGTAAAACAATACACATTGGAGACAAGTATGAAATTAGATACATAGATAGATCAACGCCATCAGGAACTGATGAGAAAATTGTTTTCAATGGACGAATAGGATGAATGATTTAATGGATCAGTTTTGTCAATGCTTAGCATAACCTAAAGATTTTATTCAAACCTACAAAGTATTGATGTGCTCAATTCTGTATACAAGGATGCCATCATTAATCGAGACAAGATGCTATCAGTCCTCAGAGGTCCAAAATTTGAGCAAATTTTACAAAAAGCACGAGATAGTTGGATAGGGTTTACGCCTACAAAAGAAGAAGTAGTTACTGCAGGAATTGATTCTAGTTTTAACAATACTAAATTTCAAGGAATTGA
>CAZMLI010000504.1:0-3172 GCA_964566865.1 uncultured Planctomycetota bacterium
GTAAACGGATCTCACGGAAAATTAATTCCCGCCATTTCCATGGCGGACCACTAGCGGCTCTTCAGGTATTCGATCAGGTCGCGTTTCTGCGCATCGGTCAGGGCCGTGCCATAGTCGTGCCCGCTGTTGCTGTTACCCGGCGTGGTCGAATCGAAGAGGAAGGGCCCGCGGTCGGCGAACCCCATGGCCTCGGCGTCGTACATCCGTGAACCGAGGCGGTAGCTTTTCGGTCGCCGCGGCCCAGGCGTCAGCAGGTCCCAGATCGAACGAACCGAGCCGTTGTGCAGGTAGGGCGCGCGGGCCCAAACTCCAGCCATGCTGGCCGCCCAGTACTTGCCGGTACTGCGCACGCTGGGAGAGCTGGGACGCTCGAGCCCGGCTAGCTTCACGCGCTGGAAGAACTGGTTGACCTTCCGGGCGTACCTGGCGTCGAAGGAGCGAGAACGAGCGAGGTCGGTGCCGATCTGCTTGGGATCGTAGAGCCGCGTATCATCCTCGGGCCCTTCGTGGCAACTCGCGCAGTGGTCCTGATAATGCCGGGCGCCGCGCACAACCGCGGCTGCGTCGACGGCCCATGGATAGCTCGGCGACTTGATCGCCTGGGTCAGGTCCGTCTGACGCTGGACCAGCGCGATGTCGAGCAGCGCCGTGTCGCCAAACAGAGGCGCGCCGAGTCCCAGCGAGGCGAGCAGGTTGCGAAGCAGCGGGGAACGGGTATTGCCATCCGAGTGGACCCACTCCCGGCCATCGAGGTCCCAGAGCATGCCGTACTTGACCGGCGCATAGGGCTGCGGCGTGCTGAACAGCGCGACGGATACGATACCGAACGCGTCGTTGCGGCCTGGCCCCGAGATCGGCGGCGCGGGGCTCGGCAGCTTGTGCGGAATGTGCAGCGCAGCGCGCATGTTGTCGAACAGCGCGAGCAGCCCGCCGACCAGCTGCGGCAGCTCGGCGTCGCCCGCCACGTCCGCGGGCTGCAGCGGGTGCATCGTTGGCGAGCCTGCCTTTTTGAGCCAGCGCGCGAAGACGGCGTCGATCGCCTTGCGCTGTTTCGACCAGCGCGCCTCCAGCGTCGCGGGCTGCGATACGTAGCGCGCCAGGAACTGCTTCATGTTGTCGGGCTGTGCAGTGCGCAGCATTGCCACGGCCACCGAGCCGAAGAACGCTTCGGCGTTGAACAACCCCCGCGTGCCAAAGACGGGTAGCGCTGCGCTGCGCTCGCCGGTCGAAACCTCGTTGTAGTGACAGGCCGCGCAGTTGAGGCCGTACGAGTCCAGCTGACCGAGGTAAGAAACCGCTCCGCGACTGAAGCCGATCGGCTGCTTGGGGCGTTTGACGATCAGACCGAACGCTGCCAGACCCGGTTTGGGGAACAGGTCGGGGTACACCTCCATCCAGGCGTCGAGCACCCGTACGGGGACCGCTTCGGTGCCCATCGACCCGTAGAGGAAAAACTGCCTGTCGTCCGCGGACCAGGTCGGGATCTGCTCGCTGTTTCCTGCCGGCTGGGTGATGGGAGCGGATCGGTCGGGTTTGCCACAGCTGCAGAGCAGGAGCAGCGCGACGAGCAGCAAGTGTTTCATTGCGCTATTCTGCCCTGTTACGCGCCCTCGGTCACGCTGTATCCCATGATCGCCTTGACCTCGAGAAACTCCTCGAAACCGTGTGTGCCCCACTCGCGGCCATTGCCCGACTGCTTGTAGCCGCCGAAGGGTGCGCCGGGGTCCGAACCGGCTCCATTGAGGTGCACCATGCCGGTGCGAAGTCGTGCGGCAACTCGGCGAGCCGACTCCAGACTGCCCGAGGAAACGTAGCCCGACAACCCATACGGTGAGTCGTTGGCGATGCGGATGGCATCCTCTTCATCCTGATAGGGCAGGATGGCCAGGACCGGGCCGAAGATCTCTTCGCGGGCGATCGTCATGTCGTTGCGTACCTTGGCAAAGACCGTCGGCTTGATGAAGTAGCCGGTCTCGAGCCCCTCGGGCTTGCCCACGCCGCCCGTCACCAGCACCGACTCCTCGTCGATTCCCGCCTGGATCAGCTGCTGGATCTTGTCGAATTGCATCTTGCTGACGACGGGTCCCATGGTCGTGCCTTCGGCCTTGGGGTCGCCGGGAACGATCGACTCCGCGGCCGCCCTGGCGATCTCTACCGCTCGGTCGTGATGCTCCGCCGGTACGAGCATGCGCGACGGCGCGATGCAGGACTGGCCAGCGTTTCCCATGCAGCCATGCACACCGGCGGTGACCGCCTCTTCGAAATCGGCGTCAGCCAGGATGATGTTGGCCGACTTGCCGCCGAGCTCCTGGGAAACGCGCTTGACCGTGTCGGCGGCGGCTTTCGCCACCATCGATCCGGCCCGCGTCGACCCGGTGAACGAGACCATGTCGATGTCGGGGTGCGACGAGATGGCGGATCCGACGCCGGGCCCGTCACCGTTGACCAGGTTGAACACCCCGGCCGGCACGCCGGCCGAGTGACAGATCCGGGCCAGCAGATAGCCCGAGAGCGGGGCGATCTCGCTCGGCTTGAGCACCATCGTGCAGCCGACCGCCAGGGCCGGGGCAACCTTGCAGGTGATCTGATTGATCGGCCAGTTCCAGGGTGTGATGAAACCACAGACGCCGATCGGCTCCTTGCGGATCTGTGTGCTCCCGTGGTCGGTCTCGAACGGGTAGTCCTTGAGGATCTCCAGCGTTGTCGACAGATGCGTCAGTCCAAAAGCCGCCTGGGCCTCGGTCGCGAGTGTCATCGGGGCGCCCATCTCGTCCGAGATGGCCCGCGCCATCTCGTCGTAACTCGCCTCGTAGGCCTGGATCACAGCCTCGAGCAGGGCGATACGGTCGTCGCGAGTCGTCATGCAGAAGCTCTCGAACGCGCCCTTCGCCGCGGCGACTGCCTTGTCGACGTCCGCGCTGGACCCGATCGAGATCTGCCCGATGGCCTGTTCTGTGGCGGGGTTGATCACGTCGAAGTCATTCGCGACGCTCGGGTCGACCCAGGTTCCATTGATGTAGAACTGACGAAAATCGTACATGCGAGATCTCCTTGGTTCGAGGGTGAACCCAGTATACCAAGCACTGCCTGAACAGCAGCTACGCGGAGCGGGCGAAGGCCAAGCTGGACTAGTTAGTTCCTGACACGAAACTGCGGTTGCGACGCACTCTTG
>CAZMLI010000505.1:0-3161 GCA_964566865.1 uncultured Planctomycetota bacterium
CTAGGGATGGATCGAAGTACGGTGCAAGCCGGAGATACCCTGGGCGACTTTCGCCTGGAACTGCTGATCGGGCACGGTCGCAACGGCCGTGTCTTTCAGGCGCGGCAACTGTCGCTGGACCGCCCGGTCGCCCTCAAGTTGTTCGACGACGCGCCGGCTGCCGACCTGCAGCAGCTGGCCGCGCTGTCACACCCGCACCTGGTGCCGATCTACGCTGCGGGCAGCCAGGATGGCTGGGTCTATCTGGTGCTGCGCCGGGTCGTCGGGCCGACGTTCGAGACGCTGCTGCAGGGGGGACTCTCGCCTGTGCTCGGCCTGCGCATGCTGAGCCAGGTGGCCGGTGCGCTGGCCGCCGCCCACGACCGCGGGCTGACTCACGGTAACCTGCACGGCGGGCAGATCCTGGTCGCCGACAGCATGGCGCAGCTGACCGACATCGGCCTCGAGCAGAGTGGGACCGTCGCGGGCGACGTCGAGGCGCTGCTCGAGCTGCTGGAGCGGATCGGTGGGGGCGGTCAGCGACTCGAGCAGCCCGGGCCGACCAGCGCCGCGCAACTGCACGCGCAACTGGAAGCCCAGCTGGCCTGCCCCGAGCTGGTTGATCAGGCGCGCTCGCTCTCGCTGGCGATCGGCTCCATCGACGCGCCCACCTTGATGCTGACGCGGCCGGCTGTGCGACGACCCGAGCTGCTGGAGCAAGGACAGCGCGAGTTCGGCAAGTTTCAGCTGCTCGAGGTGCTGGGGCGGGGTGGTATGGGCGTGGTCTACCGGGCGCTGCAGACCGACCTCTCGCGTCATGTGGCGCTGAAGATGCTGCTGGACGAAGGGCAGCCGAACGCCGAGGCGACGCATCGCTTCCTGCGCGAAGCGCGTTCGGCCGCCCGGCTGCGCCACCCGCACATCGTCTCGGTTCACGAGGTGGGGCAGGTCGACGGACAGCATTACTTCACGATGGATCTGATCGAAGGCGGCTCGCTCCGCGAGCGGATGGAGCAAGGCGGGCTGGCGATTCGCGACGGGCTGACCTTGCTGGCTCAGGTGGCGCACGCGGTGCAGCATGCACACGATCAGGGGGTGATCCACCGCGACCTCAAGCCGGGCAACATCATGGTCGACGAGGCCGGGCGAGCGCTGGTGACCGACTTCGGGCTGGCCAAGGAAGTGGCCGGCGAGGTGACCGAGCTGACGCGGTCGGGCGAGGTGTTCGGCACGCCGGCCTACATGCCCCCCGAGCAGGCCGCCGGCCGGATCGACCAGATTGGCCCGCACAGCGATGTCTATGCACTCGGTGCGGTGCTGTACCACCTGCTGACGGGCAGGCCGCCGTTCAGCTCGGATGGGGGGCTCCAGCTGCTGCTGATGGCGGTGCTGATGCAGGAGCCGATTCCACCGCAAACGATCGAGCCGCGTGTGCACATCGATGTCCAGACGATCTGTCTCAAGGCGCTGGAGAAGCAGCCGGCTCGGCGCTACCTCTCGGCCGTCGCGCTGGCCGAGGACATCGAGCGCTTCCTCGCCGGCGAGCCGATCGAGGCCCGGCCGATTTCCCGCTTCGCTCGTGTCTTGCGCCGGCTGAGTCGTCGCTGGCTGGTGGTCTCGAGCCTCTCCCTGGCGCTGTTGATGGGGCTGGTCGCGCTCGTGGGCTGGCGCTATCAGCTTTCCAATCGTCGCCGCGAGCAGCTCGACCGGCTGCGACCGCAGGCGTTCACGCAGTATCAGCAGGGACAGTTCGATCGGGCCGGCAGGCTGTACCGCGAGATCATGGCCCTCGATCCAGGCGATGCCGAGTCGCAGCGGCAGGCGCGAGATTGTGCGCGGCGGCTGGCCGGGATCCGCAAACTGGAGGGCCAGCTCGAAGGGGTGACGGCCACGCGGCGCAGCAAGATCTGGGGGCAGGTATTGCAGCTCAACCCGCACGCCGCGCGCGCCTGGGCCGAGCGGGGCTGGGCCAAGATGAACATCCCGAAGCACTCGGTCGCGGATGCGTTGAAGGATGTCGAGCGGGCGTTGCTGCTCCAGGCAGATCAGCCGACGGCCCACTGGGCCAAGGCGAACTACTATCAGGACATCCGCAAGGACCTGGGGCAGGCGGTCTATCATTACAAGGAGGCGGCCCGTCGGGCTTCGCCGGACCGGCGCTATCGAGGTTTGCTGGAAGCGGCGCGCATCCTGACCGAGACGCGCTACTTCGACCGCGCGCTGAAGATCCTCGACCCGCTGGCAGACGAGTTCCCGCAGCGTGCGCAGCTGCCGCTGTTACGCGCGGCCTGTCTGCTGGCCGGCGGCGAGCATCAGCAGGCGCTGGCCGCTTGCCGGCGGGCGCTGAAGATCGATCCGCAGTCGCTGCGGGCGCGGTTGCGTATCAGCAAGATCCTGCTGCGCCACGGGACCCGGCAAGCGGCGCTCGCGGCGGCGCGGGCCACTTGCCGCAGCCATCCCAGGGAGGCGGGGCCCTGCCTGATGCTCAGCTCGGTGCTGCAACGCATGGGCCGCTTCGCCGCGGCGTTGTCCGCGATCGATCGGGCAATCCAGCTCGCGCCCGAGGACCCGGTCAACCGGAACGAGCGGGCCCGTTTCTTGCTGGATCGAAAGCAGTCGGACCGGGCCCGGTCGGATCTGGATTGGGTCCTGCGCCGTCATCCGCAGAACGCCAAGGCACTGGCGCTCTCCGCCGACCTGCACTTCCAGCAAGGGCGCTATTCGGCGGCGGAACGGGACGCCCATCGGGCGTTGAAATATGACACCACGAGCGGCGTGGCCGGCACCGTGATGGCCAGGCTCTATCGACGTAGCGGTCTGCTGCACAACGCGCTCAACCTCCACAACAAGCTGCGCCAGCTATACCCCAATAGGGCGGGCGTGCTGATCAACCGGGCCGGGTTGCTGGTCGAGCTGAAGCAGTACGCCGCGGCTGAGCGGGATTACAAGCTGGCGATCGGGCTGGACCCCAGCGGGCTGACGTTCTTCGCCCTGGGTTACTTCCATGCCTCGCGTAAGCAGTACGCCAAGGCGGAGTCGGAGCTGAACCGTGCGATCAAGCTGGGCTACGTGCGGGCCTATCTGACGCGCGGGAACATGCGGTCACGACTGCGGCGTTATCGCGAAGCGCTGGCCGACTGGGACAAGACGCTCGAGCTGGACCGTGACCCGAAGCGCCGCGA
>CAZMLI010000506.1:0-3140 GCA_964566865.1 uncultured Planctomycetota bacterium
GGCAGGGTTGCTGAGGGGGTCGCGGCCTGCAGCTCGGCGCTGGGGGGCAGAGCGGTCTTGCGCTTGCGCTTCAACTTGTTCCGGCGGGCGCTGAGTCGACCGCTGTCGGGCCGTCGGTAGACCTTGGTCTGCCCATTATCAGCCGAGGCCATGATCTCGATCAGGCGGGAGCCGAAGAGGCCCAGAAAGCGGCGACGGCCCTTCTTCACGCTGACGATGATGGCGTCCCCGCCGAGCGCTTGCTTGAGGCGTTGCATCGCCTCGGCCACGGTCCGGCCGTGGAAGCGGCGGAGTTTTCCCGACCGTCCGGGGGTCATTGCTCACGCGGCTCCATGGCGAGCGACATGTCGTGCGACTGCTGCTCGGCGCGAACCAGCAGGCCGATGACACGCCCGGCGCGCTTCCAGATGCCCGGGTCCTCGGGCTCGTGCTCGAGCAGCAGCAACTCGTCGACGCTGCGCTCCAGCTTGCTGCTGCTGAAGCCGAATTCGCGCGACAGGTTGGTCAGCATCGCGCTGGATTCATCGGTCAAGACGCCGCCGCGCAAGGCGGCCTGGACGAAGAAGCGGAAGGTCTGCTGCTTGATCTGGTGGTTGGGGATGCCGGCCGGGCTGCCGCGGCGGGCGCCGGTCTCGATCAGGGTCTCGTCGAGCCAGCGAGTGGCGTGGCGTGTCGGAATGCCCATGCGCCGGGCGCGGTCGAGCAGGCGCCTGCGCAGGATCTCGGGCAGGTATCCCGCGCCCATCGCCATCTCGCAGATTTCCTTGTAGTCCGCCTCGACGCTCGCATCCGGTGCGCGCCGGCGCGCGTCGCGCAGCTCTTGCTTGTAGCGCTCGCGTTTTTCGGGACGGCGCAGCGTCTCGAAGGCACAGGCCAGTTTTTCCTGGGTCATGGCCCAGTCATGTTGATAGGCGGGGTTGTGGCGGCGCTGATCCCAGAGGCGTTTCTGCTGCTTGTAGGCCGCCTCGATCCGCTCCGGATCGGTCTCGTTTTCGCCGAGGCCGAGCAAAGCAAAATGGTTCTGTTGTTTCATGCTCTGCAACCCCTTGCTGTCTGCCACGTGCCACTCCCGCTGCTCGTCTTGCTGATCGATCCCCAGCCGACCACGATAGAACTCGAGCAGGGGTTAGGCAACCGCCATCTCTGAGAGCTGCTCCGCGGCCTTCTGGCAGGACGCATCGTCCAGGCCCTGGTCCCGCTCGATGATCGTGTGGGCTTCCTTTCCGGTCTGGCGGTCCCTGGCACGGACCTGGATCCGGCCGTTGTCATCGTAGATGTAGGTGACCTCGATTGGGGCGCCGCGAGGTCTAGCGGGCAGGCCGCGGATCTGGCAGCGGCCGATGCGCACACAGGAGTCCGGATTGGTGGCGTCGCCCTCGAGCACGTTGATCTCGATGAACTGCTGGTCGTCATGCAGCGTGGTGAACATGCCCGTGCGCGTGCAGGGAAGCTGGGTATTGCGCGGAATCAGCACGACGTTCTCGAACTGCCCGTTCTTGCGTGCGACGACGCCGAGGGCGTGCGCATTGACGGTGGCCACGGCGATGTCGCCCATGACGCTGGACATCGGCCCGGGATCCTCCCCGCGCTCGCGCCGTTCCTGCATCGCGATCAGCTCGCCCTGGACCGCGGCGCCCAGCGCCACAGCCTCGTCCGGATGGACCGCCATCTCGGGCTCGATGCCGGAGATCTGCTCGAGCATCTTTGCCACCATCGGCATCCGGGTCGACCCGCCCGTCAGCAGGATGCCGGTCAGCTGGTCGAACTGCAGCCCCGCGTCTTCGAGCACCATCTTGGTCTTGATCTCGGTGCGCGCCAGCAAGTCGGCCGTCAGCTCACAGAACAGCTCGCGGCTGATCTCGACCTGCGCGCAGTGTCCCGCGTGGTGACAGCTGATCTTGACCTGCTTCTTGTTCGAGAGCGCGATCTTGGCCGCCTCGGCCTTGTCCAGCAGATCCTGGTAGCTGGCCGGTTCCTCGAGTGGGTCGATGCCGAATTCGTCGGCGAACTTGGCCGCGACGTGCGTGATGATGCGGTCGTCCCAGTCCTTGCCGCCGAGGCGGTCGTCGCCGTCGGTGGCCAGCGCGCGCAGCCCGGCGTCGTCGATCTGCATCACCGTGGTATCGAAGGTGCCGCCGCCCAGATCGTAGACCAGATAGGTACCGTGGGCGCCCGGCCGTTCGAGGCCGAAGGCCAGCGCCGCGGCGGTCGGCTCGTCGAGGATGCGCACGACGTCGAGGCCCGCGATCACGCCCGCATCCTGGGTCGCCTTGCGCTGGACGTCGTTGAAGTAGGCCGGCACCGTGATCACTGCGCGGCGAACCGGGCTGCCCAGCCGCGCAGAGGCGTCCTTGACCAGCTTCTTCAGGATCATCGCGGAGATCGCCTCGGCCGAATATTGCTGGCCGCGGAGTTCGAGCTGGAAGTTGGCTGTGCCGATCTCGCGCTTGATGAACTGCACCACATGCTCGGGGTCGCCGACCGCGGAGGCCTTGGCCAGTCGGCCGACAATGACCTCCTCCTCGTCGAACAGTACCACCGAGGGGGTGATCCGCTCTGATT
Source organism: uncultured Planctomycetota bacterium (assembly GCA_964566865.1). Classification (GTDB taxonomy): domain Bacteria; phylum Planctomycetota; class JACQVV01; order JACQVV01; family CAZANL01; genus CAZMLI01. Next base: position 2,563 of record CAZMLI010000506.1, read on the forward strand.
CTGAGTTGGGCAGGATCTCGGCCCGCCCATGGTGGTCGACCTGCGCGATCGCGCTGTGCGTGGTGCCCAGGTCGATGCCGACGATCTTGTCGCTGCCACTGTTGTCGGATTCGCTCATGGATTATTCTTTTCGAGGATTCGTCTGGCGAGTCCGGCCAGCGCGGTCTTGCCGCGCGAGAGCAGCTTCAGCTCGCCTGTCGAATGGGGGTTGTTGGAGTAGAGGTAGGCCAGCGCCAGGTGGCAGCGGGCCAGCTCCTGCGCCGGTCCGGGGCGAGCGCTGGCGACGAGCGCGCGGTAGTGCTCGAAGGCACGGTCGTGCTGACCGGCGAGCATGGCCGCGTTGCCAGCCTCGGCCCGCGCCGTGCGGCGGTAGCTCGGGTGGCCGGTCTCGGCCAGCTCGGTGTAGAGCTTGATCGCGTCGGTGTACTGGCCCGCCGACTTGTGGCACCAGGCCAAGGCGAAGCGGACGCGGGACTGCGCGCGGGAGTTTGATCCGTCGAGGGCCTTGGCGTAGTGCGCGATCGCTCTGGCGGGATCCTGGATGCCCATCAGCATGTCCGCCACGCGCTCGTTGGCGC
>CAZMLI010000507.1:0-3139 GCA_964566865.1 uncultured Planctomycetota bacterium
CCTGCCTCCGGCCGGCCGGAGAGACGCGCGCCGAGCGCCCAGGCCATGCCGACCAGCCCGAAGTAACAGACCAGCGCCATGCCCGCGGCGCCGCCTCGTGTGGGGCCGGTCAGCCGAAAAACACCGGCCAGCGTGGCCCAGAGCAGCGGCGGGCGGTGACTATCCTCGGGCAGGTCGCCGCTGTGCAGCAGCACCGCCTGTCGGAACATCTCGCCGGAGTCGGCCACCAGCGGCGTGTGATCGCGACGGACGACCTCGATCCAGCAGCCGAGTTGTCCGAGCAGCACGCAGCAGAGAATCAACGCCGCGGCCAGCGTGGGGAAGACGACCTGCGGCTTGTCCGACACCTGCTACTTGGGACCGAGGGCAACCATCGTGCGTGCGCCCGCCACCTCGGACTCGAGGCGCGCGATGATGCGCTTGCGCAGCCGCAAGAACGGTCCGTTGCCGGGGATGTAACGGCTGGGGAACTCGTAATCCCGGCCCAGCAGGTAGATGATCATCTCGCGCAGGCGCTTGCCGCGATACATGAAGTTGCTGGTCCACTCGTCGTGCCAGTTGTGCCAGGGCAAGATGCGCGGATAGGCCAGGCCGGTATCGCCATTGCTGGCGTCGAACTCGGAGCCCGGCCGGATCATGTAGGTCGAGAAGGCGTTGATGCGCCGGATCATCTCGCTCGAATCGCGGAAGAAACGCAGCGTATCGTAGTAGGCCTGATCCGACTCGTGCGGATGTCCCACCTCGATCGAGACGTCGACCGCCAGCTCGCGGCTCAAACCGTCGAGTAGATCCATCAGCTCTCGCGTGCGATACGGAGCGGACGTGCGCTCGAAGAAGTCATCCGAGACGGCGTTGAGCTGGACCATCACCGCGTCGCAACCGGCCGCCACCAGCGTCTCGGGCGCCACGCCCTGCAGGTCGTCGATCGTCAGGATCGCTTGCCACCGATCGACTTGCTTCCCGCTCAGCTGGCGGCACAGCGCAGAGAGCGAATCCGCCCCGGCGCCCTGCAAGCCGGCCAGCAACAGTCGGCTGTGACGCCCTCCGCTGCTCGCCGTCAGCAGACGTTCTTCGCTGGCGGCCAGGTCGTCCGGCGTGATCTGCACCGGTGTCGCGCCGAACAGCGGGGCCAGCGCCCAGGGCGTGATGATCTCCATCGGCGGACAGTCGCGCACGGCGGCCAGCACCTCGCTGGAGGCCGGCCCGGTCAGGTCGAGCATGTACTCCGGAGAATCCACTTGCTTGATCATGCGCTCGAGCAGCCGGGTCAGGAACAGGTTGCCCGTCGGATGCGTGTGGAAACAGAAGCGCGGCAGATCCCGCCTGAACAGGTTCTTCTCCAGCCCGTCGAGCAGTTCCTCGATCAGCGCCTCGTAGGACTCGCTGTGCTCGGGGTCGAGCGCCCGCTCGGCCTCTGTCCAGTGCGCCTTGCGCTCGTCGGTCTTGCTCTCGATGAAGAACTTCGTATTCAGGTTGGTCAGCAGCGGGTTGTGATCGTAGCAGTGCAGGATCGAGTGCACCGGGTCGATGTTGGCCGGGGCGTCGCGCATCGCGTAGAACGGGCTGACGATCAAGATGCTCTTGGAGATCTTGTCGAAGCGCACCTCGCGCCGGACCTTGCCCTTGCGCTTGAAGGTCTGCAGCTCGTTGATGTGCGTGCGAAAGTTGTTGAGCTTGATCTCGTCGCTGCGCTTGGAGAGCAGCTTCTCCTTGCCCTCGTCATAGGTGTTCGAGGCCTGCAGTGGGATGCCCATCTCGGCCGCCAGCTCGGCCACCCGCCGGATGCGCTGCTTGCGCACCTCGATCGAGTTGCCATCGGAGGTCCACTGGTAGTGCCCATCTTCATCGGGCATGCGGATGCCGAAGGTCTCGGCGTAGCAGGAGACGATCGTGCCCGGCACCAGCTGCAGATCGGACAGCGAATCGATGACGCTGATGTAGTCGGCGTTGCGCTTGATCCAGTCGAGCGTCTCCTGGAACTCGCGCTCGCCCTCGGCCGGAAAGCCGAGCAGGATGTTGATCGCACTCTTGATGCCCGCCCGATGCGTGTCGCGGATGGCGCGCTCGGCGTCCTTGCTCATGAACATCTTGCGCATCTGCTTCAACACCTTGTCCGAGCCGCTCTCGACGCCGTAGATCAGCTTGTGGCAGCCGGCCTGCTTCATCTTGCCCAGTAACTCGGGCGTCTGCGCCTTGCGCGGGATCGCCATCGCCTGCCAGCGGATGTCCAGCTTGGCCTCGATGATCGCGTCGCAGATCTCGGCGATGATGCCGGGGTGCGAGTTGACCGCGCTATCGAAGATGGCGTAGTCGCGAATCCCGTGTGTCTCGATGTGGTGCTGCAACTCCTCGACGACATGCTCCGGCGTGCGGCTGCGGAAGCTGCCCCAGATCGCCTTCTCCTTGCAGAAGGAGCAGGCCCCCGCACAGCTACGACTCCAGGTGACGACCAGCCGCCGCTTGACGTACTTGTCGAACGGAAAACCCTCGGTGTAGGTCGGGTAGCCGAAGACATCCACCTCGCGGTCCGGCGGCCGGTCGACGAAGCCGCCGTACGGCTCGCCGCCCTTCATCAGTTGCACGCCGGGGATCTGCGTGAAGTGGCCCGCCTCCATCGACTCGAGCAGCGCGAGGGTCGAGATCTCGCCCTCGCCGCCGACGATGGCGTCGATCGGCTTTCCATGATCGGCGTAATACCACTCGCGCGACTCGCGGGTGAAGCAGGAGGCGCCGCCCATCAGGATCCGCCGCGAGGGATCCTTGGCCTTGATCCGCCGGGCCACCTCGCAGGAGAGCCGCTCGCGCGGGTCGACCACCGAGAAACCGATGTAGGGCGCGCCGCCCTCGAGCACACGATCGACGGCGGCATCGATCTCGTCGTTGAAGATCGACAGCGTCTCGGCCCAGGCCGGGTCGTTCTTCCACATGTTCTTGTTGTCCACCGCCCAGAGCGCCTTGAACTCGTCCGGGCAGCGGTGGTGCCACTCGGTGTTCATGTCGAAGATCGAGATGTCCCAGCCGCGCTTGCGCATGTAGGTGCTGATGTAGCCGATGCCGACGGGCGGATCCTCGACGCCCCAGGGCGGGACCGAGAACAGCGCCAGGTGCTTGCCGCCGCCGCTGCCGCCGACGTGGTGCC
>CAZMLI010000508.1:0-3127 GCA_964566865.1 uncultured Planctomycetota bacterium
TAAGTCGTAACAAGGTAGCCGTAGGGGAACCTGCGGCTGGATCACCTCCTTTCTAGGGGATACCTGGACTTCACGTTGGGGTAACCTGATGTGATGTGAAGTCGGCACAACCTCGTGCTACTGGCTATTCATTTTCTTTATCAAGTTGGAGTGAGATTGATCAATACGGATCTGGTGCAATTTAGCTAAAGCTTTCAAGCGCTAAGTGGCGTTCGGAAGCCGGCGAAGCGAAACAGCTGTTCCGCGTCGTCGGCTATAATTTTGTACTGAGGAAGTTGAGATCGGCTCGACACCCCTGGGGGTGTAGCTCAGTGGGAGAGCACCTGGTTTGCATCCAGGGAGTCGCAGGTTCGAATCCTGTCACCTCCACTTGAGGGTAGAACATCGCCCACAAGCTCTTTGACAATCTGGTTTTATGTAAAAACGAGTTCGCCGAGCGTCATGAATATATGACGGCGACGAAAAATGCTGTAGTCAAGCTACTAAGGGTACATGGTGGATGCCTTGGCGCCAGAAGGCGATGAAGGACGTGGTTAGCTGCGAAAAGCCTCGGGGAGTTGCTAGCGTGCGTAGATCCGGGGATTTCCGACATTGGAAAACCAGGCAGGGGTTAAACCCTGTCATTCATATCTGAATACATAGGATATGGAAGCGAACGGAGGGAATTGACACATCTCAGTACCTCCAGGAAAAGAAAGAAAACTCGATTTCCTGAGTAGCGGCGAGCGAAAGGGAAACAGCCCAAACCGAATTGCTGTGATAGGCCACAGCCGTTGGCAATTCGGGGTCGCGGGAAGTATCTAGATTGATCTGTGGATTGATCGGGAAGTTACAAAGGCCATTCTAGTCGAACCCTGCTGGAAAGCGGGACCATAGTAGGTGAAAGTCCTGTAGACGAAAGAGGAAGCCCTTCCTTGATACTCTCCCAAGTAGCGCCGGACACGTGAAACCCGGTGTGAATCTAGGAGGTCCACCTCCTAAGGCTAAATACTATCTGGCGACCGATAGCGCACAAGTAGCGTGAGTGAAAGGTGAAAAGCACCCCGGTGAGGGGAGTCAAAAGAACCTGAAACCATGTACCTACAAGCTGTGGGAGCCCTATGGCCTTCTTCGGAAGGCAACGGGTGACCGCGTACCTTTTGCATAATGGACCGGCGAGTTACGGTGTACAGCGAGGTTAAGCCCTTAAGGGGTGGAGCCGGAGCGAAAGCGAGTATGAAATGTGCGCTGAGTTGTATGCTGTAGACGCGAAAGCAGGTGATCTAACCATGGCCAGGTTGAAGCGGGCGTAACAGCTCGTGGAGGACCGAACACACCAACGCTGAAAAGTTGGGTGATGAGCTGTGGTTAGGAGTAAAAGTCTAATCAAACCTGCCGATACCTCGTTCTCCCCGAAATAGCTTTAGGGCTAGCCTCATGTTATAGCTTGGGGGGGTAGAGCACTGAATGCGGTGTGGGGGCTTCCAGCCTACCCTCCGCTATCAAACTCCGAATACCCCAGGCCTCTATCATGGGAGTCAGACTGCGAGGGATAAGCTTCGTAGTCGAAAGGGAAACAGCCCAGACCGCCGGCTAAGGTCCCGAAACTGGACTAAGTGGTACTAAGGAAGTGAGAATGCAGAGACAGCTGGGATGTTGGCTTAGAAGCAGCCATCATTTAAAAAGTGCGTAATAGCTTACCAGTCGAGCGTTCTTGCGCCGAAAATGAACGGGACTCAAGCCCAGTACCGAAGCCGCGGATTGTCATCTCTTGTGGGAGGTGGCAGTGGTAGGGGAGCGTTGCAGCCTAGATTGAAGGGTGACCGAAAGGACACCTGGACGAACTGCAAGTGATTATGCCGGTATGAGTAGCGATAAAACGGATGAGAATTCCGTTCGCCGAAAGCCTAAGGTTTCCTGGGGAAGGCAAGTCCGCCCAGGGTTAGTCGGACCCTAAGGCGAGGCCGAAAGGCGTAGTCGATGGATGACGGGTTAATATTCCCGTACCGTCAGCTAAGCAATGAATCTTCGGATTCGAGAGGGTGGAGTGACGGAGAAGGTTAAGCCAGCGCACGGATGGATGAAGGTTGCTGTCCTCGGACAGTGCCGGGGCGTGCAAGCGAGTAGGAGGGACATGCCAGGAAAATCCGGTAGTCCATATACTCCGAGACGCGATGCCGAGACCGCCTTTGTTGTCGAAGTGGCCGATACCATGCTTCCGAGAAAAGACTTCGTTCCCAAGTTTAGCGGGCGTCCGTACCGTAAACCAACACAGGTAGGCGAGATGAATATTCTAAGGCGCTCGAGAGAACCCTCGTTAAGGAACTCGGCAAAATTGCTCCGTAACTTCGGGAGAAGGAGCGCCTCGGCCGGTGAGTGGACCCTTCGGGGCTCCAGGAGCTAGCTGAGGCCGCAGTGAAAAGGTCCAAGCGACTGTTTACTAAAAACACAGGTCTCTGCCAAGTCCGAAAGACGATGTATAGAGACTGACGCCTGCTCGATGCCGGTACGTTAAGGGGAGAGGTTAGCCTTCGGGCGAAGCTTCGAACTGAAGCCCCGGTCAATGGCGGCCGTAACTATGACGGTCCTAAGGTAGCGAAGTTCCTTGTCGGGTAAGTTCCGACCCGCACGAATGGCGTAACGACTTGGATAGTGTCTCAACGAGGGACTCGGCGAAATTGCAGTCGTGGTGAAGATACCACGTACCCGCAGAAAGACGGAAAGACCCCGTGAACCTTTACTGCAGCTTGGTATTGGCTCTTGGTGTAGAGTGTGCAGGATAGATGGGAGGCTTTGAAGGGGGGACGCTAGTCTTCTCTGAGCCGTCCTTGAGATACCATCCTCTCTACATTAGGATTCTAACCAGGTCCCATGAATCTGGGCCTGGGACAGTGCTAGGTGGGCAGTTTGACTGGGGCGGTCTCCTCCAAAAGAGTAACGGAGGAGCGCAATGGCACCCTCAGTGTGGTTGGCAATCACACGAAGAGCGTAAAGGTATAAGGGTGCTTGACTGTGAGACTGACAGGTCGAGCAGATGTGAAAGCAGGCCTTAGTGATCCGGCGCTTCCGAGTGGAAGGGGCGTCGCTCAACGGATAAAGGTACGCCGGGGATAACAGGCTTATCTCTCCTAAGAGTTCATATCGACGG
>CAZMLI010000509.1:0-3104 GCA_964566865.1 uncultured Planctomycetota bacterium
GGGGGCGGCAAGACCACCCTGGCCCGGATCCTGCTCGGCTTGCTGCCGGCCTCATCCGGAGAGGTCTGGTTCGGCGGCCCCGAGCGGCCGACGCGTCTGCCTTTCACGACAGCGCGCGAGTGGCGTGCCTACCGCGCACGGGTCCAGCTGGTCTCGCAGGATGCGGATGCTGCGCTCGATCCCCAGATGCGGGTCGGCGACTGCATCGAAGAGGGATATCTGGTCCAGCATCCGGAGCTATCGCGACGGCGTCGCCAGGAGCTCGTGCGCCATCTGCTCGAGGAGCTGGGGCTCCGGCAACAGTTCATGACGCGCTTGCCCGGCGCGCTCTCGGGCGGCGAGAAGCGCCGGGTGGTGATTGCCCGCAGCTTCGCGGCGCTGGGATATGGTTGTCCCGGGGATGGGCTCTCCAGGGTGCTGGTGGCCGACGAACCGACCGCGGGGTTGGATGCGGTGGTGCGCGGCCAGGTGATGCGGTTTTTCGAGACCCAGCGTCAGACGATGGGGCTCTCCTACCTGCTGATTTCCCACGACCTGGATATCGTGGAGAAGATCGCCGATCGGGTGTCGATCATGTATGCTGGCCAGGTGGTCGAGATTGGCTCGGCAGCCGAGGTCCTGGGGCAGCCCGAACACCCGTACACGCGCCAGCTCGTGCTCTCGCGGCAACTCGACCAAGAAGCCTCGGCTCTTTCCGAAGGCGACCGGGAACGGCGCTCGGAACAGGGCTGCGCATTTCTCAGCGGCTGCGCTGATCCTCGAAAGGACCAGCGCTGCGAGCAGCCGCCGGCACTGATGGGCGGTAGCTCGCATCGTGCGCGTTGCTTGTTTGCTTTCAATTCCACTCTCTGATTGATCCGCGCCATGAAGAAGATCGTGATCGAAGACACCATCCAGGGGCGGATCATCCGCTTGACCGTTGATCGGCAGGACAGCACCACCCAGATCATCGACAGGCTGAAGCAACGATACAAGAAGCTGCGCAAGGTCGAGCTGGCGCTGCTCTACGAGGATGATCCGCTCGATCCCGAAGAGGTGGCGCTGGACCGGGCCTCGGGCGAGGGCGCCGGAAAGGCCCCGCGCTTCGAGCTCTGTGCGATCGAGCCGAGGGAGGATGATGCCGATGATGAGCTGGAACTCGACGAGGATGAGCTGGAACTCGACGAGGACGAGGCGGAAGTAGAGCAGGAGCAGGCGGAGGAGGAAGCACCAGCGGAAGAAGACGCGCCCGAGGAAGAAGACGCCGAGGAAGAGATCATCTCCGCCAGCGCACCCGTCAAGCCGATCGCGACCGCGGTCGATCCGAGCTCGAACACCGACCAGGCGATCGAGGAGATGAAGCAGGGCGCGTTCGCGCAGGGTGCGGCCAAGTTACTTGCGGTTCGCGGATTGATCGATCCCAAGGAGACCGAGGATCTGATCGGGCAGGCCTCTGACAATGGCGGCTTCCTGGACCTGTTGATGGCCAGCCAGTCGGGGCTGCGCGAGCGGGTGATCCTCTCGGCGCTGGCTTCCGCGGCCGGCTGCCAGTACATCACCTCCGATCAGATCAAGCCGACAGCCGAGGCGCTGCGGCAGTTCTCGCACGACGTCGCCAGGCGGATTCCGGCGCTGCCGATCGAGCTCACCGAGGACGGCCTGGTCGTGGCGGTCGAGAATCCCTTCAGCGCGGAGACGATGGAAGATCTCGAACTGCTGGCCTCGCGGCCGGTCTTGCCCAAGATGGCGCTGCGCAGCGCCGTGCTCGAGTTGCTCGAATCGGCCTACGCGGATCTCGAACAGGACGCGGCCATGGCGGACCAGCAATTCGGAGATCCGCACGAGTCCACCTTCACCGGCGTCGACGAGAACGAGGAGACGATGGTCTCGCCGCCCGAAGCCCAGCAAGCGCTCGAACTGCAGATGCAGATGCAAGAGCAGATGCTTGCGAGCCAGAAAGCGGCCGAGGAAGACGAGGGAGGCGACGAGGCCGAAAACCCTACTGAAGCGGTGGGCGACGAGGTCTCGCCCCCCGCGGATGACGTGCCGGCCGAGGTGGCGGCGCCCGACGCCGAGGTAGCCGAGGCGTCGCTGGAAGAGGTCGCCGAAGAGGCGCAAGCCGTGCCAGCGCCCGAGCCTGAAGCTGAGCCTGAAGCTGAAGCTGAAGCCGAACCGCAACCGGAGCCTGAAGCCCAGCCGCAGCCCGAGCCTGAGACCGATCCGCTACCCGAGTCAGGCCCGACCGAAACAGCACCAGCAGCCGTGGCCGCGCCACCGGCACCACCCGCGGCCACCGCAGCGCCCATGGCCGTGCCGCCGCAGGCATCCAGCAAGCTCTCGCGCCAGGCGACCGTTCGCTACTACAGTCAGATGAACCCGCTGCAGAATTTCCCGCTGACCGTCGTGCTCGCAGCCGGACAGCTCTCCTTGCCACTGGGCCAGTTGATGCGCCAGGTATCGGGCGAGTCACATCAGATCGCCGCAGCCACACCCAAGCTGCGGCTGCGGCCCTGCTTCCCGGGCTGCATCAGCGTACCGGCCGAGTCGGTGGTCGACGTCACGCCCGAGCAGACCACCATCGATTTCTGGATCACCCCACTGGTCGAGGGCGAGCTGCCGGACGCCACGCTCGAGGTCTATCATCAGGACGTCTTGCTCGAGACGATCCAGCTCCCGGCGAAGGTCGTCAAGACGACCTGGGCCAAGGTCACGCTCACCGCGGGTGTGATGTTCCCGGTCCTCGGCGCCGTGCTCGAGATGTTCGGCCTGCAGGTCAAGGACGCCAACGTGGTGGCCAGGATCGTCTCCGGCAGCGGTGGTCTGCTGGTCTTCAGCCTGCTGATGGCGGCGGCGCTGATCGCGATCTCGCTGGGGCTGTCCTGGCTCAAGCGTCCCAAGCAGGCCCTGCCGCAAACGGCTGAACTCTAGCAGCCCACGGGAGGGCGAGGCTCCCGCCGAGCCGGGCTTGGGAGCGCCTTGTACTACTAATGAGCGCCAGGTAATCGACCTCAACGAACTCCCGTACCGCGCACCTGGCACTTCGACGTCGACCAGCACCAAGCACCCGTACCGAGGTACGTCGACGTCGACTAGCACGAAGCACGCAGTACCAGGTACGTTGACGT
>CAZMLI010000510.1:0-3098 GCA_964566865.1 uncultured Planctomycetota bacterium
GACAATCTCTTTGCCAATTCCGTCTCCGGGAAGCACACCGATCTTGTACATCTATAGCCCCTATCTCGAACTTCGCGCCATCAGTCACGCACGGCGAGAAGATTTCTCTCAAATGGTGGAAGGACCCAGACTGTAAGCGGACCGCCACCTCCTGTCAAGTCCAGCCCACGGGGCGGATAGGGAGCCTCCTGGCTGGTTTAAGCCCGCTCGCGCGACCCGCTGGCTCAGGCGTCGACAGGGCCGCAGGCCGGACAGTTGATGCGAAAACCCTTGCCGACCGCCCCGTGTTTCATGCAGGTCGGCGCCCCACAGCCGTCGCAACAGTTGTTGCAGGGCTTTTCACAGGTTCCGCAGGAGAGACTGCGGGGACAGAACGCGTTGATGACGATCCGATCCAGCCCCGGCCAGAAGATGTCCAGCGGCGTGACCCGTTTCCAGAGCGCCAGTAGCGCGACCAGCACGAACGAGCCATAGAACAGCCCCGTATTGATCGGCGCACCGAGCCAGTAACCGCCGGGAATCAAGAATCCATTCCAGTTGACCGGCCACCAAAGATAGACCTCGTAGCGGGTGAAGTAGGCGTCGGTCAACAGATGCAAGCCGAAGCAGAGCCCCGCCAGGGCGCCGGCTAACCCGCGCTGACGCCCCGGCGCGGCGCGCTGCAGCCAGACCGCGCCGAGCATCACCAGCAGGCCGAGGAAGATGTTGTGGCCGAAGGTGTGATGCCAGACATCGTAGGTCTCCCGGCCCCAGAGATAGGTCACCGCGTCGATGTCCGGCAGGATCGAGGCCACCACGCAGATGTTGCGCAGCCGGCGATCGCTGTCCGGCGCGAGAACACCGATGGCCCAGCCCAACCCAAAATGCGCTTCGAGATGCATGACTGACTAGCCAGTATAATGAACCGATGAAGGTCGTGGTAGTGGGAGCAGGCATGGCCGGTCTGGCTGCGGCGCATCGGCTGCACAGCGCCGGCATCGCCGTGGAGTTGCAAGAGGCCGACGCGCAGATTGGCGGGCGCGCGCGACAGATCGCGCTCGACGGATTCCGTTTCGATCGCGCCGCGGAGTTCTACTGCAGTTTCTATCGCGAGACCTGTGCGCTGATCCGCTCGCTCGGCCTGAAGTCCGAGGTCCGGGAGATCAAGGGACCCGGCGCGTTGCTGACCGGCGGCAAGCTGCTGCCGATGATCGCAGGCCCCTTCTCCGCGCTCTCGACCCCGCTGCTCTCGATCGGCACCAAGCTGCGGCTGAGCAAGCTCTCGGCCACCCTCTTCAACCACTTCGGCCAGCTCGACTATGCCGACCCCGCGCAGCTGGCCGTCGTCGACGACATGTCGGTCGAGACCTACGCCCGAGAGACCTTCGGCGAGGAGTTCTTGCGCTTCGGCGTCAAACCCGGCCTCGAGTCCCTCACCCTCTCGCCCGTCGCCGACACCTCCAGAGCGCTGTTCCTGGCGCAGACCATGGAGTCCACCAGAGCCCGCTTCTACTGCCTCAACGGCGGCATGGGCCGCCTGGCCGAGAAGCTGGCCGAAGGACTGATGATCCGCTGCGAGCAACCGGTCAGCACCCTCGACGCGCTCGACGCCGACGCCGTCATCCTGGCAGTGCCAGCGCCCGTCGCCGCCAAGCTGGTCCCTCTGCCATGGCTCTCGTCGACGACCTACGCCTCGGCCGTCAAGCTCAACCTCGGGCTCGACCGACGCATTCGCCTGCGTTATCCCGGCGTCATTCCACTGGATCCGGCCGATGCAAACCTGGCCGGGCTGCAGTTCCTGGCCAACAAGGGCACCGGCCAGGCGCCAGCCGGCTGCGACGGCCTCGGCGTCGTCTTCCGCGAAGGCCGGGGCACGATCGACGAGCTGACCGAGAAGGCGCTCGAGCTGCTCACCCGGCTGCCCGGGGTGGACAGCCGCCCCCAGGTCATCTGCCGCAACCTGGAGCGCCTGACGATCGGTGTGCCGCAGTTCCCGGCCGGACGCTATCGAGAACTCGCCGCCTTCGACCCAGCGCTCGACGGACGCGTGGTGCTGGCCGGCGACTACCTGGCCAGCCCCTCGCTCGAAGGCGCAATCCGGACCGGCCTGCAAGCCGCGAACAAGGTAATGGAGATCCACCACCAATGAGTCAGTATCGCGCCGTCCTGATCGACCTCGACGGCACCCTCCTCCGCTCCGACGATACGATCTCGGACTATAGCCGCGGCGTGATCGAAGCGGTCCAGCAAGCCGGCATCCTGCTGATGATCGTCACCGGCCGCTCGGTCACCGGCGCGCGGCGCCCGCTCTCCGACGTCGACCTACGCTGGCCGATCTGTGCCTACAACGGTGCGGCGATTTACGACCCCGTCACCGACCGCTGGCTCCGCCACATCACCCTGCCCGATGCCGTCGCCCCGCAGATCATCGAGTCGCTCGACCAGGCCCAGCTCGATTTCTTCGTCTACGCCGACGACATCAAGTACAGCCAGCCGGCACGCTGCGAAGAGTTCGCACAGCTGATCGCCCGCTTCGTCAAACAACGCATCGTCGACAAGATCAGCGAGATTCCCCAGCAGGGCATGACCCGAATCAGCGCCTATGGCCCCGGCGAACAAATGCTGCCCCAGCAACAGCAGCTCAAGGCCCGCTACCCCGACCAGATCTACGTCGCCTGTTATCCGCTGGGCGACCTGCCCAGCTTTCGCGACTACACCGGTTACTGGTGCGACATCCAGCCCGCCTGCGCCGGCAAACGCGAAGCCCTGATCTACCTCGAGGACGAACACCAGATCCCCCCCGAAGCCGTGGTCGCGATCGGCGACCAGTTCAACGACCGCCCGATGCTCAAAGCCGCCGGCCTGGCCGCAGTGATGGGCAACGCCCCAGCCGAGGTCCAACAGCTCGCCGACCGCGTCCTCGGCCATCACGACGACGACGGCGCCGCCCGCTTTCTGGAAGAATTGTTCCTCTAAATTACCCCAAACTGTCCCTGGATCGGCCATTTCGGACCATGCCGTTTGGTAAGATCCCCGCCCGATGGCTTCGAAAAAGAGAGGATTTCAGGCGCTGGTGCCGGTGGCGATCACCGTGCGCTTCGCCCTGCGTCTGCCGCTGA
>CAZMLI010000511.1:0-1439 GCA_964566865.1 uncultured Planctomycetota bacterium
TGACCTATATCGGGCAGATTGGCGGCAAGCTGGCGCAGGACTTCCTCTTCGAGGCGAGGACCACGAAGAACCACCCGCTGCGCCGATTCGCGCTGCAGGGGTTGGCCGCCTCGCAGCATCCGCGGGTGCGGGGCGTCCTGATGGATCTACGCAAGCAGATCGCCAAGAGGCAAAAGAGTTCGTTGCCGGTGATCGACTACTTCCGCGCCACCGCCGGTGACAAGACGGTCTGGCGGTCGCTGCTGAGTTATCTCCAGCGGGTCGACATGTCGCGCTTCAAGAACGGGCGGCTGTTCGCCGGCGCGCTGCGCTACGTGATGGACGACAAGCAGTTGACCGCGCTGTTCAAATCGGCCAGTGTGAAGGATCGCCAGCTGGCGTCGGTCGTGCTGGCGGCCGGTGAACAGCGGCGGGTCGACCCGAAGCTGCTGGCCAGGCTGATGACCAAGGACCCGTCGCCGGGGGTGCGATTGAGCGTGCTCCAGGCGATCAGCAGCCGCGGGTTTGGCGAGCTGCTACCCCAGGTCGAGGCACTGCTGAAGACGAAGCGGCCCGGGACGCGTGGGTATGTCGAGACGCAACAGCAGCTGACCATCCTGCTCCGCATGACCTATCGCAATGGGATGCGCGCGCAGGAGAAGGCCAGGCAGCCGTCGAAGAAGACGCCGCCGAAGAAGACACCGCCGAAGAAGACGCCGCCCAAGAAGGGCGAGAAGAAGAAGCCGGGAAACTAGGCGCAATCGGGATGGCGAACAAGGAGGCGCAGGAGGAGCTGCGAGAGCGGATCGTCAGCCAATCCTGTCTGGCCTGTGGCGCTGCCGGCGCGTCCTTACTTCAGCTGGAGCGATTCTGGAGCTTCTTCCTGTTCAGCACCAGGACGCAGGTCGAGGATTATCTGTGCGCGCCGTGCGGGGTGCGCAAGGTGCGCCGGGAACTCTGGCGGACGGCCCTCTTTGGCTGGTGGGGCATTCCCTGGGGTCTGCTGACGCCGCTGTACCTGGCGCGGCAGCTGCGCGAACTGGTGCGGGTCGGGGGCTCCGCTTTTCTCGGACTGATCCACCTGCCGATTGCCCTGTTGATTCCCGCGCTGCTGCTGGGGGGCTATGTCCAGCTGTCCGAGCGGGCGGGCCATCGTCCTGCAATCGATCCCGACCAGGCCGCGCTGGTGCTCTACCGGAAGCAGCAGTACGTCAGTGCGATTGCGTTGCTACGCAGCTCGCTGACGCGCAGCAATAGAGCCAGCACCCGCGTGCTGCTGGCGGACTGCCTGTTCGCCAGCGGACAGCTGAAGGAGTCGGCGCAGGAGCTGAAGATCTTGCTCGACAAGCAGCTCGACATGCATGCGCTGTTGTTGCTGGTGCGGGTGCACTCGGAGCTGGGGCAGTCGGATCGCGGCGAAGCCTGGCTTGGCAAGGGGCTGTCGAAGTGGCCCGACAACG
>CAZMLI010000511.1:1539-3089 GCA_964566865.1 uncultured Planctomycetota bacterium
AAGGGTGATGACCTGGGTGCGAGAAAGCAACTTCAGGCCAGTGGGCTACTGGCGCCTGAGGGTGGCGGGCCGCGCCTGGACCGCAAGGCGGCCTGGTTGCTGGAAGCCCGACTGGCGCTGCGGCGCAAGGACGAGCAGCGGACCGAACAGGCGCTGGTCGAGGCGCAGAAACTGGGTGTGCCTCCGCTGACCCTCGGACTCGCCTGGGCCCGCGCCGCCCGCTTCTGGGGAGACTGGGATGCGGCGGCGAGGTGGTATCGCAAGCTGCGCGATCGTCGGCCGCAGTCGGTCTTGATGCGCATTCGCATTCACCTGTGCTGGGCCAGCAGCGAGCGGGAGCGCGGCGACATGCCGCGGGCCGCGCAACTGCTCGAGGCCACGGCCGGCTGGCTGCCGCCGCGCCACGTGGAGACTGCGCGGGTGATGCGTGACGCTGGGCTGGTCTCGATGGCTGCCGGGCGGTACGAGCTCGCATTGGCCCAGTTCGAGAAAATGCTGGGAGCCGGCGCGCCTTTTGTCGAGATTCGCCAGACGGTCCTGCTCTATCGCGCGCTCTGTCAGTTCCTGCTGTCGCGTCCGCAGCTGGGCCGACGACAGCTGCGACCGCTGGCGCGCTTTTCCCTGGAACGCAGCACGGCCCACCCATTCCCCGTGCTGTCGGCGCGCTTTCTGCTCGGGCAGCTTTCAGAGACGGCGCTGATCGGCCAGTGCCGTCAGCTCGGGCCGTTGGTGGAGAATGATCTCTGGCTGGTGCGCGCGCTGAAGGCGCGCTCGATGGGCCGGACCAAGCGTGCGCGCAGAGCGCTGTCGCGGGGGGTTGCGGCTGGCGGGGGCCGCGGCTTCCCGTATCACCTGCTGCGCCGACTGGCGGCGGGTCGATGACGGCGACCCATCCGCATGCGACGGTGCACGGGCGGTTTCAGCCGTTTCATCTGGGGCACCTGCACTACCTGCGGCTCGCGCTCGCGCGCTGCGAGGAACTGACCGTCGGCATCACCAACCCCGATCGGGCGGCGATGTCCGGACACTCCGCGGAGGCCCATCGGCACGACCCCGCGAGCAACCCGTTCTCCTTCTGGGAGCGCGCGCGGATGATCCGCGAGAGTCTGCTCGACGACGGCGTCGCGCCCAGTCGTTTCTGTCTGGTGCCGCTGGACATCAACCACATCGAGACCACGGACTGGGCCGCCTACATGCCAGCGTCGGCCGTCTGGTTGACGCGGGTCAAGGGCGAGTGGGGCGAGCAGAAGGTCGCGCGTTTCGAGAAGCTGGGCTTGACGGTCGGTCGGCTGCCGTTCGAGGAGTGGACCGAGCTGACCGCAACCGAGGTGCGCGAGGCGCTTCGCAGCGGGGGGGACTGGCAGTCCCTGGTTCCGGCAGGCACCGCGCGGATCCTGCGCGAGATCGATGCCGAGCGTCGGTTGTCAGCGCAGGGTCGTGGCTGACTAGACACTCGTCCGTCATGTTGCCAGCGTGGCCAACGCTGAGCCCAGGTCTTACATCAGCAAGCCGTGCCGCGAGAAGGTTGGTGATGATTCGTTGAACTATGG
>CAZMLI010000512.1:0-3067 GCA_964566865.1 uncultured Planctomycetota bacterium
CTAGGATGCGGACATGGGGGGAGTGATCTCTGAGCGGATCCTCGAGCGAAAACTGGCTGATTTGCGTCAGTTACGGCAGTTGTTGCTCGGTCTGCTCGAAAACGGCGGTTCGACCACGGACCTGAAAGCAGCGCTGGCGCGGATGGGCGCCGACACGCGGGCCCATGTGGCCCCTCCGCTGCAACAGCTCAAACAGCTCGGGTCCGAGCTGCTCGAACTGGGACGACAGCGGCTGCGCGGACAGTACGAGACCGACGAGTTCGGACTCGATCCACAGTACCCCAAGGTGCTGATGCCGATCTTCCACCTGTTCTATCGACACTACTTCAGAGCGCAGGCCGAAGGCGTCGCGCACATCCCCAGCGAGGGACCGACCTTGCTGGTGGCCAATCATGCCGGGATCCTCTTCTGGGATGGGGCGATGGTCGCCGCGGCCATCGATCTCGAGCATCCGCAGCCGCGTCCGATGCGCGCGGTGTTCCTCTCCTGGTTCGCCAACGTGCCGTTTGTTGCACCCCTGCTGGCGCGCTGTGGGCACGTTCAGGCAATGCCGGAAAACACCCGTACGCTGCTCGAACGCGGCGAAATGGTCGCCGTTTTCCCGGAGGGCATGAAGGGCGCGGCCAAGATGTTCCGCGATCGATACCGACTCAAGCGTTTCGGCCGGGGCGGATTCCTCAAGGTCGCGATCGAGACCGGCGCCAAGCTGGTCCCCGTCTCGGTCGTCGGCGCCGAGGAGACCTACCCGATGCTCTACCGGCTGGGCGGCAGTACCGGCGCGCTGTTCGGGCTGCCATTCGTTCCGGTCACGCCGACGTTCCCCTGGCTCGGTCCGCTCGGCGTCATCCCGCTGCCATCGCGTTTCCGCATTCGCTTCCACGAGCCGATCGATTACGGCGCGGTGGACCGGGCCAAGGCCAGCGACTTCACCTACATCGAGGCGCAGACCCAACGCGTCCGCGGCATCATCCAGTCATCGATCGACGAGCTCCGTGAAGCACGCGGGCATCCCTACTTCAACCAAGGCTGATCCCATGTTCAAGTACGTGACATCGCTGCTGATCCTGACGGTCGTCTGCACGCCGCTGTTTGCCCAGCGTGCGCTGTTCAAGCAGCCGTCCGCCGACTTCACCAACCAGATCGAGCCGTTCGAGGCCGAGGGCGCGAAGCTGCTGGGAATCAAGACCTGGAAGGTTCGTTTTCCGAGCGCGATCAAGACCCCGACGCTGCGCAATAACACGGTGCATGGGATCTACTTCGAGCCGAAACGCAAGACCGACAAGGCGATTGTCTTTCTGCCTTGGTTCAAGGATCGCGATACGACGAAGATCCAGTGGATCGGCACCGCGCTGGCTGCCGGTGGCTACAAGGTGCTGTTCATTGCGCTGGGTTACCAGTTCGAGCGCGCGCCGCAGGGACGCGGGTCGGGCAGCGCGATCTTCGAGAAGAGTCCGGCGCACGTCCAGCAGTGGGCCCGCCAGGCGGTCTCCGATGCTCGGCGCGCCAGGCTCTGGTTGATGCGCGAGCAGGGCGTCTCCGGTGACCGGGTCGGCCTGATGGGAATCAGCCTCGGTGGCTTCATCACCGGCTTGACCTACGGCGTGGCGCCCGAGTTCAAGGCCGCCTCGATGATCCTGGCCGGTGGGGGACTCGGGCCGCTGATCAACATCGCCGTCAAGCTGAAGATCCCGCAGGTGACCGAGGCGCTGGCGAAGCTGAAGATCGAGCCGGAGGTGCTGCTGAAGCTGATCAAGCCCTACGACCCGATCACCTATGCGGACCCCAAGCGCAAGGCCGGGTTGCTGATGGTCAACGGACTGCTCGATCCGGTGGTGCCCTACCCGCTGGCCCACTCACTCTGGAAAGCCTGGGGCAAACCCAGGATGATGCGGCTGCCCACCGGTCACGTCACCAGTGTCGCGTTGACGCCGCTGATCCTGATGCGCACGATGTCGCACTTCAACAGACAGTTCAAGAAGCAGTAGTCCTGACAACATCCTCAAGTGGAGATATCCCGATGAAGCGTCAATTCCTGATCCTGGTTGCAGCCGCCTTTCTGGGCGGCGCGCTGATGCAAGGCGTCCTTTCGACCCTTGACGCAGCCCGCGCGGGCGAACCAGTCGACGGCGAGAAGGTGATCAGCGGCACCAGCTTCGTGCTGACCAGCAAGGACGGAAAAATGCGCGCCAAGCTGGCTTTCGACGCCAAGGGCACGCCGAACCTCTGGCTGGCCGACCAGCAGGGCAAGTGGTATCCGCAACTGAAGGACATCGACGAGTATGCGATTGCGCAGGCCCTGCTCAAGGCGCTGCGCGACGACATCAAAGCGCTCGAGGCCAGGCCAGAGCACAAGGCGGACTCGGTCACGCTGGCGCATATCTTGATCAGCTTCAGTGGCGCTCGCCGTTCCCAGGAGACCCGCACCCAAGCCCAGGCCGAGGCGCTGACGGCCAGGATCCTGGCGAAGATCAAGGCCGGGGCGGACTTCAACAAGCTGATGAAGGAGTTCAGCGGGGATCCCGGCGGCGGCACCTACCCGGTAGAGCTGGCGAAGCGCGACAAGATGGTGCCGGCCTTCGGTAATGTCGGCTGGCGGCTGAAGGTCAACGAGGTGGGCGTCGCGCCGTTCGACAGCAAGAAGAGCCCGTTCGGCTTCCACATCATCAAGCGCATCAAGTAAGGGAGACCGGCTTCGCCGGATTTGGTTGCGCACGCACTTCTGGTGGCGTTTTTGGCCACAGATTTCCTAGCGCAGGCCTTCGGCCACAACCAAATCTCTGGTGGCACATCCGACGCGGAGGCAGAAGAAAGGCCGCAGAGCCTCACGCGGAGCCGCGGAGGGCGCGGAGCCGCGGAGGCGGGAGGGGCGGCCACAGATTACTCAGATTTCCCAGAGTGGATGGATAGATGGGTGATTGGACGAGAAGGGGGACGAGAGAACGTGTCACCCATGTGCCCGGTCTGTACCGTCTAAACGTCACCCATGTTCCCGGGTGCACAGCTTCTGAGGAGGGCATGAAATCAGGAAGCCTGACAGCTTCGCTGCCAGGCAGAGAGAAGTGCTTCC
>CAZMLI010000513.1:0-3066 GCA_964566865.1 uncultured Planctomycetota bacterium
CGAGGCGAAAGACCGCCGTTCACTCAGCCGCGGCACGCAGGGGTTCACCATTCGCCTCGCCAGGAGGCTCAACGCTCTGTGGCAGCGCCGCGGTAAGGTCTTCACCGATCGCTACCACGCTGTGCAGCTCACCAGCCCGCGGCAGGTGCGCCACGTGCTCGAGTACGTGCTGAAGAACCGATCACAGTACGCCACCTCTCTATGTCTTCGGAATTCCCAACATCAGCTGTCCCGAAGCAGGTACGTCGGGGTTACATGTCCGCCGCGCACGGCATTGCTCAAGGCGTTTGACCATCTCGGGCTTCCCAAGGTCGTCGCGGTCGATGAGCCACGGGCCCCTGGGTAGCGGGTGAAGTGCGTCGAGCTCTCCGCGGCTGATGATGCGCTCCATCGTTTTCCAGGCCACGCCGGCGTGCTTTGCCGCTTTGGCAAGCGTCAACCATCGCGGCTGCTCTTCCTTCACATAGCAGGGCACGCCATAGCGATGGCGGAGCGATGTGATCAGCGCTCTGGACCATTGCTTGTCTTGCGCAGTACGGATGCCGTTGCGGCTCAACCATTGCGCAATCGTGGCGTCATCGCAGACGAGGGCGAGGACCCTGATCGCTTCGACCACGTCGGCGGGTGTGCGGTTGCTGGTGTGGCCACGGCGACGCTTCGGAACGCGCAGCTCGGTGTGAGCACCACCTTTCCAGTGCACCACGAGCACAATCTCTGCGCCGTCCTCGGTAATGTCCGCGACGATCTCTTCGATGAGCGTTCGCATGATGCGCTTCTTGAGCCGAACGTCGACGTTCGGCGCGTTCCAAACGCGTTGAAGGTCCGCAGCCAGTTCCTCAAACGCGGACCGGTCGGGAAGCTGCGCGTTGGTTCGCTCGTGTTCAGCATTGGCGATCCGCTGTTCGAGCTCCCGAACCCGTTCGAGCGCTTGATTCCAACGACGCTCGAGCTCGTCGACCACAAGGCGATTAGCGGGGTCAGCTTGATCGAACTGCCGCCAAGCGCGATCCGATGCGTAGGTTGCGGCCTCTAGCTCGATGCGTAGCGTTTCGAGCAGCTCGTCCTGCGAGGCAGCGCATTGCGCGGCGGCCTGCATGCTCGCATCCAGTGCGGCGGGTTGGACCACATCGAGCACCTCCGCGGCGACACGTTTGTCGACATCGATTCCGCTAAAGCTGATGCAGACCGGATCACCATGCTCCGTGTTTGCTCGGTTACACGTATAGCGGCGAATGCTGCGTTGCGAGCCGCTGTAGCTCACGGTGAGTTTCTGACCGCAACGCCGACAGCGCACGAGCCCAGCGAGCAGCGCGCTGCCCGTCTTGGCAGCGCCGGCGCTCGAGCGGCTCCTCGATTGAGCGTTGCGCGAGATCATGTCCTGGATTCGCTCGTGAGTCTTGATGTCGATGTACCCCTCATGATGGTCGGATATCAACAACCATTCTTCGCGGGGTTTGTGAACGACGACACGTTCGATCTTGCTGTCGTTGAGTCGCGTGCGAGTTGCGGTCTTCCCGTAGACGTAGCTCCCAGCGTAGGTCTGGTTTTTCAGTATCTCGATGAGGTGGCCGTACGAGGCTTGCTTCCAGACGACATCGCCGCGGTTCGTCTTGTTTCTCGGGATATCGATATCGTGCTCTCGTAGCCACAGATGCGTCTGGCGCACGCTTCCCAGCTCGAGGAACTTCTCAAAGATGAGCTCGATCACATGCCGAATGCGTTGATCGGGATGTTTCTCGAGCTCATCGGTTTCCGCCTTCAGGTAACCTACCGGGACTCTGGCGTAGTATTCGCCTCGCCGCGCCTTTTCACGCCTGGCCTCGAGACTGCGGAGCCGCAAGAGGTCGAGCTCGTACTCGTTCATGCTGCCCTTCAGGCCGAGAAGCAGCCGGTCATTGCTGAGCCGAGCGTCGTAGATGCTCTCCTCGTCGATGAGCAAGGTGTCGACGTACCGGCACACTTCGATAAGCTGTTGCCAGTCGCGGCTATTCCTCGCAAACCGCGACAGCTCACGCGCTGCCACAGCACCGACCTGTCCTAGGCTGACCTTTGCGATCAGGCGTTGAAAGCCCTTGCGCTCCGCAATCCCCGAGGCGGAAACGCCAAGGTCATCATCGATGACTTCCACATCTCGCCACCCAAACGATGTGACGCGCTCGCGCATCGCATACTGCAGCCTTTGGCTTTCCCGATTGTGCGTAACCTGTCGAGCACTCGATTGTCGCACGTACACGATCGCGTTTCGGCTCAAGTGTCCTGCTGTCACCTTCTCACTCACCGGCGCCTCCTTCCGTGGCGCTTCGGTCGACTGGCACGAGGTGCTGATGCATCATGCTCGCCAGCAATCGAACGAGCTGCTCTCGCACGCTCGGTGCGAGCCCTCTCCAAATCGCGTTGGCCGGAGCTCGCCGCTCGAGAAGTCCCATCTGTATCGGTTTGGTGCGCTGAGCATTTCGATTCCGCATGCGGAACGACGTCGGATGCATTGCAGGTCGCGTCCAGCAGACGTCGCAGCGCCAAGAGTGCGCTCATATCTGCGTAGGCTCGCTCGACGAGCTTCATCGACGAGCAAACCACCTCATCAAACATCCAGACCGGCATGAGCCTGCCCGGCCGTCTCGAATCGTCCTCGACCACCTGGAATTGGGCCAATCCGTCGCGCGTGCGCCACATCCGTACGTGCACTTCGAGACCGCACAGCGGGTGCCACCGATACCGCACAACGCGAATCCCTGTGAGTTGCGCATTGTGTTGCCTACGTGCTCTGTAACCACCGGCGTCACGCCTACAAGCGTAGTGGCAAGCTCCTGCCGAAGACCCATCTAGATCCGTACTCGAGTGCGCCGCACTTCGGGCATTGGCGAGGTCCGACTACCCTCATCTCGCCCCCCGGGGAAGCCGTCACCGCTGCTCCTCGTGCTTGGTTGCTCGGTGTGGGGTGGAAACGCTACGGGCGGCTCGATCCCAACGCTGTGCCGGGCGTGGTTGGCACGCGGCGCTGATCTCCCCGGCCGGGCAGCGCCTAACGGCATCCGCTTACGCTCACGTCTTGCATCAGCCTGTATT
>CAZMLI010000514.1:0-3054 GCA_964566865.1 uncultured Planctomycetota bacterium
GAGCACGACCCGCACTTCGATTTCAAGACGCGATGGAAGCAAATCAAACACTAGCCACCCTGATGCTCTCCGTGCTGCTGGTTGCCTGCGGCGGATGCAAGCGGGACGACGCCTCGGCGAAAGGCGCGAAGCAACCGCCGGGCAAGACCTACCGCTATCCGGATGCGGTGGACGTCATCCCGAAGCAGTCGGGCGGGCCGCAGCAGTCGGGCGAACCCGCGCTCGAGGCCTCGCCGACCGCGTTTGATTTTGGCCGGATCTTCGACAAGAAACCGGTGCACAAGCGATTCACCGTTTCCAATACCAGCAAGTATCGAGTCACGCTGCGCAAGGTGGAAACCAGTTGTGGCTGCACGGCCGCCCGTCCGCTGGCCGACGGCAAGCCAGTCAAGTTGCCCTACGAGCTCGCACCGGGGCAGTCCCTCGACCTGCCGGTGACGCTCGATCCGGTCGGCCGCGGCGGCAAACAGGACCAGTGGATCGAGCTGAGGACCAACAACCGGACCCAGCCGATCACGCGAATCAAGATCGAGGCCCACATCCTGCGCGAGGTGGGCCTCGAGATCTTTCTCTGGTTTGGCGCGGTGCAGCATGGCAAGGCGGTGACCAAGGTGCTCACCCTGACCGGTTACCCGCCGAAGACGTTTCAGGTCACCGGCGTCGAGTCGACCGCGCCCTACCTGACGCTCAAGGTCGGCAAGCGGCAGCCGCCCAGGAAAGCGGGAGACCCGGTGACCTTCCAGATCGCCGTCACGCTGGCCGCGAACGCGCCGTTCGGCCGCATCGAGCAGCATGTCTACGTCAAGACCAACAGCCCGCGATTCCCGCGCAAGCAGGTCTTCGTCTCGGCGCACATCAGAGGGCAGATCAACGTGCACCCGCAGCGGCTGCGCATCCGCGTCGGCCAGAAGCGCAAGCCGGTCGCGACCGTCTTTCTGAGCAGTCGAACGCTGCGAATCGAGGTTCAGCAGGTAAAATGCAGTATTCCGTACCTTCGCTGGCTCTTGCATCCACGGCGGGGCAAGAATCAGTCGGTGCGCTTCGAGGTTGTCGAACCACCGGCCGGCCTGACGGGCCTGGTCCGGGGCACGATAGAGATCACGACCAACAGCAAGAAACGACCAGCGCTGTCGATCCCGGTGGTGCTGGATTTCGGACAGTCGAAGAAGGACTGAAAGTATGCCAATCAACCTGAAGGTACGCGACCGTGATGGCGAGCGGGTGATCGAGATGATGCAGGACAAGGCCACCATCGGCCGGTCATCTGAGTGCACCGTCACGATCGAAGACACGATGGCCTCGCGCGAGCACTGTCGGATCGAGAAGGTCAGCGACAGCGAGTTCAAGCTGGTCGATCTCGAGAGCCGCAACGGCACGCGCGTCAACGGCATCCACGTCAACCAGCACAAGCTGGGGCACGGCGATCAGATCCAGATCGGCGAGGTGACGGTGGTCTTTGACCATCCGGGACTGGCCGGCGCCAAGTCCAGCGGCAAGCCGGCGGGCGGCAGCTCGGGCAAGGCGCCCTCGGGTCAGAAGAAGACCCAGTCCGGTACGCGCAGCAAGCACTCGACGCGGCGGGTCGCTCGGCGACGAGGCAAGGGTGCCGGCAACGAGCTGGCGATCGTCGGCGCGATCGCCGTGCTGGTGATCTCGGTCGGTGCGCTGGCGATGATCGCCGGTGGGGGAGGCAGCAGTGAGATGGATCCGGCCAGGGTGCTGGCCAGGGCGCAGAAGTACCTGGACGAAGGGGAGCTGGACAAGGCCGAAAAGGAGGCCGACAGGATCAAGGCCAGCCAGTATCCGAAATTCTACGAGAAGGCGCATCAGCTGAAGCAGGACATCGAGCAGCAACGCTCGGCGGTCATCGACGACGTGCAGGCACGAGAGGCCGAGTTTCAGTTCAAGCAGGTGCAGGCCGACGAGACCAAGGGCAAGCTCAAGGGCGACAAGCTGCTGGCGGCCTACAAGAAGATCATTCGCCAGTATCCCGGCAGCCTGGCGGCGAACCGGGCGAAAACCAAGCTGGCCAGCCTGGGCACGGGCACGACCAAGAAGGATCCGCTGGCGGATCTGAAGCAGAAGGCGCGCATGTTCCTCGATCGCAATGAGTTTCAGAATGCGATCGAGCTCTACCAGAACTACTGGGAAAAGACCGGCAACAAGCAGGCCAACGAGCAGATCAAGGAGATCGACGAGCAAGGGGACCGGGCCTACAAGGATCTGCATCATCGGGCGCAGGCGGCGCTCTCCAGCGGCCGCAAAGACAAGGCGCGAGAATTCTATCAAGAAGTCAAGCGCAGCTTCGGCGGCAAGTGGAACCAGCTCGCGGATAGCGAGCTGAGCAAGATTCGTTGAAGCCGCTGATCGGCATCACTGCCGATTTCGACAGCGCCGGACCGCGTGCTCCGCACAGTTTTCTCTACGCGGAGTACTACGAAGCGATCCGCCAATTTGGCGGGCTGCCGCTGTTGATCCCGCCCTATGCCGAGCCCGACGATCTGGATGCACTGATCGCCCGGCTCGACGGCGTCGTCTTCTCCGGCGGCGACGACATGCACCCGCGGCACTATCAGCAGCAGCTGATTCCCGAGATCACCCTGCTCGAACCTCGGCGCGAACAGTTCGAGCTGGCCCTCGCCCGCCAGCTCCTCTCGCAACAGACACCGATTCTCGGCATCTGCAACGGCATTCAACTGCTCAACGTCGCTGCGGGCGGGACCCTCTTCCGCCACCTGCCGCCCGATTTACCCGAGCTACTGCTGCACAAGGCGCCCCGTCCCGCACAGGCCTTTCACCGCGTCTACCTCGACGAGGGCACCCGCCTGCGCGAGATCCTCGGCCAGTCCAGCCTGCGAACCAATACCTTCCATCACCAGTCGATCGACGCGCCGGGCGAGGGCGTCGCGCTGGTCGGCCGCTCGGTCGACGGCGTGATCGAAGCGATCGAGCTGCCGGCGCATCGCTGGGCGATCGGCGTGCAGTGGCACCCCGAGAAGATGCAGGGCGACCCGGTTCAGGCGCGCCTGTTCGAAGCCTTCATCGCCGCAGCCA
>CAZMLI010000515.1:0-3049 GCA_964566865.1 uncultured Planctomycetota bacterium
TTATCTAAGTAAAACTGCTTAGCTAGATGCTCGGTACCGGCATAAAGCTTAATAGCGTTGCTGCCCCCGCTCCAGCTAGCAGCCACGTCTCCGTTTGCACTAACATACGCCACAGCAATACATGAAATATCCCCAGCGCTGGCCTCAACTAAAAGCTCCTCAAGAAATTCAACCACATCATCAATTTTCTCTTTATTCATTCTGACGACTTTCATAACTAATAGCCTCATTTTTCGCGTGAAACAGGAGGGAACACTAGCTTCCCTTCTATCTCAAGCTCAAACCATTCTCCAAATATTTCAATCTCGCCAAATTCTTCGCCTAAGTCTTCAACTGCACTACGACCCATGCTGATAACTGGGTGAGCGCTCGCTTCCCACCGGCCTATACATTTTGATTTGTAGACATTGAAAGTGGCCATAGCTTGCTCAAGAGTGACATTTAGAAAATAAAGCTGAGTAATTAGCAACCGTTGATCTTTTCAGTTCGAGCTTTCCAGATAGGACAGTATTGCTAAGCTCAATTCTCTCGTTCTTTAATTTTTTTATCCTCAATCCATACTCTTCAATCTCCGAGATAATTCTTTCCCTCTCAATGAAACACAAACCCATCAGACGCTTATCTTCGCAATTTACTGTTTTGTACTGATTGCTTCTAACCATAATTAATCTCCATAGTGCTGGCTTAGAATATTCTTACATTTCTCAAAGTAGATGCTGCTTGGGAAAATACACTCATAATTGCTGACGGTCTTAGTTTTTACTCCCATCATCATTGACCAGACAGGCCGCTTAATATCTTTTTCTTTACAATATCTCTTTCTCGCGTCTCCCATGGAGTTTGCCCTCTCAGGACTGAATCCGCATGTATCACACAATAAATCAATATAGCTGGCACACATCGTCTTACAACCGCACAAAGGACACTCAACAGGAGTGACATCCTCTAATCCGGCCCTTAGGCTTTTCGTTGAAACTATATTCAACAGAATCATAACTTCACTCCAAGCTGTGCGCGCAAACCGCCAACAGCTTCTTTTTTGTATGCTTCAATGCCTATGCTCTTCATTTTGTTTGCCTCAGCAATGCTGGTCTTAAAATCGTCAAAGCTATCTCCACGCCAATAAATCCCCTCTGCCGCAGAATTAATCACAAGGTTTTGAAGCCTTACCTGCGCCCTTAAAAATTTACGCGTCAGCGCCATAACTCGATCCCTATAAGGCCACACCCAAACCTGCATCACTCCTGAATTATCCCCGGGAAACTTCTTGGACACTTGAGATGGAGACTCGTAGTGAGTTGGCTTCTCAAAAATTGAATCAATAAGCACCCCTGCGGCCATAACCGCCGGACTTTGCAAGAGAGGGGGCAGATCGTCTACCGAGTGTTGCATTATAATTTTTGCAAGACTGGCCAATAAATAATCCCTTGTCGGAGGAGAAACAGAAACCTCACCAACCCGCCCCCTCTGACTATCGTTAAATTTTCCCATGATATTGCTTCTCCAGTATTTTGAGGAAATTTGCTGGCTTAGTTATCCATTCAAGGTTTGCTGTCCAGTTTTTATGCGCATTTTGGTTTTGTGTCCGGCCAGTCAGAAATTCTGACTTAGCAACATAATCAAAAAAATTTGACCAGTTAATTAAATCGTCCAGATCATCTGCCCACAGGTTTCTTATGTAACGCTTCCTTACTTCTGTCAGCTTTTCTACTCCAGGCATCATCGGCAATTTTTCGTGGTATAGATCGACGATTTCAGAATAAGGGGTATTTATCCTTTGTTTTTTTGGCAAAAGGGTTTCTTCGGAGGCTGCCCCATCAGGATTGACGACAGTCTTTTCTTTCTCTTCTATTCTGTTAGGAGGGACTTTGTCGGGACAGTCACCGCATAGTGTACCCATAGTTTGCAGTATTTCAATTGACTTGTGAGTGTGTTGATCTGTTTTTATTGACATTTTTAAACAGTCTATCACCCCACAACATTGCTCAAAAATACCCCATTTGACAAAATCGACCATCATTTGTTGGACACGATCTTGGTTTATTCCGGTGTCGGATGAAATCAGTTCTGCGTCGTGTTCAAGCTCAAATGTCAGGTTATGTTTTTCTGCATCTGCGGCAATTAACTCAAGACAGTACCAATACAATCCATACCCTTCCATTTTGTATTTTAGCCTTACGAGTTTTAGCTTTGAATCCAGGCTGGCGCTTGAATCATGTTTAAACCATTTCATGGCGTTAATTGCATCCCAGATTTAATGTTTGGAATTTTCTTCATTTCTTTGAGTCCTTTTTTGTTGCCTTATCGTTTCAATCTGCCATAGATTAGCGTTTTCCATTGCTTCTCTCTGAGAAATACTCATAGAGTTTTCTTATAGACTCTGAACCTGGGTTTTTAGTCTCGCCAGTCGATATCTTCTTTAATGTGCCATAAGATACTCCACTCTCAATTGCTATCGCCTCTTGTGTTTTGCCTAGTTTTGGATTTCGCTTATATAGATCAAGAGCCTCTGTTACTTGTTGCAATTCTGATTTTTCCATGCCAATAATGTTACCCGAATTCGGGCAAATGGCAAATTGAAAAAAACTATAATAAGCGCTTGTTTGGTTGATTTATATGAATTGCCATTTGCCCGAATTCGGGTTAATTTGAGCACAAGATAAATAACAAGCGAAGGTGCAAAAAGGGTGGAACCTGCAAGAATTTTTTAGCAAGCAGAGGAACGCAAGAAATTTTCGCCAGTGCTGCGAGTGCCATTGTGAAATAAGTCCTGGACAGATGTACCAACATTCAATAGAGGCACTGGACTCTGGCCTAAGTAATTTAAAGAAGTGCATGAATTGCTGCAACACTATATCCAATAAAGATAAGGCCAGAAAATGAACGAACTAAGCTGCAATGGAGATAATTAATGAGCAAATACACACAAGCAGAAGCGTACTATTTCGACGATTCTGACAGCGATGAACAGTTTCATCCTAAAGAGAAATACAGAGATCGTCGAAAGATTCAGCATGTACCTCATGGAGATATGTTTTCGAACGACATC
>CAZMLI010000516.1:0-3041 GCA_964566865.1 uncultured Planctomycetota bacterium
TTCAGATAGGCGGTCAGGTCGTCATACTGTCCGCCTTCGTTCGAGTAGC
This sequence comes from uncultured Planctomycetota bacterium, assembly GCA_964566865.1. Classification (GTDB taxonomy): domain Bacteria; phylum Planctomycetota; class JACQVV01; order JACQVV01; family CAZANL01; genus CAZMLI01. The sequence goes on from CAZMLI010000516.1 coordinate 50, forward strand.
GGGCATAGTTGCGCGCAGTGGCCAACCACTCGAGCGCGGTGGACTTCATCTCGTCGAGGGTCCGGTCAAAGTCCTCGGGAGTCACCGGATGGACCGAGCCTGTGCGCAACGAACGGGAGAGCGCCTGCTCCGAGGCCCGCTCCCCAAGGGATTTCAGATCGGCCCCGGTCCACAACGGCGTCTTGGCCGCCAGCGCGCGGCAGTCGATTTGATCGCCGCCTGGCAGCGGGCTCACGTGACGCGTGATGATCTCGGCCCGCGCGGCCTCATCCGGAGGCGGCACGAAGAAGATGCGGTCGAAGCGGCCCGGCCGCCGAAATGCCGAGTCGACGTGCCACGGGGTATTGGTCGCGGCGAAGATCAGCAGGTCCTCGTTGCGTCCGCTCATCCCGTCCATCTCTTGCAACATCTGGTCGACCAGCGTCTTCCAGAACTGGGACTCGCTGCGGCCACGCGCCGCCCCGAGGGCATCGAACTCGTCAAAGAACAAGACGCTCGGCGCGTTGTTGCGGGCCTCCTCGAACAGGGCGTGGATCAGTTGCTCACTCTCGCCCCAGTACTTGTCGAGAATGTCGTTGATGCCCACCGAGAGGAAACGGGCGCCGACCTCCCCCGCCGTCGCACGCGCGATGAACGTCTTGCCACATCCCGGCGGCCCATAAAGCAGGATTCCTCCGCCACCGCTGCGATTGAACGCACGGTAGATCTCCGGATTCTTGAACGGCGCGAGAATGCGCAGGTTGATCTGGTCCTTGACCGTATCGAGGCCCACCACATCCTTGAACGTGATGTGCATGTCACCCCAGTCAAACTGCTCCGCCCACTGCTCGGGCGCCTGGCTTTCCGGCGTGGTGGTCGCCGCCACCGCGACGGGACCGAGCGCCGCCAGTTCCGGATCATTCAGCGACGGATCCTGCTCGATCGCCACGCGATAGGCTTCCAGCGCCCCGTCGCGATCACCCCGCGCCAGCAGAATGCGAGCCAGCTCCAGTCGCACAGCGGGCGTCTCCCGGCGATCCAGCAGCGCCTCCGCGCGAATCAACGCCTCGGCCAGATCTCCCTTGCGTCGGAGCAAGCCCAGCAGCTGGCCTTGTAGCGCCTCGTCGTCTGGCAGTTGTTCGGCCGCGATGCGCAGCGCGTCGATCGCCTCGCCCTGGCGCTCGACTTCGATCAACAACTCGACATAGTGCAGCCGCAGGGGCAGGTTTTGCGGGTCGCTCTCGACGGCAGCCGCCAGCGTGCGCAGCAGTGCATCGTTCGTGTCGCTCATCGGGCGGGCCTCAACTTGATCCAGCCGGCGACCAGCGAATTGGCCACCCAGGTGTAGAGGCAAAAGCCGACATAGGACCAGAGTAGTATCGAGTAATTCATCTGCGGCATTTTCGATTTCAGCAGAAAGATGACGCCGAGCATCACCGCCCAGACGGTGAATTGTTTTCCAGGCAGCCGGTCGATGTAGGTCGACCAGTAGTACATCGGCAGGTAGATCCAGCGACAGGACTTGTCCGCTTGCAGGTAGAACGCTTCGGTTATCTCCTCCGGCTCCAGACGCAGCGCCTCGCGGAAGTGATACCGGGCCTTGAACGGCCGGCCATTCTGCAGACAAACGTAGCCCAGCGAGATGTGACTATCGGCATCGTCCGGTTCCTGGCTCAAGCCCAAACCCGCATGCCGCTCCGCGGCCGCTCCCGGCTTACGCTCGCTGATGATCAGCGCCAGCAGGGCCTCCGCCCCGGAGGCTTCGGGATCCAGCGACAGCGCGGTGCGGACCAGGTGCTCCGCCTTCTCCATGTGCCCGGTCTTGTGCAACAGTCGGGCATAGGCCAGGTAGTGCTCCGGGTAGTCCGGGTCGATCGCCAGCGCCCCCAGGAAGTGCGACTCCGCCTCGACGTGCCGGCCGGCCGATTGGGCGATGTACCCCAGCAGGAACATCGCCAGGTCCTCCTCCGGGTCTCGGGCCAGCGCCTCGCGGGCCGCCTCCCCGGCATCCTCCAGGCGTTCTTGCCCCAGCAGCGCGCGGGCCAGCAGCATGTGCAGCGCCGCCAGGTCCGGTTCGGCGGCCAGCGCCTCGCGCACGGACCGCTCAGCCATGTCGTAACGCTCGACATCCAGCAGATGATTGGCCCGGGCCACCGCAGCGTCGAGGCCCGTCACCGCAGGCGGGTCGACCTGCATCAGCTCGGCCAGACCAGCTGGGTAATGCTCAACAGCGGGATGGTCACGACGAATTGCAAGATCAACCCACCGATCAGCATCAGCCACAAGCGCGGGCTGTACCAGCGGGCGGTCGGCTCATCGCAGGCCATGCAGAGCCTCCAGCGCCGCTGCTGGAACTGCGCGATGCAGATGGCGCAGATGACCCACAATGCCTTCTTGATCATCCGCACACTTTGTTGAGTGGCCCTGTCCCGCGACAGCGTGCCAGACTCGGTCAGCTGCACCAGCGCCGTCAGCGCCACCGCGGTTACCAGTGCGCTGAACCAGATCGTCTTCCAGAAGTGCTGCGGCAGGCCCAGCCGGCGAAAGTTGACGGCCAGCGCCAGGCCACCGGCCATCAAGCCGAAGAAGAACGAACAGAAGACCAGCGTCCAGGGATTCCACGGGCGGTCGAAACCGACGGCATCGTCGGCCGCTGTCAGAACCGGCTCGAACAACCCGGGATCAGGCTCGAATGACAACACGTCGAGTATTGTAACAGCCCGTCGCAAGCAACGCGACGCGCACATGTTGCAGCTGGCCGCGAAAGCAACCTAGTGCTGTGATGCAGAAGTGTTGGCCCTTATGGGTCAGTCACAGCTGAGCTTGAAGTCGAGTGTCGCGGCAACTGACCAGTTCAACTGCTGCTCAGGAAGGCAGGAAGGCAGGAAAGCAGGAAGGCGCCTGCGGCGCCGGGAGGCACACGTTCACTCAGAGTTGTCCGCCACAGGAATAGCGCGCGGAACACGATTGCATCCCGTCTCCGCCTGGCAGCGAAGCTGACAGGCTTCCTGCC
>CAZMLI010000517.1:0-2999 GCA_964566865.1 uncultured Planctomycetota bacterium
TATGCACGCGCTGCTGGAGAAACTGCGGGCGCCGACCCTGAGCGAGTTCCTCGAGGCGCTCGAGCAGATTGCTGCGACGCTCGAGGCCGGGGAGGCGCTGGAGCTCGACCTGGAGAGCGTCGATCTGATCTGTCAGGTCTTCGCGCCGGAGCAGCTGGACTACCCGGACCTGCGGATCCTGCAAACGCGCGTCGTGGACGTGCTGTTCATGTATCGCGAGAAGCTCGGCCACCGGTTGATGGTCGGCCTGACGACCTATACGCTGGGGCTGCTCGAGGGCGTCTATGACGGGGGTGGATTCGACACGGTGGGCGGCGCGCTCGAGCGGATTGCGGCGCGGGATGCGCTGCTGATCGTGCATCAGCTGGGAGAGGCCAACCCGGATTCCGCGGAGCTGTTCGGTCAGTACGCCGCCTTGCTGGAGCAGATCTCCGCCGCGAGCTCGGTCTGCCAGACGATCCTGAGTCACATCGGCAATCGCTGCCTGGCGCCGTTGAGCAAGCTGGTGCACGCCGTCGAGGACACGTTTCGCGGTCAGATCTTGACGGCGCTGTCGGCCTTCGAGGGTGACCTGGACGTCCTGCTGTTCTTCGACGATTACATCGCCTTCTATCAGCGGATCCAGACGGCCGAAGGTGACGATCTGGATGTCAGGACGATCTGCGAGCTGAAGATCGCGCAGGCCCGGCAGTCTTATCCGCGCGGCAACGACGCCGCGTGTCCCGATTGATCAGGCAGGGCCCGGTATTGACGGGACGTCGCAAGCTCTGCTTCGCGCTGATGTCCTGTGTCTTGCTGCTGCTGATGGCCGAGGCGGGGCTGCGCTTCTCGGGTCTGTTCCCCATGCCGGATGGGCTGTTCCTGCAGGACGCCACCGATGACCGTCACCTGACCGACCCCGTGCTGTTCTGGCGGCTCAACCCGGGGCTGACGCGCAAGGCGGATGACGGCGGCAGCTGGTATACCTGGCGGGTCAACGAGCAGGGGTTCCGGGCCGACAGCGCGACTCTTCGGGCCAAGCCGCCGGGGGTGAAACGAGTGCTCTGTCTGGGTGATTCGATTCCGTTCGGCTGGGGTGTCGATCGTGAGCGGGCCTACCCGGCCAGGCTGGCAGAGAAGCTGCGTGCCGCCGGGACCGCGGTCGAGGTGATCAACGCCGGCGTGCCGGGATACAGCTCCTACCAGGTCCGGCTGTACCTGGAGCAGCGACTGCTGGATTATGCGCCGGATGTGGTGGTGGTCCAGGTCGGGGTCAACGACGGGAATCCAGTTCGCGTCGAGGATCGGCTGCGTCAGCCGGGGTCGGTCAAGGCGCACCCGCTCGAGCGGGTGGCGCTGTTCCGGATGTTCGGGCAGCTGGTCTCCGGCTCGCCGGCCTTCCGCTGCTACATGATCGACTACCTGGCAAACCTGGACGCCATCGCGAGCCTCTGCCGCTCGCGTGGTATCCGGCTGATCCTGCTGCTGCCGGTCGAGGTGGATCGTGGCCAGTTGACCTACGCCTGGCCTCCGGTGCGCCACCCCGAAACGGCGCCCGAGCTGGTGGCGCGCTACTGGAAGCTGGTCGGTAGCCAGTTGCAGGTCGATCTGATGGCGGCCTTTCGCGCGGCAGGACCCGGCGAACCAGAGCGGTTGTTTCTGGACGAGGGGCGCTTTGCCTGCCATCTGACCGCTGCGGGGCACGAGGTGGTGGCCGGTGCGCTGTTCCGAGCGCTGGTCGAGGCCGGCTTCGGCCGGCGTTGATTCTGCGTAGTGGGGTTGCTAGACTCTACGGCGATGACCGAAAAAGCCAAGCAGACCCAGTTGTGGCTCCCGCTGATCGCGGTTCTGCTGTGCATCATCGCGATACAGCTCGGGACCCATCGGTCGCCGCCGGCGGCTGATAAACCTGCGTCGAAGAGGCCTGTGGCCCAAACGCCGAGCCCGGCGCCACCAGCGCCGGTGGTGAGCGATGCGCAGATCGACGCGCTGGCTGCCCATGTCGCCCGGCTCAAGCCGTCAGCTGCGGAGGAGAAGTGGCGACAGATTCGCTGGCGCACTGACCTGTTGCAGGCGCGTGCGGAGGCGCAGGCGGAGGGCAAGCCGATCTTCCTCTGGATGATGGATGGCCATCCGATGGGCCTCGTGTGATGTAACGGTCAACTGGGCCGTGTCGTCCACTTCTCGAAAAAGCCGGTGATCCGGACCCTGTCACGGGACTTCATCCCGGTGGCGATGGATTGCAACTATTCCGCGGGCCGGCATCGCCGAGACGCGTTGCGTACGTTCGTCTATCAGGTGATCGATCAGCGCAAGCTGGAGAACTTCGCGCTCGGCCCGTCCGCCAAGGCGACCCAGGGCTACTACGTCTTCGATGCGGCCGGCAAGTTGTACGAGGCCTATACCTACATGACGATGGAGGCCCGGCCCGAGTTGATGCTGGGAATGCTCTCCCGCGCGCTGCTGAGCTACAAGAAGTCCCCGCCGGCCCGGGTCAAGCAGAGCCAGACGCGCAGCATGAATTTCCCGGCGCCGCCACCCGAGACCACCATCGCGCACGTCTACAGCCGGATCAGCTCGGCCGGGTTCTGGCGCTCGCTGACCGACAAGCGCGACCCGAAGTTTCTCAACTCGAGGCCCGCTCGCGATCTGCTCTGGATTCCGGCTGACGAGATCGAACAACTGCTGGGCGGCAAGGTCGCAGCGACCCTCGAACGTCGTCTGTTGCTGGGCCACCTGCGCGATAACGTGCGGGGCCAGCCGCGGCTGTTCAAGCGGGCGCACGTCAAGAAGTCCGTCTTCAGCGCCAGGACCTCGCGCGCGGGCGACGAGGTGCGCATTCTGCTGGAGGCCGAGTTCCTGATCACGGCGCCGCCGTACCACTGGGGCGAGGAGAAGAAGCTGCGTCAAGAGGCCGGCGTCGAGGGGCGTCTGGTGGGTGCGTTGATCTACAGCCTGTCGGCGCAGCGAGTCACCCGGCTGGTGATGCATGCCAAGCTGGTCGCCTGGGGCGACTACGC
>CAZMLI010000518.1:0-594 GCA_964566865.1 uncultured Planctomycetota bacterium
TGACCATCTCGGTCGGCACCAGCACACGCTTGACGACCTCGGTCATGCCCTCTTCCTTGACGCGACGCTCGAGGTTCTTGCGCACGCGGTTCTCACGACCCGCCTGCACCCGCACCACGTACCAGCAAACGCCCAGGCTCTCCTCCACCTCTGCCTCGGGCAGACGTGAGATGATCGGACGTGTCACCAGCTTGCCCGGCTTGTGCGACCGCTTGCGCTTCGGCTTGGCCGTCTCGGCCTTTGCTTTCTTCGGCGCACCGCCCGCGGTGCCCGGTGCGCCCGGTGCAGACTGCGCATCGGGCGCCAGGTTGGCCGGAATCGCGCCTTCCTGCATGCGCAAGACGCCGCTGCTGAGTCCGGCCTCGATCTGCGCCGGGTGCAAGCGCTCTTCGTCCTGCTCGGCCTCGGGATTGCCCTGGGCCGAGGAATCAGACTCGCCTTCGGCTGCGGACTGCTCCTCCGCTGCGGACTGCTCCTCCGCTGCGGGCTGCTCCTCCGCTGCGGGCTGCTCCTCCGCTGCGGGCTGCTCCTCCGCTGCCGGCTGCTCCTCCGCTGCCGGCTGCTCCTCCGCTGCCGGCTGCTCCTCCGCTGCCG
>CAZMLI010000518.1:694-2986 GCA_964566865.1 uncultured Planctomycetota bacterium
GCTGCTCGGTCGCTTGCTCAGCCGCGGCGGGCGCCGCGGCAGCCTCAGCGGGCTGCGAGGATTCGGTGGCTGTCGTCAGCGCCTCGGCCGGCGGCTCGGCGGCAGCCGACTCCGGCTTCGCGTCAGGCGTTTCAGTTGGCTCGTTATTCGTCATCTGTGATTTCTTGTCGGTCAAGACGACCAGAAGGCCAGATCGAAGAGGCCCGCGAGCAGGATGTCGACCACGTAGAGGTAGACACCCAGCAAGAAGACCGCAACCACAGTGGCAACCGTGGAGGTCTTCAGCTGCTCCCAGCTGGGCCAGGACACCTTGCGCATCTCGGTCTCGGTGTCGATCATGAACTCCGAGACTCGAAGGTGGCGGAAAAACAGGACCATCAGACCGCAGGCCAGCAAGCCTGCGATGCCAATCGAAACCAGAAAGCCGTTGGGGAGTACCAGTTGATCTTCCCACAGCGGGTTCGGCATCGAAACGGCAGCTTGCCGCCACCACCTGTTGCTCGGCACGGCAATGAACAGACTGCGTAGCCCGTAGACCACGAGGGTGAACAGGATACCCACCGAACACCAGCGGACATAGAGTCCCCGCTGGTGCTTGTGTGCCCATTCCGAGAAGTTCACCGGTCGGATCCAGCCCAGCATGCTCCAGGCGATCAGAGATGCGCCCGAGCGCTCTGCGGCAGCGGATTCCTTCTCCTGCACCTTCTGCTGCTGCTGCTGTTGCTGCTGCTGGCCCTGGTCCGGCTGCTTCTGCTTCTTCTTTTTTCTCTTACCTTTACCCATTTTACTTCCTACCCACGACGCAATCCGTCGGCACTCGTTTGGCAGGTGTGGAGGGACTCGAACCCACAACCGCTGGATTTGGAATCCAGTGCTCTAGCCAATTGAGCTACACACCTATTTCTTGCGCTCTTTGTGCACGGTGTGTGACCGGCACTTTCGGCAGAACTTCTTGATATTGAGTTTCTCGGTGCCCCGCGTCTGCTTGCTTGTCCGGTAGTTCCGGTTCTTGCAGTCGGTGCACTCGAGGGTTACGTATTCACGCATCTAATCAACCCCTGTTCACGGGGAACAAGCGGCGCCAGGGATGCGTCGTCGCACCCCCCGCGCCTATGACCTATTCGATGATCTTGGTCACCACCCCGGCGCCAACAGTTCGTCCGCCTTCGCGGATCGCGAAGCGGAGGTTCTCCTCCATCGCGATGTTATGGATCAACTCGACTTCCATCGTCACATTGTCGCCCGGCATGACCATCTCGGCGCCGATCAGCTTGACAGCGCCGGTGATATCGGTCGTGCGAAAGTAGAACTGAGGGCGATAACCCGTGAAGAATGGGGTCTTGCGGCCACCTTCTTCCTTGGTCAGGATGTAGATCTCCGCCTCGAACTTCTGGTGCGGCGTGATCGACCCCGGCACCGCCAGCACCTGGCCGCGCTCGATGTCCTCGCGCTTGACGCCACGCAACAGGCAGCCCAGATTGTCGCCGGCCATACCCGTGTCGAGGGTCTTGTTGAACATCTCGACGCCGGTGCAGACCGACTTGACAGTGTCGCGGATGCCGATGATCTCCAGATCGTCGCCGGTGTGGACCGTGCCACGCTCGACGCGTCCGGTCGCAACCGTGCCGCGACCCTTGATGTTGAACACGTCTTCGACAGGCATCAGGAACGGCTTGTCGATCTCGCGGACCGGCTGCGGAATGTACTCATCGACGGCCTTCATCAGCTCGAAGATGCAGGCCGCTGCGCCATCGTCCTCGGGCTTCTCCATCGCCTTCAGCGCGCTGCCGCGGATGATCGGGATGTCATCTCCGGGGAATTCGTACTGCGAGAGCAACTCGCGCAGGTCCATCTCGACCAGCTCGATGAACTCCTCGTCGTCGACCATGTCGCACTTGTTCAAGAACACCACGATGGCGGGCACACCCACCTGGCGAGCGAGCAGGATGTGCTCGCGCGTCTGCGGCATCGGACCGTCGTTGGCGCTGACCACCAGGATCGCCCCGTCCATCTGGGCCGCGCCGGTGATCATGTTCTTGACATAGTCTGCGTGTCCGGGGCAGTCGACGTGAGCGTAATGCCGGTTATCGGTCTCGTACTCGACGTGCGCCGTCGCGATCGTGATACCACGCTCGCGTTCTTCCGGTGCATTGTCGATCGAGGCGAAGTCACGAACCTTCACGCCGTCCTGCTTGGAGGCCAGGCACATGGTGATGGCCGCCGTCAGGGTCGTCTTGCCATGGTCAACGTGACCAATCGTGCCCACGTTACAGTGAGGCTTATTCCGCTCAA
>CAZMLI010000519.1:0-2970 GCA_964566865.1 uncultured Planctomycetota bacterium
TCGGCGAAGGCGCTGTCGCCGGTGGCCCAGCGTTCTGCTGGTTCGGGGATCAGCCAGAGCAGCTGGCGGGCCTGCTCGCCGATCTGTTCGAGGAACCAGGGGCAGGCCGGGAAACGGTTGTTGCGGCCGTCGCCGAAGAGCAGGACGAGGGTGCGGCGGTCGATGGCGCCTTGCCAGTGCTTGAGGGTCAGCTCGAGCACGCGGCCGTAGTCGCTGGGTGCACCGAGTTCGATCTCTTCCAGGCTCTCGATCAAGGCGCGGAAGCTGGGGCCGCCGGCGCGCGCGCAGATGCCGGCGCCGGCCTCGGCACCGCGCCGCCTGCGGACCATCTGGCCGGCGTGCGCGCGGACTTCCGGGGCATCGAGGCGTCCGTCGAGCCAGCGGCGCAGGGTATGGGTCACATCGACGGGCTCGTTGACGAAGAACAGCGTGCGGGCGTCGCGGAAGTGGTCCATCAGCCAGGCGGCGGCCAGGATGAACAGACCGCTGGCGCGGATCGCGGAGTAGGAGACGTCGACCAGCAGCAGCAGTTTGGGCGGACGGCGTCGGCGCTCGCGGCGGGGCAGGTGCAGTGGTACGCCGTAGGTCGAGAGGTTCTTGCGCAGCGCAGCCTGCACGTCTAGCGGGCCGCGCCGGCCCTGGCGCTTGCGGCGGCTGGTCACCGCACGGAGCTGGGTCACCATGCGTAGCAGGGCGCCGGTGAGCTGGGCCTCGTCTTCGGGTGTGCAGCGGCCGGCCAGGTTCCAGCTCGAGGGGGCGGTGCGGGAACCCGGCTGCTCGGCTTCGTTGCTGGCCAGTCGCAGGCGCTGGCCCTGCTGGCCCTCGTCGCTACTCTGCTCGGTCAGCTTGCGTTTGATGCGCTGCTGTCGCTCTCGTGCCTGCTGCTGCGCTTCAGGGCCGCGGCCCTGGCCTGGTTCGTCGGAGGGGCGCTGGCGGCGCTGCTTCTTCTTGCGCTGCCCGGCGCCGCCCACACCGGCGTCGAAGATGCGATCGAAGTGCCCGTCAAAGCTGGTGGCGGCGTCGGCGGTCTTGGCCAGGGTCAGTTGCAGTCGCAGTCGGACGGCGGGACGATCGGCCGGGTCGCAGCCTTCGAGCGCGCGTCCGGCGTCGATCAGCTCGGCGGGGGAGACGGCGTGGCCCTCGGCGCGCAGGGCGCGGGCGAGTGCCCGGATGGCGAAGCCGAAGCCCTTGTTCAGCGAAACTGCTCTCTGCGCTTGAGCACCAGCGAGATCTCCTCGCGGGTCTTCAGCAGCGCGCCGAGGGTCTGCTTGAGTGTCGACTGGTCCAGGTTGTCGGCGCCGACGGCGACCAGGGCCAGCGCCCAGTCGATCGTCTCGGAGATGCCGGGTGCGCGTCCGAGGTCGGCCCGGCGCACCTTGCTGACGAACTGGACCACCTTGTCGGCGAGTCCGCCGGCGAGGGCGGGCACCCGGGCACGCAAGATCTCCAGTTCGGTGGCGGCGTCGGGATAGTCCAGGTAGGCATACAGGCAGCGTCGGCGCAGGGCGCCGGCGAGCTGGCGGGTATCGTTGGAGGTCAGGATCACTCTCGGCGGCGCGCTGGCGCGGATCGTGCCGAGTTCCGGCACGGTCACCTGATAGTCGGACAGCACCTCGAGCAGGAAGGCCTCGAACGCCTCGTCTGCGCGATCGATCTCGTCGATCAGCAGCACGGCGTCGGGCGCCAGTTGCAGGGCGCGCAGGACCGGTCGTGCGAGCAGGAACTGTTCCGAGAAGAAGTGATCGGCTTCACCCGAGAGCTTCTCGATCGCCTGCGAGAGTGTGGCGGTCTCGGCCAGCAGCTTGTCGGTCTGGGCCCGCAGCAGCTGGGAGTAGAGGATCTGCTTGCCGTAGGCCCACTCATAGAGCGCCTTGGTCTCGTCCAGCCCCTCGTAGCACTGCAGGCGCAGCAAGGGAATGTCGTGCGCGGCGGCCCAGAGCTTGGCCAGCTCGGTCTTGCCCACGCCGGGCGGCCCCTCGAGCAACAGCGGCTTGCCCAGTTCGTCCGCCAGCGAGAGGGCCATGGCGGCCTCGTCGGAGCAGACAAATCCTTCTTTCGCGAATGCCTGGCGGTACTGCTCAGCCTGCATGATTGTGCATCATGAAGGCAACGATGCCAGCCAGGATCAGCACGCTGCCGGAGACCAGTCGCTCGTGATACTCGAGCAGCCGCCAGCGGACGCGCCGATAGCCGGCCGAGAAGACGGCCACCAGCAGGATGATGCCGCCGACGGTCACGACCAGGTAGGTCAGCGCCAGCGAGGCGATGCCGCGCCAGCCGAGCTGCCCGGCACGCAGGAAGTAGGCCATCAGCTCGATGCAGGGCGAGAGGAACATCGCCAGCGTGACCGCGGCGATCGCGGCGCCGCTGCCGGCGGGGGGCGACTGGGTCTCGTGCGCGAGATGCTGGTGTCCGTGCTGGTGGTCGTGATCCTGGTCGTGGTGGTCCATCGGGCCGTGGCAGCGCCCATGGTGGTGGCTCTTGCCCAGCAGGTCGAGCACGATCAACACCAGGCCGAGGCCGATCAGGATTCCGGGGCCCACGTAGTGCACGAACAGCTCGTAGCGCTCGCTGGCCGCCTTGCCGGCCGCGCCGATCATCACCCCGATCAGCACGGTGCTGAGTACGTGTGCGCTGCCACAGAGTGCCGCGATGCCGATGACCTTGGCCCGGCCCCAATCGTAGGTCCGGCCGAGCACGACGATCGGGATCCAGTGGTTGGGGATGGCGGCATGAATCATCGCGAGCGCGGTGCCGAAGTACAGCGTCGGCGCGAGTTCGTTCATGACATCGCCGCGACTTTTTCCGTCAGGTGGCAGGCGGCGAAGTGGCCGGGCGCCACCTCGGTCAGCGGCGGCGGAGTATGCTCGCACTCGGGCTCGCGGATCGGGCAGCGGCCATAGAATGGGCAGCCGGGGAAGCGCTGGCGCGGGCTGGGCGGCGTGCCCGGCAGCAAGATGCGCTTGCGGG
>CAZMLI010000520.1:0-2957 GCA_964566865.1 uncultured Planctomycetota bacterium
AAAAAACTATGGCAGTAAGCAGACTAAAAGACATTCCAAGTAAAGTTATCAAAGTTTTAGATGTGTGAATTAAAAATCAAAGAATTACATAGTTCATCAGATATTTATTATGAGAAAAAATTAATTGCGCAGAGAGAAAATATGTCAGAAAATGATTTTGATAAAGACCTACTTGAAAGATTTGAAAAAGAGATTTGGAGTAAAATTCCACATTTAGAAAATAACAAAGTTGTCAATGCAACACCGCTAATTGATCTAACTAATGATTTTAAAGAATGTGCAAAAAATCTTTACAAATTAGATATTGTAGAATTAGATTTGAAAATATATGGAAAATTTGATGCTAATTTGATATCAGGTTCAATCAAAATTAGACCTGCAATTCACATAATGCATGATGCCATCAAGACAGGTAAATTGAAAAGTGATCAAACAATAATTGAGGCAACATCAGGTAATTTTGGAATTGCTTTAGGCCAAATGTCAAAACTTGGATTAACAGTGATTTCGTTTGTTTCAAGAAAACTACAAGAAGGTGTTTTCAAAGAATTAAGAAATGAAAATATTCGAATAATAGATTTAGATATGGATATTTGTCCTGCTCCAGGAATGAAAGATAGTGATGCTGATGCATTAAAGGCAAAAGCAACTGCAGGTAACATTCGTTCTCAACTAACACAATTAGGTTTTGATCCTACAGTTTTTGATAATTCAATTTCTGAAATTGAAGTGTTACTAGCTGCTGAAGATATAATTAATTTAGCAAAACTAATTTCAAAAATTTATGGATGTTTTTGTCCAGAACAATATGATAATGAATTAAACATTGATGCTCATAGAACCATCACAGCTGTAGAAATTGAACAACAATTACAAGAAGATGGAGATTCATTAGAAAATTACAGAATAATGTGTGCCTTTGGAACTGGTGGAACATCTGGAGGAATAAGTAAATACATGAATGAAAAATATAGCAAAAAAGCAATACATGTAGTATTTCCATCTGCAGGTCAAGATGTAGCAGGGATTAGAACAAAAGCCAAAGCTGAAGGATTAAAATTGTATAATCCAGATTCTTATGAAGCAGAGCATGAAGTAGACTTTGGACAAGCAAAACACTTACTCAAATTCTTTGTAGAGAAAGGTCACAATATTGGCGAAAGCACTGCACTAGCACTATACAGCGTATTAGAAATGGTAAGTGGTGGGGATAAAGGAAAATTCATAGTTATAGTGGCTGACGGTATTGAAAAATATAAGAAAAATCTAGAGGCAATGTTCAAGAGTCAACGTATGCAAGTTTCTTTGGATGAGGCAGCAGCTAGTGTTCAAGAGTATGATAAAGTAATTTGGGTTCATCCTTCGTATACTCCAAAAGAAGCAGGAATTGAAATGATTGCAAAATCTTTAGGAATAGATAAAGAAAAAATTTCGATCCCCAAAGCAAGTACTATCAATGAATTATTATCAACACGACAAATCCCAGAAGAACTTAGCAAAGAGCTAAATGGTTCTAAAGGTAAATCATTACTCATTTGTATGGCTGGAAATACATCATTAATGACTGCTCAAGTTCTTGCAAGTAAAGGCATAGTAACTGAAAGCTTGAATGGCGGAATAACCAATTTGCCTGAAGGGATTGGTAAAAATCCCGGGGAATTTATTAAAGCAGCTACTGATTGATGTTTTGAAATGTCTATCAGTGTCACAACCATTTGCGGATTTAATAATTTCAGGTAAAAAAATTATTGAGTTAAGAAATTGGAATACAAATTTTCGAGGAGAATTTTTGATTCATGCTCCAATTAAAATTAGAATTAATGATTCTAATAGATTAAAAATTAAAAAAAAATTAGTTACAGGGGCCATAGTTGGAAAAGCAGAATTGTATGATGTAAAAAAATATGATTTGATCAAAGAGATAAAAAAAGATCAAAAATTTCATTTCTCTTCAAAAAAATTTAATGGAAAAACTTTTGGATTCATGTTAAAGAATTCAAAATCACTTAGAATTCCAATCCCATGGAAAGGTCAGCTAGGATTCTTTAATGTTGATTTACCAAAATCAAAAATCAAAAACAGGGAAATTGTTTCAGAAATTATTGATGAAGAATATCGCTATCAATGGATTGGACGTCATTAAAAAAAATCAATATTTCATAAAAAATTTGACCAGTGTATATAAAGGGGTCATATTTACTCCGTCGATATGCCTCAAACAAAGCCAATAGTTAGTATTGTGAATGTGGTAGCATCAGCATCAGTTGATCAAAAAATTGATCTAAATGATATTACAAAAAAATTTCCAGAAACAGAATACAATCCAGAACAATTTCCAGGTTTAGTTTTTAGAATAAAGAATCCTAAAACTGCAACTTTGATTTTTAGAACAGGAAAAATGGTATGCACAGGTGCCAAATCCGAAGAGTTGGCAATCAAGGCAGTTAACATAGTTGTTCAAAGATTAAGGAAAGGTAAAATAAAAATAAAAAAAGATGCAGTAATTACAGTTCAAAATATAGTCTCATCAATTAATCTTGGTGGAAAAATTCACCTAGAAAAAGCAGCAAGAACATTACCAAGAAGTATGTACGAACCTGAACAATTCCCAGGAATCATTCATAGAATGCTTGATCCAAAAACAGTCATTTTATTATTTGCATCAGGAAAATTAGTCTGCACAGGTGCCAAAAAAGAATCAGATGTATATCGTTCTGTACATAATTTACACTCTCTCTTAGAAGAAAAAGACTTGATGATTTATGAGTAATTATTATTAAAAAATTGAAAATTGTCTGAAGATATTTTTAAAAAAGAAAAGGAAAAAATGACTCCTGAAAAAGGATTTGATCTAATAGGAATTGATTATTTTTCTGATTCAGATAACCAGTTGTATCTAATTGAGCATTTTGATATGTATCAAGATGCATTAAATGCAAAAAAAGATAGAAAAAAAC
>CAZMLI010000521.1:0-2957 GCA_964566865.1 uncultured Planctomycetota bacterium
CAGTCACCGTTGTGTCAGCGTCAGCCGCATTTTTTATCGCGGATCGGATTCTGGAGGTATGTGCCCGGCCTGCTCTGTAATCGATGCATCCGGCTTGGAGCCTTGGATCGCCGTGTGCCGTGACCGTGAATCGTGATTCGTGGACCGTGATTCGTGGGCCGTGACCGTGACCGTGACCGTGACCGTGACCGTGTTGGGGGACGGCCCTTACTTGCCGCGTTCGACGAGCAGCAGGATGGTGCGTTTGGGGCGGGCTGGGTCGTAGATTCCGGTGACCAGGGCCCAGCTGCCGGGAGGCAGGATGGGGGCCAGGTGGCCCGAGACGATGTTGCGTCTGGGCTCGAAGCCGATGCCGTGGGCGCGTTTGGTCGGCACCATTTCCTTGAGGCGGGCGATGTGGAAGTCGACGGCGAGGATCTCGTTGGGCAGGGCGCGCAGGGCGATGACGATGCCTTCGGTGACGGAGGCGTAGCGCGCGGGGGCTGCGGGGCCGCCGGGGTCGCGCACGAAGCGTGTGGTGGCGGTTCGGCTGGCGACCAGGCGGGCCACGCCGTGGCCGGGATAAGGGCCGGGCGGGAGCTTTAGCGGAACGGCCTGGGCGCCGGCCTTGGCCAGGGCGTCGGCGATCAGCTTTCCTTGTTTGGCGGTCAGCACCACGGTGACCAGAGCGCCGGTCTTGTTGATCAGCGGCTTGCCTGCCAGCTTGGACAGGGGCTGCAGGAACTTGGGTGCGACGTGGTAACTGCGCAGGGTGATGCGTTCGCTGCGGTTGGCCAGCCGGCGCAGGTTTGCCAGGCGCTTCTTCAGCGCGGCCAGCGACTGGGGGGTGCCGCTGGCGGTGATCGCGGAACCGGCGATCGAGAGTTTCAGCTGCTTGTCCTTTCCTTGCAACCAGCGCAGCATCACGTCGCGCAGCTTTGCGGGGGCTTTTTGCAGGCCGAGGTCGGGCATGGGATCGTCGGTCAGTGTGGCCAGCGAGCCGAGCGAGTAGCGGCGCACGATGTGGCCGCGGGGCAGGGCGCCGCCTGCCAGCGTGCGGGGTTCGATGATGACGGCGAGTCGTCCGGGGCGGCCGCGGGTGAGCTGGATCGGGTTGGTCAGGCCGAAGAGCACGAGCGCGCCGCCGCGGGGCACCTCGGCGTCTAGGGTCATCGACTGGTTGGCTCGGCTGGGGACCTGGATCCGGCCGGCCTTGGTGCTGATGGTATTGACCGGTCGGTCCAGTCGCATCGCTTCCAGCAGCAGCTCGATGCGCATGCCGGTCTCGGTGGCGTGCGTGCGCAGCTCGAGCGTGAGGCCCTCGGCCAGTGTGCGAACGACGGGTTCGGCGCGCAGCCGCCCGCTGATCAGGCGGTCGCGGTAGCCGACGAGCAGCACGCTCTTGCCGATCACCTCCAGCAGGCCTTGCTGGCGCGCCCAGAGTCGCAGCGGGCCGATCGTATTCGATTGCCAGCCGCCTTGTTCGGAGAGCTGTTCGAGCAAGTTCTGCCGTGCCGGCGCGTCGAGGATCAGGTAGGCCCCGTCGCCGGCGATGGCCGGGTTCTGAGCCCAGCGGGCCCAGGGCACGGCGGCGCCCGCGGCGAACTGCACGATGCGCAGTCGCACCTCGTAGAGCTGGCTCTGGCCGCGGCGCATTCGTGAGAGCACGGTCCGCAGCGCGCGGTGCACGTCGGGGCGGGCGATCACCATCAGCCGGCCGCTGGTCGGCAAGGCGAAGGCGGCCGCCCTGGGATCGTCGAGGCTGACCAGTTGTGAGAGGGCGCGGTGCAGGTCGCGGCGTCGCTCTTGAGGACTCGGGGGGACGAAGGGCGTGGTGCGGACCGGGCGCAACTGTCGGTCGAGCCGGATCGTACGGATGCCGCCGCCCTGGATGCTGCGTGTCTCGATCCACTGGGGCAGTCGGTACCAGGCCAATCGGTCGCCGCTCTGGTTGGGCACGGGCACCCCGTCGGCTTGTGGCTTGCTGGACAGACTGTGCATCTGCTGGATGATGCGGCTGCGCATCCGGTTGGCCAGCGGGGAGGAGACCAGCGACTCCGGCAACTGGGCCATCAAGCTGCGCAGCGCGGCCAGTCGCTCGAGCGGGTCGTTCGTTCGCTGGAAGATCTGGTCGAGCTGCTTCTGATAGCGGGCGAGCTGTTGCTCGAGCTGGCCGCGCAAGCGGTCGGCCTCCATGCGTAGTTGCTCGAGTTGCGGGGCGTCACCCTCGCCGACCAGCGCCTTGATCGTGGCGATCTGGCTGGCGATGCGCGAGTCATCGGGGCTGTAGTGGCGGGCCAGTAGCAGCGAGCGCAGCGCCTGGCGGTAACGTCCCTCGCGCCGCTCTCGCAGCGCCGTCGCGAGCAGGCGCTCGGCCAGGTCGCTGGCGGTCTTGCGCCGGACCGCTTCGCGTCTGGAGAGTTCCTCGAGCAGTTCGCCCGCGCCGGCGGGCCGGGCGGCGCCCTCGCGCTCGAGCTGGCGCAGGCGGTCGCGCAGGTTGTTGAGCTGCTGGCGCAGGCTCTTCAGCACGGCCTGGCCCTTGCGCTCGGCCAGCTTGAGCTTGGCCTCGAGCACCTTCTTCTCGTCGCGCAGGCGCGCCTGGTCGTGGGCTGCCTGGACCGCCTGCTCGGCTTCGCTCTTGTAGGCTCGGATCATGCCCAGGGCCTGCTGGACCACGGGCACCTGGCCGGCGTGCTTGCGCAGGATCAGATGCAGGGCTTTCAGTGACTCCGCATGACGGTTGAGTTTCTGCAGGCAGCGGCCGATGCCGAGCTGCGCCCGGGCCCGTGTCGGAGGTTTGCGGGCCGCGCCGACCAGCTGGCGATACACCAGCAGCGCCGCCTGCGGGTCGCCCTCGACCACCTCCAGGTAAAGCGCCTCCTGGAATTGCTCCTCGCTCCCGCTGTCCGCGGCTGCCGCGCCGAGGCAGGCCAGGCAGATCAGCAGGGTGTGGATCGCTCTCATGCATCACAGGCTAG
>CAZMLI010000522.1:0-2950 GCA_964566865.1 uncultured Planctomycetota bacterium
CGCGGCTTGGTATCGCCGACGGCGAAGTTGCAGTGTGGGTTGCCGGTGCAGGCGATGCTGTTGCCCCACAGCGGCGAGGCGTCCAGGTCCAGGCCGACCGCGGCCATGCGTGAGATGACCGAGTCCTGGTCCGTCGGCGCGATACCCGTCAGCACCAGGTTCTGTTCGCGGGTAAAGCGGATATCGCGCAGCGGCAGGGCCGCCACCTCCAGCATCTGTGACCCGGTCAGCAGGCCCGCCTGGACCGGGAAGCCGATCAACATCTGGCTGCCGCCCTGCTCGGTCGCGATGCCCATGTGTCCGGTGCGCCCGCGCGGTGTCGGGGCCTGGTCCAGGCGCGGCAGGCGCTGGCCCAGGTGCGCCTCGAGTCGCTCGCGGATGCCCTCGGGCCCCAGGTCGTCGACCATGAACTTGAAGCGTGAGCGTCCGCGCGAGCGACGGTAGGTCAGGTCGGTGCGCCAGATCTCGAGGATGCCGCCGAGGACCGCTTCCACCGCGTCCTGCTCGACGAACACCTCGAGCGACTGCGCGATACGCGGTACCGTCGACATGCCACCGCCGATCTGCAGGGCGAAGCCGAGCTGGTCGTCCTGGCAAACGGCGATCAGCCCGACGTCGTGGATCTCCGGCGCGTTGCAGTGATCGGGGCAGGCCGCCACCGTCCACTTGTGTTTGCGTGGCAGATCCAGGCCATGGAACTTTTCCGACAGCCGCTGCACCAGCGGGCGAACGTCGAACAGTTCTCCGGGATCGAGGCCCGCCACCGGGCAGCCGGTGATGTTGCGCAGCACGTCGCCGCAGGCGCCCACGCTGCTCAGGCGGGCGTCCTGCAGCAGCTCGAAGATCTCGGGCAAGGCGCTGAGCTGGATGTGATGCAGCTGCAGGTCCTGCCGGGTGGTGATCTCTCCACTGTCCCGTCCAAACCGCTGCGAGAGCTGGCCGACGGCGCGCAACTGTGTCGGCGTGATCAGGCCTCCCGGCAGCTTGACGCGCAGCATGAACTCGCCGACGCGCGGCTTGTCGTGGTACAGCCCCAGCCACTGCAGACGCAGCACGTCCGGCTCCGGCAGCGCTTCGTAGGGCGTCGCCGCGATCCGCGGCAATTCATCGAGCAAGGAGAGCGGCGCCTTCTCGTGCTTGATCCGCTCGACGGAGTTGCGGCGGCGCACCTCCTCCAACGTCAACGGCCGCTTTCGACGGACCATCACGCGGCCTCCAGCAACTGCAACGCGCGTCGCCAGGCCACGTGGTGTTGCCCCTGTTCGAGCAGCGGCAGCACATCGGAGTCGACCAGTTGGTACCAGAATTCGCGGCGCGCCTCGAAGCGACCGAGGCGTTCGCGCACCATCGGTCGCAGGCGCGTGGCGAGCGAGAGAAAGGGCGCCACGCCGTCGCTGAGTGATGCTTCGAGTTGCTCCCGCAGACGCACGGCCAGCGCGGGGCTCTTGCCGTTGGTCGAGATCGCGATGGTCAGTTCTCCGCGACGCACGACCGATGGGGCGTAGGCGCTGCAGTGCGGCGGATCGTCCATTGCCTGCAGCAGGACGCCGCGCACTCTCGCTTCTCCGGCGACCCAGGCGTTGAGTTCCGCGTCCTGCTCGGTGGTGATCGCCAGCAGCGCGTGTCTGAGGTCGCCCGGCTGGTACACGCGCGCCAGGTGGATGACCCGCTCCGACTCGATCGCGGGCGTCAGCTCGGGGCAGGGGCTCGGAGCGATCAGCACGATCTGACCGGCCCCGGACGCCTCGAGCCCGGCGATTCTGTGCGCCGCCTCGGCGTTGCTGCCGATGACCACGACGCGATGGTGCTGCAGGTTGACGAGAAACAGCGGATAGCTCTTCATTGCTCTACTCGGTGATGGGTTGGGTTAAACGAAAAAAGCCCGCAGTCGGTGGCGCCGACTGCGGGCTTCTCGTTGTTCTTGGTCTTGCTAGATCAGCTAGATCAGATCAGAGATTGCCCCAGTCGCCGCGTGCGCGCGACATACAGGGACAACAACACATCTCGTGGGTCTGAATCTGAAGCATCGGGCGGAAGGTTATCACCGGCTTGCGCGCCTGTCAAACACCCGGCAACTGTTTTCTGGACGGCTGCCGGATCCGGTGCTTCTGTAGGCGCAGATGAGTGACGGGGACCCGATTACCGACCAGGCGCTGCAGGACCACTTCCGAGCCGACTTCTTTCCCGACGAGCCCGCCGGTTGGCTGGTCAAGGTCACCTCGTCGCGTGGCGAGAGCCAGCTCGAGATCGAGCAGAAGCTGGCCGCGCTGGCCAGCGGTCAGCGCGACTTCAGCTATTCGGGCGGGCACGATCGCGCGGCGTTCCGTCTGCTACGTCGGCTGATCGGCGCGCACGGCTTGCGCAGTGGTGCCGACATTGGCTCGACCTCTGGCAACTTCCCAGCGATGCAGCTGTTTCACGGGATCGAGCGGGTGACCGTCTTCGAGGTGCGTGAGCCCGAGAACGTGCACCCCAAGGTCGACGTGGTGGTTCATGACCTGTCGACCACCGCCTGGACCGGCGAGCCGTTCGATCTGGTGACCTGCATGTCGACGATCGAACATGTCGGCCTGGGACGCTACGGTGACCCGATCGACCCGGAAGGCGACCTGCGGATGTTCGCCAACCTGGCCAGCGTCGTCCGCCCCGGCGGCCGGCTGGTGGTATCGTTCCCCGAAGGCCCGGGCTGCGTGCACTTCAACCTGCACCGCATCTACTCGACGCACCGACGTGACCGGATGTTCCGTGGCTTTCGGTTGCTCGAGCGAGTGGAGACGCGAATCTTCCCCAAGCGGATTCGCGACTGGCTGTTTGGCCGAACGCAGCGACTCGGCTGGTCGTACCAGCCGCTGTATGTACTGACCCGCGATTAGCTAGTTCCTGGCACGAAACTCCGCGCAAGCCACAAAGGGAGGGCGAGGCTCCCGCCGAGCCGCTGCACAAGGCACTG
>CAZMLI010000523.1:0-2949 GCA_964566865.1 uncultured Planctomycetota bacterium
GGGAACCTCGAGGCGCATCCGGGCCGCCAGGTATTCGGCGAAGTTCCAGCGGCCGAGCAGGGCGGCGCTGCCCATCCAGGCGGCCGCGCGCTCCGGGTAGCCATCGGGCGAGTTGCAGCCGAACAGCGGCTGGCCCATGCTGGCCAGCATGTGGTCCAGGCCGCTGAGATGAAACGCAGCCAGCCGCCCGCGGGACAGACCCAGCACCAGCTCGAACGGGTCGGCCAGCTTGGCCCCCAGGTAGCGACGATCGAAGAAGCTGGGCGCCTCGACGAGCGCCCGAATGACCGCGCGAATCTCACCGCCTGAAGCCAGGTAGGCGCGGCGCGCACGCCGGACCAGTCGCGCGGGCGGATCGTCCGCCACCAGCGCGGCGGTCAGCTTGTGGGCCATCCGCTGCGCCGTGGCCGGGTGCGCCGCCAGGATGCGGAGTAGTTTTGTGCCGTCCACGGACGAGCGGGCGGCGTCGAAGCGGATGCCGAGCGCGCGCTTGGCGCCCCCGTCGTGGTCCGCGGCCGAAAAACGAAAACGCCACCACGGATGCCCCTCGACACGGGCCACACCCCAGCCGGTGAAGATCCGCGCCACCGCCTCGACATCCGACTGCGCATAGCCCCCACCGACGCCCAGGGTATGCAGCTCGAGCAGTTCGCGCGCGAAGTTCTCGTTGAGCCTGCCGCGTCGGTTACGGGTATTGTCCAGATAGGTCAGCATCGCCGGACTGCGAGAGCTGGCCCGCAGGAGCGCCGCGAAACGGCCCAACGCAAGCCGCCTGAAGACCTCTCGCTCGTCCCACTCGCGCAGCAGGCCGGTCTTGTCGATCCAGGTGTTGAAGTGGTTGTCGAAGAAGTGCGCCAGCCGCTCGCGTACCACCCCGCGGGTGTAGCGGCAGAACGCCAGCGTGCTCCGGCGCAGGCCCGCGGGTGTGCTCGGCAGCCAGTGCTCGGTGGCATGAAACTCCGCAAACGCCGGCTGGCTTTGCCCCAGCTGCTCACGCCACCAGCGCGACTCGCCGTCCCGCAGCAGCAGCGCCAGCTCGGAGGGATTGCTCCCCAGCCCCAACCGGCGCAGCAGGTGGATCGCCCGCTCGGTGCGAGTCATGCGGCTGCCCGCGGCGCGCAGCCGGACGCTGCGTGTGCTGCTGAGGAACAGGTTGCCGCTGACGTCGGTCACCCGGAGCTGCAGGCTGTGCCGGCCGGGCGACAGGCCGCGGCCGTGCAGCCAGAGACCCGCCAGACCTTCGCGGCTGCTCCGACTGATCACCCGCCCGTCACAGAGCAGCTCCACCAGCGCCACCCGATCGTTGTCCGAAACACGGGCGAGCACCATCTCACCCGGTCCGACCGTCGCGCCCGCCGCGGGGTAGACGATCTCGGCCCATGGCGCTCGATCGTCCCGCGCCTGACGCTGCAGCTCCAGGCCCAGCAGGCCCACACTCGAGCGCCCGATCGACAGCGTGTGTTTGCCGTGTCCGAGGGTGATCGTCGCGGAGGAACTGGGCGCGAAGGCCGGCGCCGTCACCCGCAGCGAGACGCTGCGCTCTCCTGTACTGATCCGTACGCGCTGGGGCCAGGCCGCCTGCGCGATCAGCCGCAGCCGGTAGCGACCCGCGCGACGGACACGCACGACCACCTTCGCCGGCAGCCGCCAGCTCCGGCCACCGAGCGCCTCCGGGTCGGCCAGCGCCTCGCTCGTGGGCTGCAGCCAGTGCGTCTCGGGCGCCCGGCCTCGATAGGGCAGCCGCTGCAGGACCAGGCGTCTGGACCCGTTACGATTACCCGCGCGATCCACTGCGACGGCCTGAATCAGGTGGCGGCCCGGCAACAGGGCGTCCGCCGGCACCTGATACAACAACTCCCGACCGGCACGCCGCGCGACCACCACCCCGTCCAGCTCGATCGCAAGCGAGGCCAGCCCGCCCGCATCTCGCGCGCTGGCCCAGATGCGAAACGCGCCGCCGACCTCCCCGCCGACCGCGCTGCAGTAGAGCGCGACATCGGGCTGCTGCACGTCCGGCGGCCGATCGCCCACACGCCGGATTTCCAGTTGCTCGATCCGCAATACGCGCCGATTGTTATCGGCTGTGCCGTGCCCGTTGTTCCGATAGAACAGGCTGATCCACTGGGTGCCGCGCGAGAGCCGAAATGGGCTGCCAATCGCATGACGCGCCTGCCGCCCGCGCGTGGTGACCGAGCCGGTCGTCAGCGTCGTTCGCAGACGCATCACCTCGACCCAGGGAAAGACCGCGCTGTTGCCAGTCGCGCGCAGCACCACCTGGTAATAGCCTGCCGATGCGACGGTCAGCTGGGTGCGCAGGCTCGGCGCGTCGCTCCGCAGCAGGGCCGCCTGCGCCAGCGGCCTGGCCGCAGCGGGCGGTGCGAACAACACACGACAGGCATCTTCGCTCGTCCGCCCCAGACGATCGGTGACACGCAGCTCCAGCAGGCGCGGCCCTGCGGCGCCTCCGGCAACCAGTTCGATCGACCGTCCCTGCCCGATCAGCCGGCCATCGAGCCGCCATTCGATGCGACGAATACTCGCCGTGCCACCGACCCTGGCGGTCGCCTGAATCTTCCCCCAGAGCACAGCCCCCAGCAGGGGCGAGAGGATGCGCACCGCTGGCCCGCCGATGGCATTGGCCCGTACGCGCACCGTGCAACGCGCGTCACCCACCGACAGTACGGCCTGCCCCGCGCGCAGCGGATCCAGCGCCAGAAAGGCCAGATCGCGACCGGGCAAGAAGGTCAGGCGCCCCTGCACGGCCAGGATCTCGGGCTGACTGCTGCGCACCGTGAAAACCCGCTCCCGAGCCGACCTGCCGCTGCGAAACGCCAGGTATTGCCGCTCCCCCGCGGAAACGGTGAGTCTCGGCGTGACCGGCCGAACCGCCTGCTCCGCAGCCAGGGAGACCGACAGCCACATCATCATCCAGACAGTCAGCAGCCGCAT
>CAZMLI010000524.1:0-2944 GCA_964566865.1 uncultured Planctomycetota bacterium
CGAGCTGTCGAGCAGGATATCGGGCAGGGTCGTCGAGACCTCGATGGCCGAGGCGAGCACGCGTGTCGCGAGTTGAAATTGCGTGCCGAGCAGGGCGCTGCTGGCCGCGGGCTGGAACGAACTGCCGATCAGATCAACCATTGCAAGACTCCATATTGACGCAGTCTCATTATATGTTGATCGTGCGGAGGGCGGCAACAAATTGACTCCTGTTTTGGAACGTGTAAGCTAATTGTGCGAGGGATTTAACTCCGCGTATCAACGGCGTCATTTGGAGGAGTCAGGCGTGCCGCGTATGCCTGGTTTGTGGGTCTTGCTGGTCTGTCTGTCCCTGGCGGGAGAGGTGCAGGCCATCACCGCCGAGCAGATCGTCAAAGAAGCAATCAAGAGCCAGGGCGGGCAGAAAAAGCTCGAGAGCATTCGCGATCTATTCGTGCATCTCAGCTATCAGACGCTCGGTAAGGAAAGGCTCAAGGGCGAGATGTACGAGTTCTACCGGCCGCCGAATCGTCTGGCGACCGTATTGCGCAGCTACGCCAAGCCGGACGTGATCAAGGTCTATGACGGCAAGAAGGGGCGCTTCATGCGGGGGACGCATCCACGCATCTTCGTGATGGACAAACGCGACCTGCGCCAGATGCGAGAGTCGCTCTCGCGGGCCAAGCTGCTGATCCTGACCAATCTGCTGGTCAAGGGTGCGCGCTTCGAACTGCTCAGCCAGAAGAACTACCCGATGATCGGCATCGTCTACAAGGTTCGCTGGAAGGGCCCGAATGGACAGGTGATACAGCTGTCGATCGACGGGCGGCAATACCTGCTGCACGGCGCGATCTTCGGCGTGGGTCAGGGGCTGAAGGTCAACTTCGGCAAGCATCGGGTCTATGACGGCGTGCGGCTGCCGACCAAGATCACGGTCTATCAGAACGGGAAGAAGACCGCCAAGATCTCCGTCGAAAAGGTCACTTTCAATCGGAAAGTCGACCCGGGCGTGTTCACAAATCCGCGCAAAGCCGCGGCGCTGGTCAAGAACTGATGGCGTTCGACAAGAAGAAGATGGAGCAGGTGGAGCAGCGGGTCAGGGTGGAGCTGGCTCGCAACCCGCTCTGGAAGCGGAGCGCGCTCGGGCGCTGGTTGTGCCCCTACTGCGGCAGCCTGGCCGAACCGATCGAGGGGGCACAGAAGTACGAGGTCGTGTCGGATCATCTGGTCGATGCCTGTCCCGGATGGCAGGGCTTCCGCGGGCAGTACATTCCGCTCAAGACGCTGCAGAACAAGTCGGTGTCGATCATGATGGCCCACTCGCTGGCGACCGATCCGGCCTGGAAGACCTTCGACGAGTGGGGCGCCTGGTATTGCCCCTACTGCGTGCAGGCCCAGAGCGTTCCGGCCGGTCCATCCTCGGAGCGCGCGAAGCGCTTGAAGGGACAGATCAAGGAGCATCTGCAGCACTGTCAGAAGTTCGCCTGGGGCGATGGCAAGCCAGTGCCGCTGCAGGCTTTGCGCCGCACCGTCTCTCGGGCCAACGAGATCAAGCGCCTGCAGCCTCGTGTGCTGAAGGTGCTGACTGAGGACCCCCGCTGGCAGGACATGGCGGTCGACGGTTCCTGGATCTGTCCGTTCTGCGAGGAGCGGATCAAGAATATCGACGTGTCCACGCAGTTGCTCAGGCGCGAGACGGCGCCGACGCAGGTCGCCAACCACCTGTTGCGCTATTGCACCGTCTACCAGAAGGTGCAGATTCGCGGCAAGGACGGTTCGCTCAAGCCGCCGGAGGATCTGCTCAAGGTGACCGACATGATCCAGCAGCGGCGCACCCGGGCGACCGAGGCGCCGGGCAAGGCGAAACCCGCGACCGAGGTCCGGGGCCCGTTCAAGGAGAAGAGTGACACGGGCACGATCCCGGGCAAGCTCAAGGTCGGCGCCGAGGGCTTCACCCTCTCGCTCAACGTCCAGGAGGAGGAGACCACCTGGGATGCGCTGAGTAAAAAGGGCGGCGGTTCGATCAACTCCGACGTCGAACAGCACCATTTTGAGGCCGCCCCGCCGCCGGCGCCGGTCCCGCCCAAGGCGCCCGAACCCAAGCCCGCCGAGAATGAGATCGTCGGAGAGTTCATGAGTTTCGAGGAGGAGGCCTCGCAGGTGGTCCCGGTGGCGCCCCAGCCGGTTGCCGTCGAGCCTGCTGTGGTCGACGAGAAGACCAAGATCCAGCGGCAGGCTTTTGCCCGGTCGCGGCGCCACCTGCTCGAGATGACCTGCCAGATTCCTCAGGTCGAGGGCTACGAGTTTGGCGCGATCTTCAAACCGTCGGAGAACCTGGACGGCGACTTCTTCTACTTCTTCGAGCTGGGCAAGGGACGCTATGCCATCGCGGCCTGGGACCTCTCGGTCTCGGGCATGGAGATGGTGCCGATCAACCAGCACTTCCTCGAGTCGCTCAGCACCGTGCTCGAGACCGAGCAGCGTCCGCGTCACGTGCTGTGCACGCTCAACGATCAGATCTTCGGCTCCACCGACAAGGAAACCTACATCAGCATCCTGCTCGTGGTGCTCGACACCAGCACCAGCGAGATCGTGCTGGCCAACGCGGGCTACCAGCCGCTGCTGATCTTCAATCAGTTTCGCAGCCCGAACCTGATGGAGGTGCGCACCAACGGCATCGTGCTCGGCTCCGACGAGGGCGCGCTGTTCAAGACCTTGCTGCAGGAACAGACGATCACGTTGCAGCAGCAGGACCTGATGGTGTTCTTCTCGCAAGGCGTGCTGGAGTTTCAGGACGAGACCGGCCGCACCATCGGCATCGAAGGCTTCAAGGGCTACATCGAGGAATATGGCAAGCAGGACCCCAGCTACTTCCTCTCGATGACCGAGGCCGAGTACAAGCGCATGCTCGGCGGCCAGCCGCAGCAGCGCGACCTGACGATCGTCAGCGTCAAGCAGATGTAGT
>CAZMLI010000525.1:0-1216 GCA_964566865.1 uncultured Planctomycetota bacterium
GTGCCGGAGACGACCCGACACTCGAAGGCGTGCATCGTGATCTTGAAGTGGGTGAAGGCGTGCCGCACGGTGGCGAACTGACCTCCGACGACGACCGCCAGGCCGAGCTCCTCGGAAAAGGATCGTCGGACCGTCTCCTCGAGCGTTTCGCCCGCTCGTTGCTGGCCGCCGGGCGGCTCCCACAGTCCGCCGAGCAGCCCGTCGAGCGGCCGTTGCAACAGCAGCAAGCGGCCGCGTCGCAGAACCAGCCCGACGGCCAGCTCTCGATGCGGTAGCGGCTTTCGCGCCTTGGGCCGCGGTAGCAGATGCTGCGTGCCGGCTGCCTGCGCCTCGCAGAAGCGACGGACGGGGCAGTGGGCGCAGTCCGGTTTGCGGGGCGAGCAGACCAGCGCACCCAGTTCCATCATCGCCTGGCCGTAGTCGAACGGCCGCCGGGTGCCGGCGAGCAGTGTTTCGGCGGCGTCCCACAGCGCGGGCAAGTTGCCGTCGATGTTGTACAACCGGGCCAGGACGCGCTTGACGTTCGCGTCGAGGATGGCATGTGACTGGCCGTGGCCGAAGGTCAGGATTGCACCGGCGGTGCTTCGCCCGATGCCTGGCAGCGCCAGCGCGTCGTCGAATGCCTCGGGGAAGCAGCCGTCGTGCTGCGCCATGCAGATACCGGCGGCCTTGTGCAGGTTGCGGCAGCGCGCGTAGTAGCCCATGCCTTCCCAGGCCTTGAGTACCTTGCCCAGCGGCGCGCGCGCCAGGGCATCGATCGAGGGGAACTGTTGCAGGAACGGTTCGTAGTAGCGCAGGACAGTCTCCACCTGCGTTTGTTGCAGCATCACCTCTGCGACCCACGCCTGGTATGGAGTCGGATTGTTGCGCCATGGGAGGGCGCGACCCGCCTTGCGATACCAGCGGATCAGCCGTGTCGAGAAACCGTGCCTCGCTGTCGCCACGTCGGGCACGATAGTGCAAACTAGCGGTCCATGCCAGAGCTGCCTGAGGTCGAGACCGTCGCAAACCAGCTGTCGCCGTTGATTGTCGGGCGCACGATCCGTGAACTGAAGATCATCGACCAGAAGCTGGCGCTCGCCTTGCCGCGCGGATTCAAGGGGCAGCGCATCAGCTCGGTCAGTCGCATTGGCAAGCAGGTCGTGATCGCCACCGACAAGTCGATCTGGATCAGTGTGCACCTGCGCATGACCGGTCGCCTGCTCTGGTATCCGGC
>CAZMLI010000525.1:1316-2942 GCA_964566865.1 uncultured Planctomycetota bacterium
TGCGAGATACTCTTCGCGGCCAGGCTCTGTCCGCTGCGCGCCGCCGGATCCCTCTCGGCCGACGAGGCCGGGCGGCTGCAGCGCGCGATCCGCCGCATCCTGCGCCAGGCGATCGACTGCTGCGGCACGACCTTCTCAGATTTTCAGGATGCTCGGGGAGTCTATGGTGGTTTTCAGCAGTTCCTGCGCGTATATGCACGAAATGGCGAGCGCTGCTCACGCTGCCGGGGGCGAATCGAGCGAATCGTCCAGCAGCAACGCAGCACCTTCTACTGTCCGGAGTGCCAGAAATGAGCGATCGGTTGAGCGAGTTGCGAGAGCGGTATGCGGCCTTTCGCGAGCGCGGACTGGCACTGGATATGACCCGCGGCAAACCGTCCCCCGAACAGCTGGACCTGTCGGGTGAGATGCTGTCGCTACTCGGTCCCGACGATTATCGGGACGCGGCCGGAACCGACTGTCGCAACTACGGCGGCCTCGATGGTCTGCCCGAGGCCAAGCAACTCTTCGCCCGCTTTCTCGAAGTGGGTGAAGATGAGATCCTGATCGGCGGCAACGCCAGCCTGACCCTGATGCACGATATCATCGCGCGCTGCCTGAGCCACGGCGCCTGCGACAGCGATCAGCCCTGGAGCCAGCTCGGGAGCTGCAAGTTCCTCTGCCCCGCGCCCGGATACGACCGACACTTCACCATCTGCGAGCACTTCGGCATCGAGATGATCCCGGTCGAGATGACCGCCGAGGGTCCCGATGTGGATCAGCTCGAGCGTCTGACGGCCGAAAACTCGAACATCAAGGGCATCTGGCTGGTGCCCAAGTATGGCAACCCGACCGGCGTCAGCTTCAGCGATCGCGTGGTCGATCGCCTCGCCAGCATGCAGGCGGCCCCCGACTTCCGCATCATCTGGGACAACGCCTACACAGTGCATCATCTGACCGATACGCCTGACAGGCTGAGGAATATCCTCGAGGCCTGCAAGGCGGCCGGAAATCCCAATCGCCCGTTCATCATCGGCTCCACCTCGAAGGTCACCTTCGCCGGGGCGGGCATCTCGATGGTGGGTGGCTCGACCGACAACATCGCCTGGATCAAACGCCATCTGGCAGTCCAGACGATCGGTCCCGACAAGCTCAACCAGCTGCGCCACGTGCGATTCTTCGGTGACATGGCTGGCATCGAGGCCCACATGCGCAAGCACGCCGCGATCCTCAAACCCAAGTTCGAGGCCGTCGGTTCGATTCTCGAGAACGAGCTCGGCGGCCAGGACATCGCGAGCTGGTCATCGCCCAACGGCGGCTACTTCATCAGCCTCGACGTCCCGGACGGCTGCGCCAGGCAGGTTGTCGCGATGGCCGCGGATGCCGGCGTCAAGCTCACCGGCGCGGGCGCGACCTTCCCCTACAAGAACGACCCCCGCGACCGCAACATCCGGCTAGCACCGTCGCTGCCGAGCCTGGAGCAGATCAACCAGGCCATGGAGATCGTCGCGGTCTGCGTGCAGATCGCCGCGCTCGAAAAATAGGGACTGACCAAAGGGAGGGCGAGGCTCCCGCCGAGCCGAGGGCGCCCACGGCTCGGCGGGAGCCTCGGAGCGCCCGTGAGGGCATGGAGTAGCGAATGAAAGA
>CAZMLI010000526.1:0-467 GCA_964566865.1 uncultured Planctomycetota bacterium
TAGTATTGTACGGATATCGGTTGTAGTGCCAAAACGCTGCAGAATTTACGTTAGTATTCTGATTTTGGTTCTGGTTGTACTGATACGAATAATTATTTGCATTATTATAATATGCATTTTGTCCACTCTGACCATTGTAGTATGAGGGACTTCCGGCATGCGAAGCAGCGGCCGTTGTTGGCATAGCAAATACTGCGAAAGCTCCCAAAACTAGAACTGCAGCAAGTGCTAGGCTGTTAATTGTTTTTGTCATGTTCATATGTTTCTTATAATGCTCCTTTACTACCTAGTTTGTCAATACTTTTCTTTTCTCAAACCCCGCGAGCGAAGCTAGCGGGGTTTTCGAATTCTAATTTTGATTTAGAAAAATACAGTACGTAGTATCGTGTTTACTTTTTAGAGAAAACAAGCTTCGGACCGTCACCGTCATTTTTAAGAACGATTGCGTGTAGATCGTTAGTTTCTTC
>CAZMLI010000526.1:519-2923 GCA_964566865.1 uncultured Planctomycetota bacterium
CCTCCTCTGTTTCTGTAATTTCGTCCTGAAGTACAGTAGAAGTTTTACGTCCTGTAACAAACGCCGGAGTAAGTCCTGCAAACGCTGCAAAAACTTGTCCTCGATAGAAGAAGAAAGCAACGCCACTAGCAAGTACTACTGCAATAAGAGTAAGTACATACGCAATATCATCAGTTCCTGTATAAGGAATTTGGTTGATGCTTACATAACCTAAGCTTGTTCCAACTGACGCAACCGTAACCACTGGATTAACTCGTGGGTATACTGGATACACAGGTGCAGGAACAGGATATGCGTAACGCGGTTGTGGAGCAATAACTATAGGCTGCGGTTGTGCTACGGCAATATTAGTATTTACGTTAGTGTTAATGTTCGTGTTGATATTCGTATTAGTGTTCACGTTCTGAACATTGTTCACGCTGTAGTTGCTGTAATTGGTTCGAGGAGCTTTGTATTTGTACGTAGGAGTTTGCGGTCGATATGAATATCCACCTCCGCCACCTGAATAGTAGGTGTCTTCGTAGTAATAGTCGTCGACGTAGTAATCTTCGTAATCGTACGCGTCGTAGCTCGAATAATCATCCCATCCGTCGTTATAACTAGAGTAATCGTCCCATCCACCATTGTATGTAGAATAGTCATCCCATCCATCATCGTAGGAACTGTAGTCTGACCATCCGTCATCGTACGAGCTATAATCATCCCATCCGTCGTCATACGAACTGTAGTCGTCCCAACCATCGTTATAGTTCGAGTAATCGCTCCATCCATCGTCGTAACTAGAATAATCGTCCCATCCGTCATTATACGAACTGTAGTCTGACCATCCGTCGTCATAGCTTGAGTAGTCATCCCACCCAGCACATGAATAACATGAGTCTCCGCCTTCGTACCATCCATCAGAATACGCCTGTGTTACCACGGGCACTGCACTAGAGATAGCAACAACTAGCACAAGCGCTAGAAATAGCGCTGAAACGTTCTTTGATACTGATTTTTTAATAAATGTCATACGCACAAAATAAATAATAATTGGTAATTTAACGTGGTAGTTTTACCACATATATATAAATAAGTCAAGTAGTCGACAGAGATTCTCAAAGAATCTCTGTCGAACCACCTTTTTCTCTCTGGTCATAACGGCAACCGTATTGGGCTCCTCGCACTTTCCTTAAAAGCACGAAGGACGTTTCCCACAAACGTCATCGGTCGTGAGACCCATGCAGTGCAACGAGTAATCGTTACTTTCGCTGCGCGTCGAAGTAGACTTTCACAAAGCGAATACGTGTCCGACTTTTTCTTGACAAACATGCGATCACGTTTATAGCGATCGTAAATTACGTTGCCATCAGCATCGTAGAGTCGAATCGCCACCGGACCAACTTCTTCCTGCGTGAAATACAAGCTCGCAAGCTTGCAGTCCACAGGGATCTTTACCTGCGGTACACCACAGGTCAGGCAAATCTTCTTAGATTTGCCGACCACTGTACCCGTGGTATTAGCGTCAACCGACACCACAACAGCAGATCCTTCAGCTTTTACACTAATGGCATTAGCGTTAAACGAAAACGCCAGGGCAAAAATCATAAAAAGAGGAGCGAGAATATTTCTAAAGTACTTCATGTCATTTTTCTCCTTTCGAAAATTTCGACATGCTTTGATCCTTTCTATGGATCTTTGTAATTTCAAGATTTTCTTGAATTCACAAAAATCAATATAAAAATTATGTTCGTACTGTATACGCAACAAAGAAAAAAGAAAGGGATGACGAGCGTTTGCACGTCCATCATCCCTTAGTTTAAGTTACAAGGTTTGTCTTACGACAAACCTCCAACGACTCGACAAGAGTCGTATTTGATGCGCAAGGTCGGATTCGTTCTTACGTATCTCTGCGCACGTTCGAGGTAACCGGTCGTGACTTTTTGACCTGCAACCAAGATTTTTTTGGGCTTCGTTTGGAAGTCTCTTCCCAACACAAAGCCTTTTCGGCGCATACAATCTTCAAATTTTGCCATCAACTGCAGTGCTGATGATCCATTTGTGCGCCGCCGATATTGCTTTTCTACAATCATCCGGCGGGAGCGTTTAACGACACGTCGCTTTGAGCGCTTTTGCCGAAGTCTTTTGCGGTAGATCTTTTTTTTGTGACCCGCGTGAGGTCGTTCCATTTCTTCCCCCCAAGTTTGCTTGTTATTATGGGGGTTGCCGGCATTTGCCGAGGTTGTGAAAGCAGAAAAAGCAAAAAGCGTAAATATAGCTGCCAATGCAGCAATTAAAACATTTCTCATTGGTAGTCTCCTTGGTTGTGTCTGCAGATTTCTGCAAACTGAATGTAAATGAGCAGGTCTCAGTATGAGGCCCTTTTAGAATATTTGTGTAAACGTCCTAACAAGGCATCACATGA
>CAZMLI010000527.1:0-2913 GCA_964566865.1 uncultured Planctomycetota bacterium
TCCTGTATGAGATCCTGACCCTGGAGCCACCATACGAGGGCGAGAGTGTCTGGGATGTCCTGCAGCAGGTGCGCGAAGGGAAGATGCTGCCGCCGGGTGAACGCACCCCCGAGCGCGCCATTCCCTGGGAACTGGAGGCAGCGGTGATCAAGGCGATGGCCCTCATCCCGAACGAGCGCTACGCCACCGCCTTGCAGCTCAAGAGCGATATCGAAGCCTGGATCGAAGGCCGGACCTTGGGGGCTGCTCGCTATAGCAGGCTGCAGCTGCTGCGCAAGTGGACCTGGCGCAACCGGCGTCGACTGGCTGCCGCCGTGTTGATTCTCGCCGCGGTCGTGGGCGGTGGCCTGGCAATCTGGCAGCACCGAAAGGCGCAACAGGCCGGCCGGGATCGGATCAGGGCGGAGCAGCGTGCGGCGGAACAGAAGAAGCTGCGGCAGATCGAAGAACGTGTCGGTCCATTGGTTGCCACGATGGAAGCGGCCCGCCCGTACTTCTATATCCCGAAGATCAAGATCGAGCTCCACATCAAGAGGGTGCGCACGGCGCTTCGAAAGCTGGAGAAGTTAACCGGCGACCCTGAGCTGAGCAAACGCCCGGATCTGTGGGAAGGGATTGGCAAGGGGCGATTCTTCCTCGGCGATCTGGATGGGGCTGAAAAGGCCCTGCTCGAAGCTGCGAGGAGCGACGGCTATCGTGCGCGGGTTGCGGCACTCCTGGGCAGGGTCTACTTTCGGCGAGCCCTGCATGCAAACCTGATGCACCACCAGAAGCGGTCGAGGCAGAATCTGCAGCGGGCTGGGCAATGGTTCTCCAGAGTGGGCCAAGCTGAGCAGGACGCCCTCCAGAGCTCGCTGGTACAGGCCTTCACCCTTTTCGCCGCTGGGAAATCGGCAGAGGCCGATAGGTTTGCACGCCGAGCGCTGGGCCAGTTCAAGGATGCGATCGGCAGCGAGGCACTTCAGCTCGTGATAGCCAGAAGTAATCTGAAGCACGAGAAAGCTCCTTCGAATCGGTTGGTGATCAAAGCCTGCACTGCGGCACTCGAGCGCAGGCCTCATGGTTTGAGCTGGGCCTACTCCCTGCGTGGCCATGCCCGCTATCATGAGGGTGACCTGGGCGGGGCGATTTCGGACTGCGATCAGGCGATCAAGATCAACCCGCGATACCCCCCTGATTACAACAATCGAGGCCTGGCGCGGCACGCGAAGGGCGATCTGGAGGGTGCGATCGCAGACTTCGACCAGGCGATCAAGATCGAGCCGCGGTGGTCCGCAGCCTACAGCAACCGGGGAACTTCGCGGAAGGCGAAGGGTGACCACGACGGCGCGATGGCAGACTTCGACACGTCGATCGAGCTCAACTCCGGATCGGCCAGAAACTACTTCAACCGAGGGAATTCGCGGAAAGCGAAGGGTGACCATCTCGCTGCGATCGCCGATTACGACCGGGCAATTCAGCTCGACCCGCGATATGCCGCGGCCTACAACAACCGGGGCATTGCGCGGGAGTCGAAGGGTGAGTTCGACCGTGCGATTGCCGACTTCGACCAGGCGATCAAGATCGACCCACGATACGCCAGGGCCTACAACAACCGTGCAAGTTCGCGAACGAAGAAGGGTGACCACGACGGTGCGATCGCCGACTGCGACCGGGCGATCCGGATCCAGCCGAAATACGCCAACGCCTACGGCAATCGGGGCAATGCGCGGGAGGCCAAGGGTGATCACGATGGTGCGATCGCGGATTACGACCAGGCGATCAAGCTCGACCCGCGATTCGCGCCAGCCTACAACAATCGTGGCATTTCACGGAAGGCGAAAGGTGACCTCGATGGTGCGATCGCGGATTACGACCAGGCGATCAAGCTCGACCCGCGATTCACCCCAGCCTACAACAATCGTGGCATTGCGCGCAGTGCGAAGGGTGACCACGATGGTGCGATCGCCGACTATGGCCAGGCGATCAGGATCGACCCGCGCCTCCTCCCGGCCTACTTGAATCGGGCCCTTTCGCGGAATGCGAAGGGTGACCTCGCAGGCGCGATCGCCGACTACGATCAGGCGATCAAGCTAGACCCCGGGATCTGGCAAGTCTGGGCCAATCGGGGGGTCATGCAGACTCGCCTGGGCAAGCGTAAGCAAGCAGCGACCTCATTGCGACGAGCCCACAAGCTGGCTCCAGCGTCGATGAAAGCACGGCTCGCGGGCATGATCCGGGAGCTCACCCGCAAGTAGCCAACAACGATGGGCTTGCCCCCAGGCTGGGCATTTTTGTACGATTGCTCCAGCATGTCGGGAAACCCCCAGAACGTCGAGACGATCCGAGAGCTGATCGACCAGGCCGGACTGACGGTTGATGTCCAGCAGCGGGCGGCTGCCACATTCGTCGAGGGCCAGCACCTCGGCCGCAGCGAGACACCCTCGGACAAGCTCGGCCGCTATCCGGTGACGGGCCATCTCGGCGCCGGCGGCATGGGCGAAGTCCTGCAGGTTCGCGACGAAGATGTCGGACGCGAGATGGCGGCCAAGGTGATCCTGGGCCATGCGGGTCAGGAGACCCTGGCCAAGTTCGTGCGCGAGGGTCAGATCACCGGCCAGCTCGAGCATCCCAACATCGTGCCCTTGTACGAACTCGGCATGACGCCCGATCAGCGGATCTACTTCACGATGAAGCGGGTCGAGGGTGAAGACCTGGCCGCCCTGCTGACCGAAGAACGTGCGGCCGAGGGCGCGTTGCCGGCGAAGTCGTTGATGAAGTTCCTCAACATCTTCCTCAAAATTTGCGACGCGATCAGCTTCGCGCACAGTCGGGGCGTGATCCACCGGGACCTCAAACCGGCCAACATCATGGTCGGCCGCTTCGGCGAGGTGCAGGTGATGGACTGGGGGCTGGCCAAGGTGGTCGATCAGC
>CAZMLI010000528.1:0-2911 GCA_964566865.1 uncultured Planctomycetota bacterium
TGTTCTTCCTCTCCGGAGCTTCCGGACTGGCCTACCAGGTCGCCTGGATCAAGCTGCTCTCGATCCAGTTCGGCAGTTCGGCCTGGTCGATCTCCACCGTCGTCGCGGCATTCATGGCGGGGCTGGGCCTGGGCAGCTGGTGGGCCGGTCGGCGTGCGGCGCGTATCGCCCGGCCGCTGCGTGCCTTCGCCTTGCTCGAACTGGGCATTGCTCTTTGCGGTCTGGTCTCGGTGCAATTACTGGGCTCGCTAGACCTGCTGATCGCGCCGATCTACCTGCAGCTCGACTTTGGCTGGTTCGTGCTGGTTCGTTTCCTGCTGACGTTCGGGTTGTTGCTGTTGCCCACCGCGCTGATGGGCGCCTCGCTGCCGGTGCTGGCGGCCGGCATGGCGCGGGATCGCTCGGTCGGACAGGTGGTCGGCTGGCTCTATGGCATCAATACGCTGGGCGCCGCTGCGGGCACGCTGGCCACCGGTTTCTGGCTGCTGCCCTGGTTGGCGCTCCAGCGCACGGTTTTCGTAGCGGTGGGGGTCGGGTTGCTGGTGGCCCTGCTGGCCTACCTGGCGGATCGCGAGCCGGCCAAGCAAGCCGTGGAGTTGCCCGAGGCCGGGTCGGGCAAAACCTCGCCGGCCTTGCTGGCCGCCTTGTTCGGCAGCGGCGGGCTGGCCCTGTTCTACGAGATCGGCTGGACGCGCCTGCTGGCGCCGATCCTCGGCTCGTCGACCTATGCCTTCACGGTGATCCTGACCACCTACCTGATCGGGCTCGGCCTGGGCAGCCTGGCCAGCGGCCGCTGGACTCCGCAGCGCGCGCACCGATCCTGGCTGGCCCTGTTGATCGTGATCACCTCGGTCTGCGTCGTCGCGGGACTGTTCGTGGTCAACCTGTTGCCCGCCCTGTTCACCACGCTGGCGGCACAGGTGGGTTCGCGGCCGGGGCTGTTGTTTGCCGCCCAGGGGCTGGTCGCCGGGGCGCTGCTGCTGTTGCCGACGCTCGCCATGGGCGCGACCGTGCCGCTGGCCATCGCTGCGCATCACGCCGAGGGCGGCGACGCCGGCCGGGCCATCGGCACGATCTACGCAGCCAATACGCTTGGCTCGATCGTGGGCTCCTTGCTGGCTGGTTTCGTGCTGCTGCCCTGGCTCGGGGTCAGCCTCGCGATGCTGTCTGCCGGCGCGGCTGGAATCGTGCTCGGGGTGCTGGTGCTGCTCACCGACGACGACCTGCCCCGTGCCCGCCGCGGGCTCTGGGCCGTGGGTGGCATCGGCGGCGCGCTGGCGTTGCTCTTGCTCTCGCCGCAGGTGAACATGAGCCAGCTGCATGACGGGGTTTTTCGGCGCATCCTCGGCAAGCGGCGCAAGGAGCACAAGGCGGATCTGCTGTTCGCGCGCGAGGGGCTGACCTCGACGGTCACCATCTATCGCAACCCCCATGCAACCTGGCTCAAGGTCAACGGCAAGACCGACGCCTCGAGCGGCGAGGATCTGGTGACGCAATACCTGCTGGGGCACCTGCCGTTGTTCCTCTGTCCCTCGCCACAGGATGTCTGCGTGATCGGGCTGGGTAGCGGCGCGACGGTTCGCGCGGTGGCGGCCCACCCGGTGCGATCACTCGACGTGGTGGAGCTCGAGCCGGCCGTGGTGCAGGCGTCCTCCTTCTTCGAGTCCGTCAACAACAACGTGCTCGAGCGCAAGTTCGTGCGGGTCTACATCGAGGACGGCCGCAGCTTTCTGCGCTATCGTCCGAAGATGTATGACGTGATCATTTCCGAGCCGTCCAATCCCTGGATCGCCGGAGTCAGCGCGTTGTTCACGACGGAGTTTTACGGCCAGGTTCGCGCCCGCTTGAACCCGGATGGCGTGTTCTGCCAGTGGATTCAGTTCTACGAACTCTCCGACGAGACGCTGAACGTCATGCTGCGTACGCTGGGCGATGCGTTCGCGCACGTGTCGATCTTCCTCGTGGCCAATGACCTGATCTGTCTGGCCTCGAATGAGCCACTCGGCGGCAACTTGACCCGCTGGCAAGCGCGGCTGCGGCTGCCCGAGGTGAAGGCGACACTCGAACGCGTGCGGATTCGCAATGCCTACGAGTTGATGAGCAGCTACTTTGCCTCGTTGCCAGCCGACGCGAGTCGCTTTCCGACCGAGATCCGCAATCGTGACACCAACCTCTGGCTCGAATATCGTGCGCCGATCGAGATGTACCTCGGTCGCGCACCGAGCATCCGCGGACTGCCGCCGCGAGAGCACATGCGCCGGATCTCGAAGCAGTTCTTTCCGGGCGTACCGGAGCCGGCCCTGTCGCTGGCCATCTCTCGAGCGGTGTACCAGCGCCGGCCGCGCGAGTGGCGCTTGATCTCGAGCCTCTCGCGACTGGTGCAGGATCCCGCTGCGCGGGATGAGCTGTCGAAGCTGGCGCTCGACGCGCGGTCGCGCTCGAAGCAGATACGCGGCAATGGGCGGCGATTGCGGGATGCGCGGCTGCTGATTGCCCAGGGCAGTAGCGCTGCCGCGAGAGCGCTGCTGAAGCAAATCCTGCAGAGCCAGCCGCATCGATCCGCGGCGCACAGGCTGCTCGGGGATCTGGCCTTCCGCGGCGATCCGCAGCTGGCGCGGTCTTACTATCTGCGCGCGCTCGCGCTCAACCCGGATGACTACGTGTCCCGCGCCAACCTGGGCGCGCTCAGTTTTCGCGAGGGCAAGACCGAGCAGGCCGCCCGGCACTTTCGCGAGTCCATCCGCCTCAATCCGCTCTATCCACGTTCCCGTGGCGTCTGGATTGCGATGCTGATGGATGCGGGGCGGCAGGAGGAGGCAGGCGCGTTGTATGTCGAGGCTCGCGACAGCCTGGATGCCGCGCACTTTCGCGAAGTCAGCCAGGTGATTGGGGAAATTTCCAGCCGGCGCGC
>CAZMLI010000529.1:0-2907 GCA_964566865.1 uncultured Planctomycetota bacterium
AGAGCCACCCCTACGCCCGGATGATCGGAGATCGCAGCCCGACACTGTCACAGATCACTCGGTTGATTCCGGCCGACCAGTACTACTTTCACGCCCACTCGATCCAGAAGCTACTCGCGTTGCTGGACTTTTCAGAGGACT
The DNA here is from genome assembly GCA_964566865.1 of uncultured Planctomycetota bacterium. Lineage (GTDB taxonomy): Bacteria > Planctomycetota > JACQVV01 > JACQVV01 > CAZANL01 > CAZMLI01. Next base: position 142 of record CAZMLI010000529.1, read on the forward strand.
GGGGCGACCAGCTGCTGATCGGCGCGCGTGTCAGTGCCCGCGACGCGCAGCTCAAGCGGCGCTACCTGGACCAGCTGATGTTGCAGACATCGAAGCTGACCCGACTGCTGGGTGACAAGGTGATCGGAGAACTGGCGGTCACCGGCAGCGATCCGTTCGTGCGGGAGGGCACGGACTTCAGCTTGCTGCTGCAAGTCAAGGACCGCGGGACTCTGTTCTCGCGCCTGAACCAGTATCGCAAGCAGGCCCTGGCCGCTCACCCCGATGCGCGCGTGCGGCGGTTGACGCATCAGCGGGTGCAGATCGACGGTGTCGAGACGGCAGCCCGAGAGATCAGCAGCTACCGCGCCGAGCTGGGCCCCTACCTGATCCTGTCCAACTCGCTGGTCGCGCTGAAGCGAATCATCGACACCTACCGCAACCCGCGTGGCTCGCTGGTCAGGTCGCTCGATTTTCGCTACATGCGCGTGCTCTATCCCGGAACACGAAAGGCTGAGGACGCCTTCCTATTTCTCTCTGACGCCTGGGTCCGGCGAATGGTCGGACCGAGTCACAAGCTGGCGGGTGTGCGTCGAATGCGCTGCGCGGGTCAGATGCGGATGCTGCAGAACGCGCGGATGTTGTATCGCGCCGAGCGCCTGGCCGAGCCCAAGATAGGCCAGCTGCTGGCCGACGGCTACCTGCCGGCCGCCTCGGGCCGCTGCCCGGAAGGAAAACCCTACACGATCGTCAACGGAGTGGTGCACTGCGCACGCCACAATCGACTGGGCTTTCTCACCCCGCTGGCTGAGCTGCCCGTGACCCATGTGACGCCTGCGGAGTCGCAGGCCTATCAACAGTTCGTTCAGGAGTATCAAGACTACTGGCGGGAGTTCTTCGACCCGATAGGAATCCAGATCCGTTACCGCAACAAGCGCCTGCGGCTCGAGACACGGATCCTGCCGCTGGTCGACAGCACGATCTATACCGGGCTCAAGGCGTTTGTCGGCAAGGCCCGCAAACTGAGCGTGCAAAGCCCCACGGACTGCGTGGGGATGCTGCGCCTGGCTCTCGACCGGAAGGGACTGATCGAGCTGTCGAAGAGCTTGCACAAGCAGGGTCGCGAGTTCGGTCTGACGCAACGGCTGGCCCTGGAGCAGGCTTTCCGCCCGCAGCTTGCGGTCCGGGTGCACGACATCGACCCGCTGTTCACCTGGGACAACGAGATCTTCGGCGAACTGTATCGGGATTCGACCCGCGGCGGCGGGATGAGTCAGGAGCTGCTCATCGCATCGCTGATGCTGGCGATCAACTTCCCGGTCTCGGCGGAGATCCCCGTGGCGGACGCCAAAGCGGCCCGCCACCTGATGGACCAGCTCGAGCAGGCGCTGGCGCTGACTGCCCGCAAGCTGGCCGCGAAGAATCGCACCGGGCGCGCCCAATTCAACGAGAAGCTGCAGGTCTATCGCTACCCGTACAAGGGCGTGCAGATCGGCGTGGTGCAGATGCAGGTGACGATCAAGATCCGCATTTTCTACTGCCTGCTGCCGGACCGCCTGATCCTGGCGACCAAGCGGCCGTTGATCCAGCGGCTGATCTCTGGCCCGCCACGCAAGGTCGAGGCCGGGCCGCGGACGCTGAAGGGCCATCTGCTGTGTGACATCCTGCCCGGGCGGTTCGACAAGCTGCGCCCGACCGTCTCGCTGCATTGGCAAGAGCAGCTGCAACTGGCCTGCTTCAACAACTTCAGCCCGCTCGGGCTGTTCCACCGCTACGGCAAGAGTCCGCGGGAGGGGGTGATGGCCCGCATCGAGCAGGTGCTGGGCTACCGACCGTTCTGCCCGGCCGGCGGTCGCTACCAATATCAGTCGACCGCCGACCGCGTCGTCTGCTCAACACACGGCACGCCGCTGTCGCCGAGGTTGCTGGCGCAGCTTTCCAGCACGCTGCCGGCGGTCAAGCGAATGGAATCGATCCAGCGCGTGCGCATCCAGCTGGAATTCACCCCGGAGGGTTTGCGCACGGTTCTCACGATCCAGGAGAAGTAGCCGGTCTCAATGCCCGCCCACCGGGCTCATCTTGTTGAACATGTAGCGGGAGATCTTCCAGCGCCCGCCCGTCCGCTTCAGCACGAAGAGCTCTCGGTTCTCCTCGGGTGCGGTCAGGCCCTTGGCCAGGACGGTCACCTTGCCCTTCGAGATCGTGCGAGCGATGGCGACGTCGCCGTGCACTGAGATCTCGTCGATGGTGAAGGCGATGTCGAGCTTGATGATGCCAAAGACATGGTCATAGGCAGCGCGGAGCTGTTGACTGCCCGCCGCCGTCGGCGCTGCGGTCGGCATGAACACACCGTCCTCGGCGTAGAGCGCGACAACGGCCTCCGTATCGGATGCATTGAGCGCGGTCTCGTAGCGCTTCAGCGTCGTTTCGATCTCTCTTTTCAGCATCATCTTGTTCTCCTTGGAATTTGCGTCTGGTTGTTTGGACTGGCAGCCGGAGAGCGCCAGAGCAATCACTCCGATCGAGAGCAGCGCCTTCTTCGCGGAGCCCGGACGTGGCGGCAGGTCCGCTTGCTCCGGGCTGCTCGATGCCCGTCTCGCGTCAAGGCTGATCGCCCCGGCGCCGTGGAGCAGGACGAGGGCCAGGCCGCCGAGGATCGCCAGGTTCTTCATGAAATGAATCATCTCTGACTGAGCGTGAAGCTGCGGCAGCGCCCAGAAGTTGTGAAAGATCACCGTGGCCGGCAACAGGAACAGAATCAGCGCCGCCGCTCCGAGGCGCGCCCGG
>CAZMLI010000530.1:0-2903 GCA_964566865.1 uncultured Planctomycetota bacterium
TCGTAGGAGCCGAAGTTCCAGAGGTGCCCCTCGGGATCGCGCGCGGCGTAGTTCTTGCCGCCATAGGGCTGGGCTTCGAGTTCCATCACGATCTCGGCTCCGGCTGCGCGAGCCTGTTCGTAGTGGGCGTCGATGTCGTCGCAGACGATGTAGGCGGCCTGGGTCACGCCGCCGGCCTCTTCGGGCTGCTTGACCAGCTTGCCATACTTGTCGTCGCTGACCGAGCCGAGCATGATCATCCCGTTGCCCAGAGTGAGCTGGGCGTGGGCAACCTGACCCGGCAACTCCCCGGGGACCACGAGCAGTCGGGTAAAGCCAAAGGCGTCGCACAAGAAATCGACGGCCGCTTCCGCGTCACGGTAACGCAGGCCGGGAATGATACTGCACCTGTTCTCGGTCATGGCTTCTCCTCTCGTAGCAATTCGCGTACGTAGTCGAGCTGGGCTATCTTGTTCTCCACGCCAAGAGTCCAGCTGGCATGATGCAAGACCATGTCCCGGGGCAAACACAACGCTTGTCCCGGTCGCCAGACCTTCCCCTGCTGAATACCGGGACTATAGAAGGTCTGTGGTAAGTATTGCCACTTCAAACGCAGTGCGTTGGGATACCACGGGCCTTTTCTGACGCCGAGCTTGTTCATGATCCTGGCCGCGATCCCTCCGCGAAACAGGAACATATTGAGTAGTCGCTGATCATCCTTGTCCTGCTGAACCGCCAGCTCGCGCTTGATCTGCTGCCAGAGCGCGCGCGTTCGTTTGTTAGCACGCGCGATGAAGAAACCAGGGCAGACGGTCCAGCTGGGGGACTCTTGCTGGATCAGCATGTCCCGCTTGCCGATCAATTCCCGCACCCCCGCCTCGTGCAAATCGAGGAACTGGACGTCCACGTCGGAATAGACAAAGATCTCACCCGGGTTCTCTTCGATGGCGCGCAGGATCAGGTCGGCCTTCCGGAGCATGGCCGCATTCCAGCCCTGACTCATGAAGACGCCCGAGTCACATTCCTGTTCGTGAAACTCCAGCACGAGATCGAAACGGTCCCCCAGGGAAGGCAGGAACCAGTCATTCAACAAGCCTTCGTGAGATTTCGTGTAGAAGGCGTAGATTCTCACGCGTTCAGTCGTCCAGGCGGTCCCGGAACAGATCGTAATGAGGAACGCCGCCGCCAAAGATGGCCGCCTCCTGAGAAAATGAACTCAACCCACTGTTCAGCACGAACTGCGCTTTCGAGATCGCCAGAAAGTCCAGGAACATGTTCTCGACGTAGTCTTCTGTTCCCCAGTCCAGCGAACAAACGGGCATGCCATCGAAGCGATGTTGCATGAACGCTTTCTTGGCTTCGAGAGAATCGGAGAAGACGATGATCTGGTCGAAGGGATGTTGCGCGAGCAACTTCCTGGTCGCGTCTGCCACCTCCTGCTGAGACCAGTCCACGACGCCGTAGTACTTTCGAATGTTGGTGCGCAAATGCACACAGAGCCAGCGGCCTTGCGAAAGCTCAGTTCTGGCTTCGATAATCTCCAGGTACTGTGTTCGTGGCCTGAACAGCTGCTGGTAGAGCGCCGCCTTCTGGGCCCGTTCTATCGGCATGTTCAAACTGGTCAGCACCAGGACTGCGTCCACGCCAGCGAGCTGCGCCTCGCTGATCGAGCGCTCGTGGTCGAATGAGTTCCCTGGATAATGCCGCTCGTCGACGACGTTGAGGCCGTCGTATTGATACATATCGGGATGCTCGTAGAGCAAGCGCACCGTCTGTCCCTCGTCGACAAATGCCGCGCAAGACCGAACGGGTTCGAAGAGCGTCTCGAGATCACAACGACCGGCGCCTCTTCGTTCGTTGCCGAAGAGGAAGGTGGATCCGACTGGCGAATCGCGCCGCCAGAGATGGGCCAGACGCAACTCGTGCTGTTGTGCGAAGTGCATCGCGGAGACCGTGGCGCGCAGGCGGTTGCCCAGACCACAGCGCGGGCAAACAATCAGCAGATCGGCGCGGGGCTGCATATTCTCGCACCATGCTATCCGACCGTCGACCAGGCAGACAGCGCGGGGCGCGATAAATCCTGCTGATCCTGGCTCACGTCCTGGTCAGCCAGGCCCACAACTCCTTGCCGACGACGACCAGCAGACAGATCAGTATTGCGGCCCAGATAATTGCGGGCACGATCATGATCCACCACATCCACTCCGCATGCGCTAGCAGCATTGGTCCTCCGCCAAGTTGACCAGGCGAGTCACTTGCAGACCCCGTGCCAATCGTGATGTGCCTGTGCACGCTCTTACGAGACATCCGCTGCAGAAACCACATTGGCCAGCGCAGTCAGTGTGTTGCACGGTGTAACGGACGGGGAACTTCTGCTAGGGTCTGGGTCATGCGAACACTACTGACCCTGCTGCTGACGGCCTGCTGCACCGTCGGCGCCGCGGACGAGAAGGCTGCCTTCAAGCGCTACAAGCAGCTCTGGAATGCCGGCAAGCAGAAGGAAGCCTGCGAGGCGCTGGGCGAGGCCGATACGCTGCGAGCGACCAAGACGCTGGGCGCCGTCGCGCTGCGCCATGGCCAGGCGGGCAAGCCGGAGACGGTGGACCAGGAGAACGATCGGCTCGAGATCCTGGAGGGTGCGATCAACGGTCTGGCCAAGATGCGCCTGGAGAAGGCGGTCACGCTGATCTTCAAGTCGGCCGGTCAGCGCAGCCTGCGGCCCCCACTGCGCGCGCCGTTCATCCGCTCGCTGGGGCTGATGAAGACCAAGACCGCGGCGGGCCACTTGCTGGCGCTGCGCAAGAAGACCCGCCTGGGAATGGTCAAGATCGAGATCGCGCTGGCGATGGGCGTCAACCTGCACCCGTCGCTGGGCGACGGCTGGATCGAGGATTTCAGTTCGCCTTACTGGCAGGTGCAGGCTG
>CAZMLI010000531.1:0-2896 GCA_964566865.1 uncultured Planctomycetota bacterium
CCGATCGCGCCGAGTCCCAGGCCGCCTTCAAGCTCAAGCGCGCGGGGTTGAAGGGACAGAAGATCCCAGGGCCCTACGTCGAGCTGGGTAACTGGTGCCTCGCGCAGCCGCTGAAGCGGGAGGCCCGCTGGTGCTTCGAACGGGCACATACGTTCGAGGCTGGCCACGCCGGCGCGCGCACCGGCATGAATCAGCTGGGCTACGATCTCGACGGCAAGCGCTATCGGCCGATCCGCTCGATCTACTCCAAGCGCCGTCGCCGGTTGAGGCGGACCGACGCCGCGGGGCGCTACGCGCTGGCGGGCTACATCCGGCGCTTCGGCTTGACGATGGAGGCAGACAAGGAGCTGGGGCTGGTACTGCGGATCGACAGGCATCACAAGCAGGCGCGCGCCGAGCTGGGCTACACCCGGCTCTACGGGCAATGGCTGACCCGCAAGCAGGTTCAGCAGGAGCAGGCGCTGGACCAGATCTGGCAGGCCGGATTGCGGCAGAAGAAGGCGGCCAAGCCGCTGCATGCCGAGCTGAAAGCTGCGGGCTACAAGCAGAAGCTCGCCGAGGTGAAGCGGGTGCTGACGCTCGTCGGGTCGCCGCGTGGAAAGCAGCAGGACGTCAAGCTCGCGGATAACAAGTTCCCTCGCGGCGATTACACCTATGGGGTGCCGCGGACCTACAAGCTCTGGCGCAAGAACAAGTTGATCGTCTTCCTGCACGGCGGCGGGGCGGGTGTGGGCGACGGCGACGACTACTTTCCGCAGATCTGGCCCCACTCCGGGCCGCGCGGCTACCTGACGATCTGTCCGACGGTGCTGGAGAAGGTCGCGCTGGCCTGGAACAATCCGACACACGAGCAATACCTGCGGGAGATCCTCAAGCAGTTCGCGCTCAAGTACAACGTCGATCCACGTCGGACTTATCTGATGGGTCACTCGATGGGCGGCTTCGGCTGTTTCTATCACGGCACGCGCATGACCGACCTGTTCGCCGCGATCTCGCCCTGGTCGGGCGCGCCCGGTCGTTCTGCGCTGGGCAAGCTGAAGCTGACGCCGACTTATGTGATTCACGGCAACCGTGACAAGCAGGTGAACGTCGCGGGCTCGCGCCGGGCGGGCAAGGTGCTGAACAAGCAGAGCCCGCATCACGTCTATGTCGAGCTGAGTATTCCCGGGCATGGCATTCCACGCGCCGAGCAGGCCAAGGCCGTCGACTGGCTCGATCGCTGGGCACTGGATCCGCGCGCGGGGCGAAAGCGCAAGTAGCCGAAGATCCGACGACAGGTTCCCATCTCAGCTCCCGAAATCCTCCGCCCGCCGCATGGCCGATCGCTCGGTCCCTCCGCCTGGCAGCGCCTCTGTCCGCTGGCGGACTGGTCCGACCCGGTCCTGGAGCGCATCGGGTCCTTTCTGGATCAAGCGGATACCGCCCGCGCGCTTGAGCAACTCGATGAGGCCGAAGCCTATCCGCAGGACATCCTGGAGCAGCTGCGTGGCCTCGGTCTGACGCAGCTCTTCGCCGAAGGGCCAGACCCGTCGCGCGTGACCGGCTATCACCTCTGTGCGCTGAATGCGCTGACGGCACGCAGAAGCGGCAGCCTGGCGATCACGCTGGGCGTGAACGGGCTGGCCTTGTTGCCGGTCTACATCGGTGCCTCCGAGGCGCAGCTCGCACAGGTTTTCGAACGGATCGAGGGCGGCGCGCTGGCCGCGATGTTGCTGACCGAGCTGGAACACGGCTCCAATCTACTGGGCAACCAGACGCGGGCCGACCCCGGACTGCTGAACGCCGACGGCGCGTTCGTGCCGGGGAGTGAAGCCGCGACCCATTACCGCGTGACAGGGCAAAAGCACCTGATCAATGGCGGCACGCAGCACGATCTGCTGATCTCGTTTCTGCGAACACGAGACGCCGAGCCAGACGCCAGTCCGCTGGCCGCGCGCGGGGACTTCAGCGTGATGATCGTGGAGCGGGACGCAACGATCGAGGCGCTGCCTCGCTGGTTGACGCTGCCGACCCAGGCGGCCGACATCTCCGGCGTGCACTTTCGTGAGACCCTGGTTCCGCTGGAGAATGTGCTCGATGGAGAGGGGCGGGGGTTCCGGCTGATCCAGAAAACGCTGACGCTCAGTCGTGGCGGCATCGCGGCGCTGGCCTCCGGCGCGGCCACGCAGTCGCTAGATCTCACCCTGTTCCATGCCCACCAGCGCCGGGTCTATGGCGAGCCGATCATCGCGCTGGGTGCGATCGCCGATCATCTGCTACGGATCGAGGCCCTCGATCTGCTGACCGCCGCGACCTCGCTGAAGGCAGCCGCGATGGTCAATGCTTTCGGTCCCGGGGCCGCGCATGCGACTGCGGTGGCGAAGTTTGCCTGCACCGATCTGGCGGAGGCGGCGGTGGACGAGGGCCGGCGCGTGCTCGGTGGCCATGCCCTGCTGCGGGCGCATCCCTACGCGCGGCTGATCCGCGATGTGATGCTCTACGGCGTCTTCGATGGCACGCGTCATCTGATGCTGGATCAACTGCGGTTGCGGGTGGTGCAGGCCTGTTCCGCGCCGGAGTCGGCGAGCGATGAGCAGACACTCGAAGATCTCGCGACCGTCTACGGCACGCCGCCCCGGCGGCTGATCGAGGTCGCACGGCAGAAGGGGGCGGCCCGTCTCAAGTCACCCATCGCCCATGCCCGCTGTCTGGCGGCGGCTGTGCCGGACGATGGCGCACCGGCGTCCCTCGAGGTTCTGGCTCGCGCGCTGCTCTGCCTGGTCCGGGGGCTGCGCTCTACGGACTGCTGGAAAGCTGAGCAAGGGTTGCGCTTCGAAGTCGGCGCGCTGCTTGGTCAGCTCGAGAGTCTGTTTGCGCTGATCGAGCTGGCCAGCCCGGAGCATCGCGCAGTGCTGGG
>CAZMLI010000532.1:0-2895 GCA_964566865.1 uncultured Planctomycetota bacterium
TTCGACCCGAGCGCGACGCGGATGACCTTGGTCAGCTCCTGCGCGACCAGTTGATGGCCCTGGACGGTCCAGTGGCAGCTCAGGTCGGGGCCCTCATCGAGATAGAGTTCGCGCGGGTCGCCGGGGTAGCTGCTGAGCACGTCGGTCAGGTGAACCCAGACGTGCCGCTCTCCCAGCCTGTCCAGCTCGGCGCGCTGCTGGTCCAGCGATAGGCTGTTGCGGGGCTTGGGCAGGATCAGCCGCAGGCCCGACTTGCGGGTCCAGTAGACCGGATGGACCACGACCAGCATGACGCCCTGACGGTTGCAGGCTTCGGTGATCGCCGCGATGTTCTCGACATACTCCTCGAACCAGCAGCGATAGACCGGCAGCTTGGCGAAGTGGCGGCGCAGGATGGCGCGCCCGATCCGGTAGGTCACCAGCGGCGCGCGGGATTGCTGCAGGCCTCGCGCGGCGCGTTGCCGATCGGTTCGACTGGCCTGGTTGGTATCGTTGATGCCGAGGTAGACGACCAGCACGTCCGGCTTGTAGGCCAGTAGCTGTGGCAGATATTGCCGGCCCTGATAGGAGGAGTAGCCGGGCACGCCGGCATTGATCACCTCGTAGCTCTTGCCGTCGCTGGCGAGCTGTTGCTCGAGCAGGTGGGGGAAGGCTTGCTCGCGCTCGACGCCCCAGCCGAACGGCACCGAATCGCCCAGGCAGACGACGCGGATCAGGCCGCTGGGTTTGGTTCGGCTGAATTCCCGGTCGGCGCGAAAGCCCTGCGAATTGGTGCGCCAGCCGAAGTTCTTCGGCTGTTCGTGGGTTCGCGTGCGCACGTTGGGGCGCAGCTTCCAGAACAGCTGCGGATCCTTCTCGTGCCAGCGGCCGTTGAGGTCGAGCTCGAAGAACTCGCTGGCAAACAAGCGCTCGATGTCGGGGTCGGCGATGCGCAGCGCCAGCTCGGTCAGCGCCAGCACGAGGCCGAGGGTGACGCCGGTGAACAGCAACCGGCGCCCGAGTGTCAGCGGCTTATTCGTAGAAGTCGACCTTCTTCTGCTTCTTCGGCTTGGGCTTGTCGCCGGGCTGCTGCTTGCCCTGACCGATGCAGTAGAGTGCCTCGTAGGTGCGCACGTACATCCGCGAGCCGACGAACATCGGGCAAGAGCGGAAGCGGTCGAGCTTGTTCAAGGCGATCTGCTTGAAGCTCGCGCCCGGCGAGAAGACGATCGTCGTGCCGTTGTCGTTGCTGGCCAGCAGCAGCTTGCCCGCGAGCGTCAGGCTGGGGTAGCAGGTGCCGCGGCCGAGTGCGCTCAGCCGTTTCTCGTAAACGATCTCACCCGATTTGGCGTCGAGCACCGCCAGGTTGTTGCGCTGCTCCAGCGCGTAGACCCGGCCGTCGTGCAGGACCGCCGAGGCGTAGTAGCGGCTGCGTCGCCGCTGAAGCGTCTGGCTCCAGAGCTGCTCGGTTTTGATGCCACCGTTGCCGTCCGGCGTGAGCTTGACGGCGGTGGATCTGTGCTCGATGAAGTAGGCCACGCCGTCGTTGATGATCGGGCTGGCGTAGGTCAGCCGGCCCAGGCCGCTGGCCAGCTGCTTGCCGTCCGACAGGCGAACGACCGAGCCGTTGGCCAGCACCAGGATGTCGAGCTGGCCCACACGGGTGTGCACGGGAGAGCCCCAGGCCATGCGCGACCGCGTCTTCCACAGCTGCTTGCCCGTGACCGCGTCATAGGCGGCGAGGGTATTGGCGACATGCGCGACCAGCTTGCCTGCGGCCAGCGTCGGAGATGAGCTGTGGCCCCAGCGGTGGGTCGGCTTGTCGACGAACTTGTTCCACTCGAGTTTACCTTTGACCGAGTAACAGGCGATGTCGCCGGTGCCGTAGGAGACATAGACCCGCTTGCCATCGGTCGTCGGCGTGGCGCTGGTGAAGCCATTGGTGCGGTGCGTCGACGGCTTGTCCTCGATGCTGAAGGCGCGCTTCCAGAGAATCTTGCCGTCCGAGCGGCGCAGGCAGAGCAGCAGGTTCGGCTCGGCGCAGATGAACAGCAGGTCGCCATGCGAGGCCGGGGTCGAGTTGCTCCAGCTCGGCATCGAGGTCTTCCAGATCACGTTGTCCGATTGAGACCACTTGCTGACCGCCTGCGCTGCGGGGTAACGGCCACTGGCGTCCGTGCGCCAGCCGGTCGGCGTCTCGGCTTGCAGGATCTGCGGCGTGGCGATCAGGACGAGCAACAGCAGGATGGTCAGGCGAGTTGACATGAGTGGTTCCCGTAAAGGTCGGAGTGCGTGCCTGCGAATGGAACCCCGATGATAACGATCGGTTCCGCCCAGAACAACCCCGTGTCAGTCGGGGCTGTCACTTCTTCGGGGGTTTGCGGGAGAGGATCGCGTGCTGCACGTTGACCACCTCCCAGGAGGAGACCGGCGGCGTGCCGCCCTGCCCGCCGCTCTTGCGCACGGTGCGCAGCGCGAAGCTGAGGATCTCGACCTCGAGTTTTCCATCGCGCAGGCGATAGGTCGCGCTGAGTCTGCTGCGTCCGACCTCGAAGTGGGTGTAGATCGCCTGACCGAGCAGGCGGGCGCTGATCTTGATCGAGTTCTTCTCGTCGATCAGAAATCGCCCCTGCTTGCGATCGACCGCCACCAGCTCATAGGGGCGGGTTTGCTGGCGCTTGCCCGAGCCATAGACCATGCGCCAGCTCAACCGGTCCGCCTGGGCGATCGGCCCGATCACCAGACGCATCGCGACCTTGGGCCGGCTGGGCCAGTTCTGCATCGTGCCGCTCCATTCGCCGATCCACTGCTTGTCCAGGATCAGCGGCGCGTCGGCTGCTGCGCTGAATTGAAATGAGATGACGCACAGCGCGGTCAGTAGAATTTTCAGCATCCAAACGATCCTCGAAGGTTCAT
>CAZMLI010000533.1:0-2893 GCA_964566865.1 uncultured Planctomycetota bacterium
CAGCGCACGCACTGGGGATCGGCCATCGGCTCGCCCTTGTTGGCGAAGTTCATGATGTCGATGCCCTGGTGGCAGACCCGCGTGCAGACGTTGCAGGAGATGCACTTGCTCTTGTCCGCCAGGATGCGGAAGCTGGTGAAGCGCGCGTAGATGTTCATCAGCGCGGCGAGCGGGCAAGCGAAACGGCACCAGACCCGTCCGCTGAGGTGGAAATAAAAGGCGACGCCGACCACCCCGGCCAGCCAGAGATCGACGATGTACTTGTAACTGAATGTGCCGCCCCGGAGCAGCCGCTCGTACAGCTGGGCCACGCCCCCACCGGGGAAGATCCAGGAATAGCAACGCAGCGCCAGCAGCGCGAAGACGCAGAGCAGGATCAGCTGGCCCACCATGTTCAGCCGATTCCAGAACGGCCCGTGCGGCATCTTCTCGCGATGCGCGTCGCCCATCGTCTCGGCCAGCGCGCCGCAGGAGCAGATCCAGCCGCAGTAGGCGCCCTTGCCGTATCTGTAGATCAGCAGCGGAATGATGACGAAGGTCTGGATCAGCGAGATCGCGAGCCAGGCCCAGATCGGCTGGCTGGTGAAGACATTCCAGATGAACAAGGGCCAGGCCAGGATCAAGCCGAAGCTGCGCCAGTAACTCTTGCCCGGAAAGAGCTGGTCGCCGACCAGCTTGCCCAGGCCAGAATCGAACACACCGTTAGCGCCCATCCAGGGCAGCAGAATGTAGGGCAGCAGGAACAGCGGGACCAGCTGGATCGACATCAGGCAAAGCGTCTGACGGGTGACATAGGGCGTCTGGCGCCGCCGAATACGGCGGATGCCGAAGATCACGATGCAGGCGCAGTAGAGGCTCGAGTAATAAAAGCTGGGGTCCTTGAAGCTGTTGAACAGCGCGCCGATCAGCGTCTTCGGATCAGCGCCCTCGATTGCGAAGGGGAACCAGCCGCGCGACTTGAACGCCTCGTGCAAGAACAGGCCGCTCGATTTCCAGTGATAGAGCGCCACGCAGAAGGCGATGAAGCCGATCAGGCCCAACCAGCTGCGCAGGCGCCACTCGCCGAGGATGGCGATGCCGGAGCGCCGGAAAAAATCGAACGGCGGTTCGCGGCCGATCATCGAGAAGACGTAATCGTTGGGCAGTTTCTGCGTCTCTCCCGCCGCATCGGTCAGCAGGACCTGGCCCGCTTCGATGCGCTGGAGCTGGCTGCCCAGCAGCAACGTCACCGAACCCGCCTTCTTGTGACGCTTGTACCAGACACCGGTGGAGGTGGTCACACGCTCCGAGACAGGGCGCTCGATCCCGACGTCGGCCAGCGGATCGGCCTGAATCTTCAGCAGGTCAGCCAGGTTTTCCGGCTTGGGCCGGGAGAAGGCCTGCTTGCGATAAGAAATCGTCACGCTGGCGCCGCAGCCGGCCAGCGCGATCGCCGTCTCCAGCGCGCTGTCTCCCCCACCCACCACCAGCACCTGCTTGCCCGCGAACTCCTTCGGGTCATGCAGCCGGTTGAAGACCTTGTCGTGCAGTTCTTCGCCCGGCACAGCCAGCTTGCGGAAGTTGCCGGAGCGACCGGTTGCGACCAGCACGCGCTTCGCGGTCAGCGGCTCTCCCTCGGCCAGCTCGACCTGCAGCAGGCCAGCGCTGCGTACAATGCGCTCCGCCCGGACCATTCGTGGGCGGATGCCCTGCCCCAGTGTCTGTTCCTCGAGCTCGGCGACCAACCCCTCCTTGACCTTCGCGCTGACGCGTAGCTGGCCCGCGGTCTGCATGCCGGTCGGGTAGGTGAAGATCGGCTTGCCCTTGGGGAAGTTGACGATCGTCGAGAACGGCTCGGTCGCCTCGAGCAGCTCGAACGAGAGGCCGGACTGACGCGCCTCCAGCGCGGCCGACATGCCGGCCACGCCGGCGCCGATGATGATCAGGTCCAGCGTCTGCTCGTCGTGGGCAAAGGATGAATCGGCGACGATGGTCTGGATCACGCGCGCCCCGCGATCGACCGCGAACTTGAGCAGCGGGATGCCGGTCAGGTCGCCTGCGATGTAGACGCCGGGCACATTGGTCGAACCGTCCTCCCGAACCAGAGGCAGCTTCTCCACCTGTCCCGCCGGCCACTGGCCGTGCAGCCAGAGCGTGTAGCGCTTGATCGGGTTCACCCGTGCCACGCCATGGGGCGCCCTCTATTTCCTCTTGATTGCATTCAACGACCAATCGTACTTGCTGTAAGAGACCTTCCAGTTGCCCCGCTCGAGCGCGGTCCTGGTCTTGGCCTGGCTCACATGCCGCGCAAGGAACTGCGGCACGCCGCCGAAGTCCTTCTTGAACCAGTTGAAGAGCTGATTCAGCCGCAAGGTCCTGGCCGCCACGTCTATCTGAACGTTCGTCCGGTCAGCGACGAATTGGCGCGTCTGCTGATCGAGCTGCCGCTCGAGATGCTGGCCGGTGTAGGCCTCACTGCGCAGGGGCGGACAGCTGGTCGAAGCGCAGACGATCGCCATGTGCAGCCGGGCGTCCTTGAAGACCGGGCGCAAGAGCTTGTGCTCGATCTCGTCCAGTGTGCGCAGCTTGCCGGACACCCGATAGGTTTGTTTCTTCCAGAAGCCCTTGATCCGCACGACCGAATAGCCGGCCCAGCTGGCCGGGTCCGCCGGCAGCGTATTCAGCACCCCCTCCAGCGTGCAGGCATTGTAGGCGTTGATCCAGAAGGCGAACTTCTCGGCGCGCGTGGCGAGCTTCGTCCAGTCGGCGTTGCCCAGCCGGACCAGGTAGCCCGAGAGCGCCTTGCGCGACTTCAGCAGCGCGGCGTAGTCGACGCGACCACGCGTGACGCGTTTGCGTAGCAGCGCGTCGAAAACTCCGTGGTCGAAGGTCGCGCCATCGTCCGCGGCGGCAG
>CAZMLI010000534.1:0-2879 GCA_964566865.1 uncultured Planctomycetota bacterium
ACGCATCGTGTAATACCAGTGTCATGAAGAAGATCCTGCTGATTCTGCCCATGCTCCTGCTCTCGACCGGCTGTTACTTCCAGAAGAACAAGGACGATTCCTACTGGAGGCCCGAGGTGGTGGCCAAGATCGAGGTCGGCACCACGACCAAGGCCCAGGTGCTCGAATTGCTCGGCCCGCCGCGCAAGATCATCAAGCTGCATGATTCCGAGGCGTTCGTCTTCGAGCATGTGATAGAGAAGCGTACCGGGCTGTTTGCCATCATCCTGATCACCCAGCGGATCGACAAGCAGCGAGATGCGGTGACGGTGATCATTGATCGCAAGGGAGTCGTGACGGCGGTGGGCAGTCGGTTCCAGGCGGAAGAAGCCAGTTTCGGATCTCCCTGGGGAGACTGATCTCTTGCGACTAGCGCTGTTACTCCTACTGCTGCTCGGTCCCGGCTGCCGGCTCGTTTTCGAGCGGGAGCGCGAGGGACTGCGGGGGTCCGTCTGGCAGGCCACCCACCTGGTGCAGGGACAGTCGACGCTGCCCGAGGCGTTGGCTCAGCTGGGGTCGCCGGATCTGATCCTCAAGGTCGGGGATGGAACGCGAATCTACTATGCCTACTGGGAGGCCGACTTCTTTCGTTTCATCTCGCGTGGCGTGGTCCCGATCGGTGGCGGAGTGCGTACCGTCGACCTGCTGAACATCGCGCTGGGTCAGGAGACGCTCGAACTGGCACGGCTGGACTTCGACAAGAACGGGGTGCTGGCCCTGCCGCCGCAAGTCGGACTGATTCCGCTGAACGCCTCCGGTTACTACATCGCGGTGGACAGCAACCTGGTGGGCTTTCTCGAGGACCGCAAACGCGCACTGCTGTTGAGGGATGCGGAGGAGGACGAGGACGACGACAACGAGGAACCAGAGAAGGACGAGGCGGACTTACCCCACTAGTTGCTCGCTCTACTTGGGTGTCGTTCCCTGCTTCATCACCTTCGTCTCCTCGGTCTCTTCGATCGTCGTTTTGGTTCGCTTGACCTGGGGCGCCGGTTTCATGCCGGGGCCCAGCGGCTTGGGCAACCTGGAGTTCTCCCGGAAGCTCCAGATCAGGCTCGAGAAACGCATCGCGTCGCCCGCGCTGAGGAACTCGAACCAGCCGTGCTCGATGCTTCCCGAGTAGATGAAGACACGGTTGTTTTCGTAGAGCGAGAGGCGGGTCAAGGTCTGCCAGTGCAGGTTGGTCCAGATCGTGCCGACGACGATATCGAAGATGGTGGAGACCTGGTGATGGTAGCGCAGTGTCTGGGGCTGGATCTCCACCTCGCCCGTGACCGGACGCGGCACGCGCAGCATCAGATCGTGCAGCTCCTTGGCGGCGGCGTCGTAACCCACTTGCTGGATCAGATCGCCTTGGGGCGTGAACGGCACCTGCTTCACGCAGCCAAATAGACCGATCAGGATGATGGTCAGGCAGACTGGACGAATCACTCTCATTTCTTTTCCTCTGATGTCTTCATGGTCCGACTGTCCGGTTCTTTTACCACGATGATCCGGTTGGGGGTCAGTTGTTTCAACAGCTGTCGCTGACCGCTGGGCCAGCGGATTTCGAGGCGCTCGATGGTCTGTGCCCGTCCGAGGCCGAAGTGTGCCTCGGGCGCGGGGCTCGACAGGTAACCCGAGCCGGCATGAATCTCGCGAACCTGCGTCTTGCCGCCCGCGACGAGCGTCACTCTGGCGCCGATGCCATGACTGTTGCCGAAGCGGCTGCGCAGCTGGATCACCGACCAGTGCCGTCCGGCGGCCGCTCGGTTCTCCAGATAAACGGCGGGCTGGTTGTTATTGACCAGAAACAGATCGAGGTCGCCATCCCGGTCGAAGTCGGCCGCGACGAAGCCCCGCCCGTCGCGACGACTCTCGGCGCCACTGACGTAGGCCACGGGTAAGAAGCGCGTGCCATCGTTACGAAACAGCTGATTGCGTTCCTGTCCCGAGAGCGACAGTCCATTGAGCTCGAACGTCTGGGGCTTGTTGCTGTACTCGAACCAGTTTCGACCGAAACTGCGAAAGAAGGCGACTCACTGGTCGGGTGGCTCGGGGCCGCTGATGAAGCCGTTGGGGCTGTAGATGTCCAGGTCGCCGTCGTTGTCGAAGTCGAGGAAGTTGGCGCCCCAGGCCCAGTCGGAGCGCTCCACGCCCAGTTTTGCGGCGACCTGCGCGAAGCGGCCGTTCCCCAGGTTGCGGAACAGGCTGTTGCCACGGGTGACCTTGCGCATCTCGCGTACCACCATCTCGCGCTGGCGCATCAGGTCGGCGATCCAGGGCAGCGGAAAGTCCGGGTCGTCGAAGACCCAGCGTGAGCTGGTGTACATGTTGGAGACGAACAGGTCGAGCCGCCCGTCCCCGTCGTAGTCACCGAAGGCCGCGCTCATGCCCAGACCCTGGTCGACGACGCCCGCCTCCTTCGACACATCGGTGAACTGCCAGTTGCCGTCGTTGCGCAGCAGGTGGTTGTCGCCGAAGTCGTTGGCCAGGTAGATGTCGGGGTCGCCATCGTCGTCGTAGTCGGCGATCGCGACCGCCAGCCCCCAGCCCTTCGGCGTCAGGGTCGGGTTCTGCAGCCGCACAAAGCCCTTCGCCCCATCGTTGCGCAGCACCACGCCGGCTTCACCATCGGTACTGTTGTAGAGCGGGTAGGCCCAGCCGCCCTTCTCGAAGTCGCCGTAGTAGACCAGATAGATGTCGAGGTCACCGTCGCCGTCGAGGTCGGCGAAGGCGGCCGATTCGCACTGGCCGAGCGGAGCGGCCGCGACCAGCCGCGAGACATCCTCGAAGTGGCTGCCATCGATGTTGCGCAGCAGCACCAGCGGCTGCTTGACCCGGGTGAAGAAGATGTCCAG
>CAZMLI010000535.1:0-2834 GCA_964566865.1 uncultured Planctomycetota bacterium
GCTAGAGCTCCAGTCTGTGTCTACTTGAGCCCGAACGTCACTTCCGTGGTCGATCCAGCCACCACCTTGACCCGCTGAGGTGTCCCTGTAAATGTGCTGTGCCGGATCGCGAGGAGGTACTCGCCGGCGGGCAGCATCTTGAGGGTCGCCATTCCCTTCTCGTCTGTGGTGGCGAAGTAAGGGTGATCGAGCACGTGGATCCGGGCGTTCATCCAGGAGTGGATCTGGCAGGAGACGGGCAGGCCCAGCACCACCTTGTCAAAGCTGAACAGCTGCGTCTGCTCGTTCCCGAAGACAGTCGGCATGCCACGGAAGTTGGGCGAGTGAGCGGCGCGGTCCCTGTTGACGAGGTACAGCTTCTGCCCCTTCAGCAACCCGAGCACATGCGGCCGGAAGATGCAGCCCTGCATACTCAAGATACGTGGTGGGGGCGTGCGGTACTTCAATCCGGCAGGCCCCTTGGCCAGGTGTAGGAAAGCCCACCGAACACGGTCACCATTGACGCGGCCAAGATCGTTGTGCAGGACCTGGCCCTCGTCGTGGCAATCACTGAACGAGCGCGTATCGATGCGCCGCGGTTTGACGGTCTCACCAACAAAGCGCACCAGAATCTTGATGGCTCCGGTGCCAGCTGTATCGAGGCCATCAATACACTGCCAGCGCTTTTCACCCGTAGGGTCAGCGCCGTCAGGATCTGCGACGGGTGGCCGCTTCCCATCTCGATAGGTCCGATCAATCTCCGCCCATGGATCAGATCTTGTCGTGCGGATGGTGGCCAGCAGCGTGACGACGAGTGCGATGAGCAGGATGCCAGCAATGGCGAGGTTCTGATGGCTCACCGTTGCTGCTCGTACTTCCTGATCTCCGCTCTGATCCGGCGCTTGAAGCTGTCTGGTGTGCGGCGCATCGCCTGCCGCAGCGCGGCCGTCGCCTCTGGCTTCCGGTCGTTGTAATGGCTCTGTTGGATTGGACACAGTATCCTCTCGCCTGGTAGGCCAGGCCACATGCACGACTTCGATCCCGACAGCATTGAGATGGACTGGGAGTCGATAATCCCAAGCGGAAGACTGCCGGCGGCAGGGGACCAGCTGGGCAAGTATCGACTGTTGCGCGAGATTGCCAGCGGCGCGATGGGCATCGTCTTCGAGGCGCATGACCCCGAATTGTCGCGCACGGTCGCTATCAAGGTGCTGCTGGACGGCCGGGAAGATGGCGAGCATCTGCAGCGATTCCAGCGCGAGGCGGAGCTGGCCGCGCGGCTGGCGCATCCGCACATCATCCGGATTCATGAGATCGGCCAGGCCTGCGTGTCCGGGGCGGCCAGCGATCCAGAGCACTATATCGTGATGGATCTGATTCGCGGCACCACGCTGCGCGATGCGATCCGCACCCGGTCGCTGGAGGAGAAGATCAGCCTCTTCGAGCAGGTGACCGACGCGATGGCCTCTGCGCACGACGCCGGGATCCTGCATCGAGACCTCAAACCGGAGAACATCCTGGTCGACGAGGCGGGGCGGGCGATCGTCACCGACTTCGGGCTGGCGCGATCCGAACAGGCCGACGCCGACACGCGGCTGACTTCCACCGAGGCGGTCATCGGCACGGCCGTCTACATGGCGCCCGAGCAGATTCTCGGTCAACGTGACGAGCTCGCGCCACAGACCGATGTCTGGGCGCTGGGCGTGATCCTCTACGAGCTCTTGACCGGCCTGCGACCCTTCGAGGCGGGGGGAATGGGGGCGTTGCGCGTGGAGGTGCTGGAGTACGAGCCCGGGGCGCCCGACCAGTCGCCGATGTTGCATCCGGTGCCGTCCGCACTGTCTGCGATTTGCATGAAGGCATTGCGCAAGAGAGGCGAGGACCGGTATCCGGATGCCGGCGCGTTGCATGACGAGATCCGCCGCTGGCAGATGGGCGACAGCGTGCAGGCAGCCCCCGATTCGCGGCTGACGCGGATCGCTCGGCGACTGCGGCGGAATCCGCGGTGGGGCTTTGGCGCCGTCTTGCTGGTCTGTCTGCTGGTCGGCGTTGCTGGAGTCGGGCGGATGCGATCGCAGAGGGCCCGGATCGAGCAGCTCCACACCCATGCCCGGTCGGCGGCGGCCAAGCAGGACTGGGATGGCGCGCTGGCGCTGTGTCGCCGAGGACTGGATATCGGTGACGATGCTCGGCTGGAGAAGCTGGCCAATGCGTGCCGGATCGCGATCGATCGACGGGATCGGGCGCAGGCTTCCGAGAAGCAGGCCAGTCAGGCCTACCGCAAGCTGCGGCCGGTGCTGCGCGGCGTCAAGATGAAGATCCAGGATGCACGGACCAGCTTTTATCTGGCGCATGTCGACATTCGCAAGCAGCTCGCGGGGCTGGAGGCGGACGTTCTGGGGCTGGAGCAAATGACCGCCGACGGTTCGCGCAGCGCCGAGGTCTGGTCGGCGCTCGGCGTCGGCTGGTCCGTCATCGGCAAGCCACTGCGCGCCCGGCCAGCACTCGAACGCGCGTTCAAGCTGAACCCCCACGACAGATGGGTCCAGCTAGGCCTGGGGCGGCTGGCGCTGGAAGATGCGCTGATGGCCAGATTACACAAGAAGCACGGCTTCCGGGTGATGCCGGAGTCGGAGGAGCGAGCGCTCTGGCGTCAGGTGATCGACGTGCTCAAGGCCCAGGAGGGTCATGTCGGTGGTCTCAACGACGATCTGGTAACGGTGCTGCAGGCCATGTCGCTGCGCAACAGCCAGACCGCACGCAAACTGTGCCGAGCCGGGATTCGCAAGTACGGTCGGACGCCGGGCGTCGAGATGTTCTATCTGGTGCTGAGCTACATCTGCGCCTTCGACAAG
>CAZMLI010000536.1:0-2810 GCA_964566865.1 uncultured Planctomycetota bacterium
TAGCTGTTCATCATATCTCTACGCAAGGTCAAACCGCCGTCCAGCAGCAGGGTCTGGCCGGTCATGTAGAGATCCGGGGTCAGCAGGAAATCCAGGGCGCCGGCCACGTCGTCGGGATGACCGAACCTGGGCACCGTCTGTGCATCCAGGTAGGGCTGGTACTTGCCCTTCTGGATGCTGGCCAGCGCCATGCCGGCCTCGTTGACGCCGGGCGCGATGGCGTTGATCCGCATCACCGGCGCATCCCCGAACTCCTTGGCCAGGATCTCGACGCCGCGCTCGAGCGCCGCCTTGCTGGCGGCGTAGGGCAGGCTGCCCTCGAACGGATAGCGCGCCTGCATCGTCGAGAACAGCACGACATTGCCCGTGCGGTCGGCCTCGCGCATCTGCAGGCAGAACCGGCGGGCCAGCAGCAGTGGCGCCGCGGTGTTGATTGCGAAGACCTCCGCCAGCGCGGCGGCGGTCCAGTCCTCGGGCGCGAGCCGCAGGGGCACGCCGACCAGGCAGACCAGCGCCGCGGGATTTCCGGGCAGATCTGTCGCGGCCTGCCAGAGTCGTTCGGCCAGCTCCGGGTCCTGGATCTCGCTGGCCACCGTCGCCACCTCGACGCCCTGCAGCTCTTGCGCCAGTTCCGCCAGCCGCTGCTCGTTGCGTCCGTGCAAGACCAGGTGCGTGCCCTGCGAAGCCAGCCTCTTCAGGCTGGACGAGGCCAGGCCGCCCGTGGCGCCCAGCACGATGATGCTCTGCTGATCGGTCATAGGCCCGGCATTCTCTGTGATCCCCGACCTTTTGCAAGTGGCCAGGTACCCGACAATGACGTTAGAATCGGCGCAATGAGTTCACTGAACTGCAGCGCTTGCGGGTCGAGGATCGACGAGCCCGAGTCCTGCGCCTTCGACGGCGACAAAGTGCTATGCCCGGTCTGCACCTATCTGCACACCCCAGAGTCAGACGATGCGCGTTCGGCCCTTGGCGAGGACCAGGCCCTCTCGAGCACCTTCCTGGAGGCATTCACCGGATCTGACACGCGGGTCGGCCGCAAGGATAAACCACCCGAAGGGTTCGCGCTGGGCATCCCCAAGATCACCCTCGGACGCAAGCGCATCGGCCCGTTCGTGCTGCATGAGGAGCTGGCTGCACAGCCCATCGGGATCGCTTACAAGGCCTGGGACGAGCGCACCGAGCAGTGGGTCGCGCTCCGGCTGATGCGCCCGGCCCGCACGCACGAGACGCTGGCCGATCGCTTCATCGAAGAGGCCCGAATCTGCGCCTCGCTCTACCATCCCGGCATCATCCGCTGCCTGGACGTCGGCCACGCAGGTCCGCTGTTCTACCTGGCGCTGGAGTACATCGAGGGGGTCGACCTGGAGCTGCACCTGCAGGTCGAAGGGGTCCCGGATCTGACAACCAGCCTGACCTGGACGATCCAGCTCTGCCAGGCGCTGGCCTACGCCCACAACAAGGGCGTGGTTCACCGAGATCTCACACCATCCAACATCCTGCTCACCGTCACCGGCCGTCCGATGATCATCGACTACGGCCTCGCCCGCGCGCTGGAACGCTCCGCGATGCGCATGACCGGCAGCCCGCCGCTGCTGGGCACGCCGCTGTTCATGGCGACCGAGCAGATCGTCGACCCCAGCTCGGTCGACCAGCGGGCCGACCTCTACGCGCTGGGCATGCTGCTGTTCCGGCTGCTGACCAACCGCTACCCGTTCGATACCTCCGGCACGCTCAGCGAGATGCTGACGCGCAAGACGACGCAGCCGCCGATGCAGCTCTGCGAAGCACTGCCCGACGCCCCACCGGCGCTCGACTCGCTGATCGACAAGTTGCTGTCCGCCAAGCGGCAGGCGCGACCCGCCAGCGCGCTGGACGTGATCGATGCGCTGCAGGCAATCCAGGCAGCGCTGCCGGAATGAGATCTGGCCTGGCGCTGACGCTGCTGCTGCTCTGCGCAGCCTGTCAGAGCCGCCAGCCGGACCCGCCGCCCGGAGATCGGGCAGCCATCAACGACGCCTATCGCAAGCTGGTCGACGGATACAATCAACAGACCGGCGCCAGGCAGATCAGCGTCGCCCGGCTCCAGCAGCGGCTGCAGGCCGGCCAGCCATTGATCTTGCTCGACATCCGCGAGAAACGAGAACAGCAAGTCAGCACGCTTCGCGGCGCGCGGCCAGTCCATCCTGACGACGTCGAGACGCTGGCGCTGGACCTGCCGAAAGAGGCGCTGATCGTGGCCTACTGCACCGCCGGCTACCGCTCGGGCCACGCCGCCGTCGCGCTGGAGAAGCGCCTCGGGCGCAAGGTCTGGAATCTCGATGGCGGGATCATTCGCTGGTTCAATTCGGGCGGTGAGGTGGTTGACGCCAACGGCCAGTCCGTCGACAGGATCGACCCCTACGGCGACGAGTGGAAGCCGTACGTTCACCCACGCTAGCGGCGCGACCGACCTTGGTCGGACCAACGCACGGGTAGCCCTCATCCTGCAAATTCAACAGGCTACAGAGAACAGGGAACAGGGAAGAGAAACTGGGAATGCTGATGTGCGATATTGGACGGGCCATTTCTAATTTCAAATCGCCAGTTCCCAGTTCCCTGTCGCCTGTTAACAAGAGCTAGGCTACAGGAGCAAGCGAAGCTTTCAGTGGTGGCTACCCGAGCGGAGTAGATATCCCAGAGTGCTCAGCTTGCAGGGGCGCCCTACTTGTCCAGCCGGATCAACCTCAGCGCCGCGAGCTTTTCGATCGGCCTCAGATCGAGCAGTTGCCGGCAGCCGCGCAGATCGATCGACCAGAGCCGCGGCAGCT
>CAZMLI010000537.1:0-2809 GCA_964566865.1 uncultured Planctomycetota bacterium
CCGCGTAGTTGCCGCCGGTCTTGGCCTCGCCGACCCCGCCCTTGACGGCCCGCACATGTGCATCGCTGACCAGTAGCTCGATCGGGCCGAAACCCTCGGGAAAATAGGGTCCCACCGGACTCAGCAGGACATAGAACAGATACTCGGAAGCCGGACGTACGCCCAGGCCCGGTTCGGTGGCGATCAGCGTGGGCCGAATGTAGAGCGCCGTGCCGGGATCGCGCGGGACCCAGGCCCGCTCCTGCTTGACCACCTCGGTCACGGCCTGCAGAAACTGCTCGACCGGCACCGGCGCAATGCACATGCGCTCCGCCGAGCGCTGGAAACGGGCGGCGTTCTGGTCCGGCCGGAACAGGATCACGTCGTCGCCTGGGCCGCCGAACGCCTTCATTCCCTCGAAGATCGTCTGGGCGTAGTGCAGCACGAGCGCGGCGGGATCGAGCTGAAACGGAGCGTAGGGTACGATGCGGGCGTCGTGCCAGCCCTGTCCTGCCTTGTAGTCCATGCAGAACATGTGGTTGGTGAGCAACTTGCCGAACCCGAGACTGGAGGTGTCGCCGGGCAGCTCACGACGCGCATCTTCGGGTAGCAGCTCTAGACGGATATCGGCACTAACATCATTCATCGTGGACATCCTACCCCCTGGCGGTCTCGGCTCGGGCCTGTTGCGGCCATCCTACCAGAGCGCTGAGATTTTGGAAGTCAACGACGACGAGGCACTAGATACAAGGGCCAGGCGGGCTGCCTGACACAACCCCTGGTGTGCCACTACTTGGGGGGGCGCGGGTTCTGCTTGTCCATCAGGTAGGGCCTGACGGGCGGTTTGATCGTATTGTTGATCGGAAACTTGCCGTCCTGCTCCTTCGCGACCGGCCCGACCGAGGCACGGGCTGACGGGGCGGCGCCCCCGTAAGTCGGCAGGATATGCTCCGCGTCGAAGGCCGGATCGAGGAAGCCGACCCGCTTGATCTGCATCAGGTGCCGCGCGGTGATGTTGTCGCCGCTGATGTTCTTGCCGGGCGCTCCGCAACCCAGGGTCATCGACGGCTCGATCTTGACCGCATAGCCCACCGAGGCCTGGGTCGTCGGCGCGTTGACATGGAAGCGGAAGACCGGCATCTCCTCGGCATAACGCCAGATCACCTGCTGGTCGGTGGCGTGAATACCGAAGCTGTGACCCAGGCCGTCATCACGCAAGATCTCCAGGCAGCGCTCGCGGCAGGCCTCCGCGCCATTCTCGGCGTAGAAGGTCAGCAGCGGGGTCAGGATCTCGCAGGACAGCGGGTAGTCGTGGCCCACGCCCTTGTAGGGCACGATCAGCACCTTGGTCTCGTGCGGGACCTCGAATCCGGCCTTGCTCGCGATATCGCGCGGGTACTGGCCGACGATGTCCGGATTCATCATGTGGTTGCGCACGCAGACTTGCTCGAGCAGCCGGGTCTGCTCGGCATTGCAGACGTGGCTGCCCTGCTGACGGAACAGCTCGAGCACCTCGTCGGCGATCGACTCATCACAAACGATCGACTGCTCCGAAGAGCAGATCGTGCCATTGTCGAAGGTCTGACTGACCGTGATCGCCGCCACCGCATGGGCCCGGTCGGCCGACTCATGAATGAAGACCGGCACGTTGCCCGGCCCCACGCCATAGGCCGGATTGCCCGCGCTGTAGGCCGCCGTGACCAGCTGGCTGCCGCCGGTGGCGACGATCACATCGGTCAGCGGATGGCCCATCAGATGCTGGGTCCCCTGCAAGGTCACGGTGGTCATGGTCTGGATCAGCCCCTCGGGGGCGCCCGCCCGCACCGCTGCCTGGGCCATCACCCGCGCGCTCTCCTGCACACAGCGCACCGCGCGCGGGTGCGGCGAGATGACGATTCCGTTGCGCGTCTTGAGCGAGATCAGGATCTTGAACATCGCCGTCGAGGTCGGGTTGGTCGTCGGAATGATCGCGGCGACCACGCCGTACGGGTTGGCCAGTTCATAGACCTGCGTCTCTTCGTTGCGCGCCACGACGCCGCAGGTCTTGAGGTCCTTGATATCCTGCCAGGTCAGCCGGGTCCCGACGAAGTTCTTCAGGTGCTTGCTGTCCGGCCGACCCATACCGGTCTCCTCGCAGGCCAGCTCCGCCAGATAGCGCGAGTTCTGCCAGCCGGCATCGACCATCGCCTCGCAAATGCGATCCACCCGCTCCTGTGAAAAGCCGCGGTAGATCTTCTGGGCGTCATGCGCCCGCTGCAGCAGGTCTCTGACCTCCTGCAACGACTTCAGGTCTCGGTCGAGTGGCATGACGCAGATTCTAGGCTCTGTCTGATATTTCGCGTAGCGAATTATCAGGCACGAAACTGCCTCTGAGGAAGGCAGGAAGGCAGGAAGGCAGGAAAGGCAGGAAGCCAGCCCGCTTCGCTGCCAGGCAAAGACAGGATCCAATCGCTCCCTCCCGGCGACGCAGGCGCCTTCCTGCCCTCCTGCCTTCCTGCTTTCCTGAACAGCAGTTGAACTGTTCAGTCTGGGGTATCCACTTCGCTCAGGTGTGCCAACGGAAGGAACACAGATTTCAGAGACATCGCTTCGCGCCGGTAGCCCTCATCCTGCAAAGTTAACAGGCTACAGGGAACAGAGAACAGGCTACAGGGAACAGGGAACAGCCCGCTCGAGCTGAATTTGGGCCATTTCAAATTCAAATCGCCAGTTCCCAGTTCCCTGTCGCCTGTTCACAAAAGCAAGGTCGCTCGGCGAGGACCGCGGGGCCTGGCCATTTGCATTCGGCCCGCCCGCGACCCATACTTATTTGCTGTTGCGGGATGGGGAT
>CAZMLI010000538.1:0-1036 GCA_964566865.1 uncultured Planctomycetota bacterium
GTGATTCGTGTGTTGGCAACATATTACAGATGAAGGTATTTATCTTATCACATGAATTTATGACAGCTACGGCAATTCAAAATAGACATACATTCCTTTCATTTGTCAGAGATGAGTACGCTAATGAGTTCTACCGTCTTAAAACTAATAATGATCCAAATAATAAAAGATGCGATAGTCTAATAATATTTCCGGAAACTGCCTGGAGATTGTGCTTTGGCAAACAATTAAGAGACAGCAAATCAATAGATGCCAGAACCTTATTGTTCTTAACTTTTAAGGACAGCACAAGTGATACAATTCTATTAGATCAAGATGGGAAATTATTTGTAAATAATTGCGTCTATCAAGGTTCTGCTAAGCAATTAGAATATATTAGAACTGGCAAAGAGTAATTGAGCCATGGGTCGTAGGCACTGGAACGAAAAAGTTAGTAAAACCAGTTTCGCAGTAGCCGTGCTGCTGCGACCAACGTGCAAACACAACAGAAAAGAAGGGTTGTAAGGCATTCCCGATTGTCCTCGTTTAGCAGACCGTAACCAGCCTGGCCTTCATTTTGCGTTCCTGCCTGGCCGGTAGTTAGGTGTAACGCAATGTTCTTACAATAAAGGTTGTTGATTTACGGACTTTAGTGTATTTGGATCTACATATAAACTACATTTCCCACGCTCATGCGTCAAACCTGCCTGTATTCTATGGTAAAAGCAAATAAGCAATCGGTTTTTTTTATAAAATATCTTTAGGTCGCATATTTTAAAACGTCAACGTAAGGTGTTTTTCTCTCAATAACAGCAAAGATTCTAGCGACTAGTTTATTTCTAATGATGTTAAGAGTACTTGTTTTGTTCTTTCCTTTTTCGATTCTGTTGAGGTAGTATATTCTCAGCTTCGCAGGATTCCCTCCTACATTTCATTTCGGCGGGCAGATGCAATCCTGCGTTTAAACCAAATAAAAGGGATTTATAATCCCAATCGGCATGCTAAAAAATAATTAGATTTGCGGCATCAGAGCAGGTCTAAAACATACAATTAAAGT
>CAZMLI010000538.1:1046-2798 GCA_964566865.1 uncultured Planctomycetota bacterium
AAACGGTTCGTATTATTTAACCCTAACCGTTGTCAATTGGATAGATGTTTTCACTCGAAAGAACCACAAAAATGTCATAATTGAATCCCTGAAGTATTGTATTAAAAATAAAGGGCTGAATGTATATGCCTATTGCTTGATGACAAATCATTTGCACTTAATAGTTAATACCCAAGATAATTTTGAACTAAAAGACGTGATTCGGGATTTCAAAAAATTTACGTCGAAGCAACTTTTAACTCAAATACAAAATCAACCAGAAAGTCGAAGAGAATGGATGTTTAACTTATTTGCATTATCGGCTTCTGATAGTTCAAAACATAAGAATTTTAAATTGTGGCAAGCAGGTAGTCATGCGATTGAATTGTATAGTGAGAAGTTCGTTTGGGAAAAAATTAATTATATCCATCGCAATCCGGTTGAAGAGAAATTTGTGCTAAATCCCGAAGATTGGTTATAGGATATGTTCAATTAAGTGTGTCATTACTTTATTCCAAGTCTTTCTGGATGAGTAATAGCCATAATACCGATAACTCTAGTCCAGGAACGAGGTTTTGACCATCTTTTCTTAACATTTAGACTCACTAAATATAGTAATTTGTATAAAGCTCTTTCTGAAGGTAGTGAACCTTTAGTTTTGGTGGCCTTTCTTATTTGTCTATTAAATCCTTCAATGGAATTTGTTGTGTACATTATATGTCTTATGTCTAGGTGGTAGTTATAAAAGGTTGATAACCCTTCCCAATTGTTCTTCCAAGACTTAATCATGGCTGGATATTTCTTTACCCAACTGTCTTCAAATTTTACAAGAGCCTGCTCTGCTCGTTCTAAATTACTTGCTTTGTAAATTTCTTTCATATCTCGTATTACGGCTCTTTCATCAGTCCAAGGAACGTACTTCATTGAATTGCGTATTTGATGTACAATACAAAGTTGAACGTCTGTATTAGGGAAGATTACACCAATAGCATCTTTAAAGCCAGTTAGATTATCTATACATGCTATAATAATATCTTTTAACCCCCTGGATTGGAGATCCGATAATACATGCATCCAAAACTTAGCGCTTTCTGTTTCTGCCAGGTAAATGCCTAAAAGTTCCTTTTCACCCTCGAGATTCATTCCAAGAATCATATATGCAGCCATGCTCTTTATTTGACCATCTTGCTTGACTTTATAAAATAGTGCGTCTAGCCAAACAAAGGGATACACATCATCTATCGGTCTGCTCCTCCATTCTTCTATCTCAGGCCAAATCTTATCGGTTATAGCAGTTATTTGAGCTGGAGAAATATCCATTCCATACATCTCCTCTATGTGATTTGAAATATCTCTATAACTCATCCCTAAAGAATAAAGACTGAGTATTTTATTCTCTAAACTAAGCCCTAAAGTTCTTTTTCGCTTTGGAATTAACTCTGGAGAATAAGTGCCCTCCCGATCTCTAGGTGTATTGATTGAAACGTCTCCAAAACTTGTTTTAACTTTCTTTTTCCCCTTACCATTTCTGCGATTAGGACGGTTTTCTGATAAATGAGCTTCCATCTCACCTTCCATACTCGCTTCTAAAAGACGCTTTAACAAGGGAGTCACGGCACCATCTTTACCCTCTAAAGTTTTTCCTGATTTTAAAGATTCTAAAGCCTCTTCGAAAAGCTTTGTTAATTCTTCTTTGGTTTTTTTTTCTGATTTCATTATTGTCATAAGTTAATGTTTATATTATTCTTATGACACACTTTACTGAACAGCCCC
>CAZMLI010000539.1:0-2773 GCA_964566865.1 uncultured Planctomycetota bacterium
AGGCCGTCGAGCAGCGCGCAGCCATCTTCGCGCAGGCTGTAGGTCCCGCGGTCGATCCGCTCCACCCGGCCGCGGCCGCCCGAGATATCGCCTTCGTAGGTCAGGTAGTGCTTGCGATGGTCGTCGATGCGCGTCGCTTCGTGCGCCTGGTCCGGCGGCGCCGTCAGCCGCCAGGTCCAGCAGCAGTCGGCCCGCTCCAGCAGCAGATCGTGGTGCACTGGTTCGCTGTGATGGGTCAGCAGCACGAACCGCGGCCGGGCCAGCCGCTCGGCCAGCGCCGCGTACTGCAGCCGCATTGCCTCGTGCGTGTAGTGCGTATTGCGCCCGCTGGGATTGGGCAGCACCCAGCAGCGGGTATCCCCCAGAATGCGCGGCTGGGTGCCACAGTCCAGCTTGCCGCGATGCGCGAAGGCCGCGCGATAGACGGTCAGTCCGACGAAGACAGCCCACTCCGGCTTGAAGCGCGCGAGCTTCGCTTCCAGTCCCACGCCGCCATCGGCCAGCTCCGTCCCGGACAGCTCGGCCACCCCGGGGGTCTCGCGATCGACCAGGTTGGTCAGGCCGAAGCCCAGCTCGGGTAGCAGGTCATCTTGCACCGCTTCGAGCGGCCGGTCGATCAAGCCCGACTCCTGCAGCAAACGCCAGAAACGATTGCCCCGGCCGGCATAGTGATGTCCGGTCTGCGCCGAACGGATTCCCGGGTTGATGCCGATAAAAACAGCCCTCAAACCCGGGGTCAGGCGATCCGGCAGCACTTGGCTAGACACCCCGGCATCTTACGGTAAACTCGGGCTCCCGCAGGATTCTACTTCAATCACAGGTGCTAGCATGACCCGCTACGGCGTGGTCGGCGCGGGGCTCGCGGGCGCCGCAACGGCCTATCATCTGACGCGGCAAGGCGCCCGCGACGTGCTGATCTTCGAGCAAGAACGGACCGCTGGCATGCATGCCTCGGGCCAGAACGCGGCGATGATTCGCCAGGTCGTACCCGATCCCGAGATCCAGCTGCTGGCGCATCAGGGCGCAGCCTTCTTGCACGGCGAGGGGCGGCGCGCGGGGATCCAGTTCGACCCCCATGGATCGCTCTTGCTCGGCGCCGGCGAGACGGCCCGGAGCCTGACACGCGACGCCGAGGTGGCCCAGGCGGCCGGTCTCGACGTGCGCTTGCTCGACCGCGCGGAGGTGCTCGAGCGCGTGCCCGTGGTGGACGGCAACCCGTTCGAGCTGGCGGTCGAGTGTCCGGGCGACGGCGTGGTCGACGTGGCCGGCCTGCTGCAGCATTACTTGACCCAGGCCATCGCACGCGGGGCCGAGCTGCGGACGGACTTCCGCGTCGACCAGATCGAGCGCAGGCCCAGCGGCTGGCAGATTGGCGCCAGTCAGGTGGACGTGCTGGTCAACGCCAGCGGCGCCTGGGCGACTCGGGTGGCGCGGCTCGCGGGCGCGTCCGACCTGCCGCTGACCCCCTATCGCAGGCACCTGATCTACAGCGGGCCGCTGGACTGGGCCGTGCCCGACTGGCCCTTCGTCTGGGACGTCTCCAACGGGCTCTACTTCAGGCCCGAGTCGTCTGGCCTGCTGCTCAGCGCCTGCGACCAGTCAGTCAGCGAACCCTGCCTGCCAGCGACCGACTCGGAGGTCCTGCAACTGCTCGGCGACAAGCTGGCGCGTTTCTTGCCGCGTCTGGCCGACCTGCCGGTCAATCGCTTCTGGGCTGGCCTGCGCACCTTCTCCGAGGACGGCCGGTTCGTCATCGGCTGGGATCCGCTGGACGCGGGCTTCTTCTGGGTGGCCGCGCTCGCAGGCCACGGCGTGACCACCAGCTACGGCGTCGGGGCGCTCGCAGCCAGACTGCTGCAGGAGGGGCCCGGAACGGCCCATTGCGCCTTCGATCCCGCGCGGCTGGCCACCTCCGCCGCCAGTTGAGGCTTGTCGGCCCCCCATTCTTGGATAGACTCCCGGTCTTGGGAGAAAAACAACTCAGCAGGAGTGCCTGACACATGTGGCGAATCTTCATCATATTGGCGCTGACGGCCGGCATCACCGTCCCCAGCCTGGCGCAGGAGAGCAAGGAGCCTGCCCCGACGGTCCGCCCCTGCGGCATCCAGATCATCGGCACCGGCTACGGCAAGGATTCGAAGAAGTGGAGCGAGTATCTCCAGCCGCTGCGCAGGTCGAAGGGGACACGGATCGCGATGCTGCTGGTCGTGCCGAAGGGACGCATCCTGCACTTTGACGCGCTGGCCAGCCAGCTGAGCAAGTTCACCGACGACAAGGGCCTGGACCTGGGCAGCAAGCAGGCCGGCGCAGTGGTTGCTGCCGGCGAGACCCAGTTCTACGGCTACCCGGAGATCAGCAAGGACGGCAAGGCCGTGATCGTCGACATCACCTCGAAAAAGGTGCCGGGCAAGGGCGCCGGCAAGGTCTCCGCCGAAGGCAACCTCGTCCTCTGGGTAGGCCTGGAAAAGAAGGCGTTCGAGAAGAAGGATTTCCAGATCAAGGCCGGCAGCAAGATGACCGTCGGCAAGCTGAACCTGAGCCTGACCAAGATCGCCAAGGACGGCGACAAGCTCTCGATCACCTTCGAGTTCGAGTTCGCCGCCGGCTGGAACCCGATCGCCGCCTTCGAGGTCAAGGACGCCAAGGGCGTCGTGGTCAAGACCAAGCCGAGTGGCGATTTCCCCGTCGCCAACAAGTGGAAGGTGACCTACTCGCTCGCGCGGCAGATCGACGTGGCGACGATCAACCTGACGCTCTGGACCAAGTACTCGGA
>CAZMLI010000540.1:0-2761 GCA_964566865.1 uncultured Planctomycetota bacterium
GTATAGTCGGTCAGCAGGCGCTTGAGCAGCCGGTCCAGCGTGCGTCTGAAGCGGGATTTTGCGCCCCGGTGGTGGTAGTAGGTCGCCAGTAGCCGCAGTCGCTGGATCCCGCGGAATTGCGCGGCGTGCTTGCGGGCGGTCTGCGCGATGACCTCCAGGGTCCGCTGCCGACTGCCGCCAGTCATGCTCTGGCCGTGCACCCGATACTTTGCCACAGTGGCGTCGACGAAGCCCAGAGCGCCCCGCGCCGCGAGTCGCAGGTACATGTCCCAGTCCTCGACCCAGAGCTGCTCGTCATACGGGCCGACGATCTCCCACATCTGCCGGCGACACATGAAGACCGGGCCCGCCACGGCCCAGGAGAAGACGATCTGGTAGGGGATCAGATCGTCCCAGGCCAGCAGCGACTTGCGCATGCCGGCCTCGGCAAACAGTTCTTCGATCGCGCTCTGGTGCAGCGGGCTGCCCGTCTCATCGATCACCTGGCAGTCCGCGAAGACGGCCAGTTTTTCGGGATGCTGCACCAGGTAGGCGACCCGGTCGCGAATGCCGTCCGGCAACATCAGGTCGTCGGAGGCCAGCGGGCAGAAGAACTCGCCGCGCGCCAGCCTTGCCGCCTCGTTGAGCGTCGAGACCACGCCGCAATTCTGGCGGTGCTGGACGAAGGTCAGGTTCGGCCGCGATTGCTTGTCGAGCCAGGCCCCGACGATCGCGGCGGAGTCGTCGGGGGAGGCGTCGTCGATGATGATCAGCTCCAGCTCGGGGTGTGAGCTGGCCAGGATGCTGTCGAGGCACTGCTCGATGTAGGGCGCGTGATTGTAGACCGGCACCGCGACCGTGACCAGCGGAGCGGTCACTGCTGGAATTCGAGGACCGCTTCGATCACCGCAGCGACCTCGTTGTCCTGCAAATGTGGTGAGTTCGGCAGGCTCAGCACCTCGCGATGGATCGCCTCCGAGATCGGCAGCGCGCCCTCGGCCAGGCCCAGTTCGCGGTAGGCTGGCTGCAGGTGAGGTGCGATGGAGTAGTGGATCAGCGTGCCGATTCCGCGCTCGGCGAGATGCGCCGCGAGCGCGTCGCGCTGGGGGGTCCGGACCACGAACAGATGCCAGACCGGCAGGGCCCAGTCGGGCACGTCGATCAACTGCAAGCTGCTCTTGGCGAACGCCTCCCGATAGCGCGTGGCAATGGCGCTGCGCTGCTGATTCCAGGCCTCCAGTTGACGCAGCTTGACGCTCAGGACGGCGGCCTGGAGCTCGCTCAGGCGGCTGTTGGTGCCGAGGATCTGATGCTCGTTTCTGACCGGCGAGCCGTAGTTGCGCAACAGCCGAAGTTGCCTTGCCAGGTCGTCGTCGTGGGTCGTGATCGCGCCGCCGTCGCCAAAGGCGCCCAGGTTCTTGGCCGGGTAGAAGCTGAAACCAGCCGCACGCGCCAGTCCGCCGCAGCGCACGCCCTTGTAGCGTGCGCCATGCGCCTGGGCCGCGTCCTCGACCACCGCCAGCCCGTGGCGCTGCGCGATCTCCAGGATCGGATCCATGTCGGCCGCCTGGCCGTACAGATGCACCGGCAGGATCACCCGCGTGCGTGGCGAGATGGCAGCCTCGATCCGCTGGGGGTCGATGTTGCAGGTGGCCGGTCTCGGCTCCACCGGCACCAGGGTCGCGCCCGTGCGGCTGACTGCCATCCAGGTGGCAATGCAGGTGTTGCTGGGCACGATCACTTCATCTCCCGGGCCGACCGGCAGCGCACGCAGGATCAGCGTGATGGCGTCGAGTCCGCTGGCGACGCCGATGCAGTGGGGGACTCCGATGAATCGGGCGAAGGATTGTTCGAACGCCTCGAGTTCGTTGCCGAACAGGTACCAGCCGCTGTTCAATACGCGGCTGACAGCCTCGTCGATCTCACCCGCCAGCTCGCGGTAGGTTGACCCGACGTCGAGAAACGGTACCTTCATGCTGTAAAGTAACGGCTGCCCAAGGCTGAAAGCAAGTCTGGATTGATTCCCGGCGCAAAGCGCCCACGAAGAGGACGATCGCATGACCTTGCGGGAACGAAGGTGTCGGATTGCGGCGAGCGCACGCATTGCTGCGAGCGCGACCATCGGCGAGAAGGTGACCATCGGCGAATACAGCATCGTCTACGACAACGCCGTGATCGGGGACGGCACTTTCATCGGCCCGCATTGCATCATCGGCGAGCCGCTCGCAGCCTACTACTCGCAGGACGACTATCAGAATCCGCCGCTGATCCTCGGGCGCAACTCGCTGATCCGCAGCCACTCGGTGATCTACGCCGGTTCGACGCTGGGCGACGGGCTGCAGACGGGTCATCGGGTGACCATCCGCGAGCAGTCCCGGATCGGGATCGAGGTCAGGGTGGGCACCTCCAGCGATATCCAGGGAGACTGCACGATCGGCGACTATTGTCGTCTGCACAGCAACGTCTTCGTCGCCGGGACCTCGACGCTCGAGGACTACGTCTGGCTGTTCCCCTCGGTCGTGCTGACCAACGACCCGCATCCGCCGTCAGAGACCTGCATCCAGGGCCCTACGCTGGAGGCTTACGCAGCGGTCTGCGCCAGCGCCGTGGTGATGCCCGGCGTGCGAGTCGGGCGCCACAGCCTCGTCGGCGCCCACGCGCTGGTGACCCGCGACGTGGCGCCCGAGATGGTCGTCGCCGGCGTCCCCGCCAAGGAGATCGGCTCGATCCGCGACATCAAGTGCAAGCACGGCCGATTGGAGCAGGTCTATCCCTGGCCCGA
>CAZMLI010000541.1:0-2752 GCA_964566865.1 uncultured Planctomycetota bacterium
GCTTCGAAGCTGCCCAGGCCCGAGCTGCTCCACTTGAAGCGCCCGCGGAACTTGCTGCCACCGACCGAGGTGGGATAACGATCCGGGATGCCGGTCAAGACGGTGAGATTGGTGCGCACGCCGTCGAGTGTCCCGCTGGAGCGATAGTCGTAGAACGAACCATTCCGCAACCAGAAGAAGTTGGCCATCTCGAGGATGTCGAAGTAGCCCGTCTCGGCCCAGGAGATGCTGTAGGGGGGTTTCGGGTAGAAGGTGGCCGTCGCGACGGCGACCTTCTTGCCGTTGAGCCAGACCTCGTAATTGACCCAGCTACTCCAGGTCAGGCGAACGTGGTTCCAGACATGCCCCGAGTAGCCCTTGATGCCCGGAGAGGTGTAGAAGAAGTACGGGTCCTTGTAGGGGTGGGTTGGCGTGTCCATCGACTTGCGCGCCGTGCTCTTGATCGTATGGCCGGTATAGAGCTTGACTGTACGGTCCCAGCCGCCGCCGTTGAGCGCGCCGGGCAAGAGCAGGTACCAGTACATCTCGATGTAGGTTCCGGCCGATGCCGGAATCGGGCAGTTCTTGCCGTACATCATCGAGAAGAAGAGAGCCTTGACGGCGCCCGCCAGGTCGCGTCCGCGCAGGTCCGGCTTGAACCAGTACTCCTGCGTGCCGACATCCGGCTCGCGGGTGGACTTGCCGGTCGCGGGAACCGCCACGCCGTACATGTTGAAGCGCTTGCCAATCCGCTCGCCCATGAACTGGCCGTCCGGATGCAAGTTACTGGCCAGCGCGCTGGTCCGCGTCGATGCGGCGCGATCCTCGCCCAGAATCGTGCGGGTCGCGGGCGACTGCTTGCCGTCGACCGGCAGGTTCTCGTACGGTTCGTTGGTCCCGGTCTTGCCGAAATCGGTGTAGTACCAGCGATGCGATTCGGGGCCGAAGAAGGTGTCATCGTGGTTGATCCACCAGCGGTTGCCTGCGCGCAGCGTGGTGACGTCGTTCAGCGCGATCTGACCGTCGAGCCTGGATGCCAAGGAGGCCGCCATGCCCTGGTCCGCCAGGTTCTCCGGGTAGCTCTTGGTCAGCGTGTGAGCGGTTCTGTTGCTCTCGAAGTCACGCTGTGTCGTGTGCTTGATCACATCGAAGACCTTGACGATCTGCGCGATCTTGTGGCGCGCCAGCACGTGGCCGGTCTTGCCGATGATGCGTCCGAGGCTCTCGATCTGGAAGTAGCCGTGGGAGATGAAGACCGCCTCGGTGGTCCAGTAGGTCAGGTCGGTCTTGTCCAGCATGTCCGACTTGGTCAGGCCCATGCCGTGGTTGAAGTAGCTCAGGTCCGAGTTGAACTTGGTGAAGCGCGTATTCGGGTTGAGGTTGGCCATCACCATCGAGAGCAAGCCGGGGTATGACGAGCTGAGGATCATCTTGGCCAGATCGTAGTGCGACTTGATCGGGCTGGAGAGGCGCCGGACGTCGATCACCGCCGTCAGCGACTTGGCCTGCGCATCGGTCACCGCCGTGCGTGAGGCGAAGCTCCAGGTGTCGCCCGTGGTGCCGCCGCCACCGCCACCGCCGCCCTTGCCGCCGCCGCCGCCGGCGCCGGTCGAACCGTAGAGGTAACCGGTGGCGCTGATGCCCCGCAGCATCGCGTAGAGCACGGGGTTCGGGCAGGTGTTGATGTTGATCGGCGAGCGTCCGGCGACCGTCAGGTCCGGGAACTTCGGGTAATCGTAGACGTAGGTCTCGGAGGTGCCCGAGCTCTGGGCCTTGGGCCGGATCACGGAAGTGTCGCGCCAGGAGTGGACCGTGACGTAGTTGGCCAGCACATCGACGGCGGACTTGCTCAGGCCGGCCTGGATCAGGTCGTAGACGTTGTTGAACTTGCCGCCGAACTTGCCGTCGCGGGTGCCGACGATCGTACCGCCCAGACCCTTGACCGGGTCGACGACCGAATCGTAGAACGCGATGCCGATGCCCAGATTGTCCAGCATCTTGGCCATGTTCGGATTGGGGTCGTTGAGATTGATGCGCGTGTTGAGGTCGGTCACGCGAAGTACGTACTGGATCCCGACCTTCGAGTCATAGGACGGCGGCAACCATTTCCCGTCGTAGAGCGGGTTGAAGGCCAGGCCGGAGTAGCCGACGGTCTCCCCCTGGATCGTCGTCGTGCCCTTCACGAAGGAGGGGGCCTTGGCTGTCGAGAGTGGCGTCGCGGCGCTGTCACCATAGACCCACTTCGCCGCGCTCTTGTCGAGCGTGCCTACGACAGCGGTGCGAAAGTGATCGACCAGTCGTCCGCTGGCCATCCTCAGGCCGCTGCGGGCAGCAAACTTGGCGCGAACGTGATGCACGTAATTGTTGCTCGCCTGGCGCTCCTGGCCTGCCAGCTTGACGAAGCTGACCGCCAGAACAGACAAAACAAGCAATACACCCAGGCTGACCAGCAATACAACGCCCTGGTTTGGCCGAGTCCTCATTACCATCGTACTTCTCCTGTTGGTTCACTCTGGCTCGAAGGGATCTCTGGGAGTTCCCCTCCAGCGCATGGCATTCCGACATCGTAGTGGATAGGGCTCCCCTGTGTAAAGAGGCAAGCAGTGGTAGTTCTGCTGCGCGTTGTCCTGTTTTTCCCGCCTTTTGACAAATTAACGCCGGGGCCAGCCAAGAAAACCCGGGTGTTTCTGCTCTCGGTACGATAATAGAGTCCCTGAAACCGATGCCTGCTGCGACCGCTGAAAACTGGCTGGAGTTGCCCATTTCGGGCATG
>CAZMLI010000542.1:0-2732 GCA_964566865.1 uncultured Planctomycetota bacterium
G
The DNA here is from genome assembly GCA_964566865.1 of uncultured Planctomycetota bacterium. Lineage (GTDB taxonomy): Bacteria > Planctomycetota > JACQVV01 > JACQVV01 > CAZANL01 > CAZMLI01. The sequence goes on from CAZMLI010000542.1 coordinate 2, forward strand.
CGACCTGTGCCGTCTCCGGCAGCGCCAGCAGTTCGCGAATGATCGCCCGGTTGCGGCCGGGGCCGAGCGCGATCAGCGGGATGTCGACGATGCGCCCGAAGGCGGACATGTCTCCGTGGAACGGCAGTCGCAGCAGCAGGCTGGCCCGCCGATACTGGTCGGCGATGTGCGCGATGACCGCCTCGAAGCCCGGATGCGTCGCCAGGTACGCGCCATAGATCCAGTCCCAGCTGAAGTTTCCCAGCGCGACCGAGGGCAGCCCCGCGCGCTCGGCCACGGCAAAGGCCAGCGGCGGAATGTCGCCCAGCACCAGCGTGGGTTCGAACCGCCGCAGGAGCTCCAGTTCGGCCTCGACGCGTCCGTCCCAGGTCTCGATCCACTCGGTCCAGCGCGCGAGCGTACGGTCCAGGTCGAATCGCAGGCTGTCCCGCTGGACCAGGCCGATGTCGCACGGCCCGGGTTCGACCCGCGCCCGCGGCAGTTCGTCGAAGAGGAAGGCCGGCGCGGCGGTACGGATCAGCACCTCGGCGTCGAGCTCGCGCAGCAGCGCGGCCAGGCGGACCGAGTGGCCGTAGCCGTGGCCGCTGGCGTAACACAGGATGCGCGGGCTGCTCACCGTTCTCTACCCGTCCTTCTTCTTGGCCAGCTCCGAAATCAGACGCGATACTTGCGGAAGATCTCCCTGTAGACGCGACAGTTCGGATCTCATCTCGAGATGCCAGGTCTGCGCATCCGGGACGATCCAGCAGTAGGCTGGCGTCCAGGAGGGCGTACTGACCAGTGTCGAATGCAGGTGGCCTGGGATAGCGAGAATCTCGTGCGCCACCTGGAGCGTCGACTTCTCGGGCAAGTCAGTGCGCGAGTACCAGAGACGCGACCAGTAATCGAGAGACGCACGGTCGCCCGGCGGCATGGCTGACTCCACGACCGCCACTGTGCAACCGGCCTTCTTTCCCAGCTGCAATCTCAGTGGCTCGTCCAGCGCGTGGAGATTTGCGACGCGCCAGGGTTTGGGCAATGCGGTCAAATCCCACCCCGCAGATGTGTTCAGACTCCTCGGCGGACCCTTCTTTCTGGGCTTCGGCCTCGACGGAACAGGCTGCTCGTCGAACGAGCTTGCGAGGTCTTCGAGATTGAATGCGACCTCACAGTCACAGTAGCCACCATGACTCGCCAGCCAGGCCAATACGGGACCTTGCTCGAGCTCTTCGACAGCGAGGAAGCGCGCAGTCACCATTGTCGTATGGTCGCAGGACGTCAGCTTTTCATCGAGGTGGTTCAGCAGTCGAACGAGTTGTTCGGGGGTCAACAGCATCGCGTCGACCAGCTCGGTTCGCTCCGCGGCCTGCCACTTCCGCAGGCGCTCCTTTCTCTCCTGTTTACTCATTCGGGGCATTGATCGCATTGTACAGGAGGGTCTCGTGGGTCGTCGATCCTCTGGTATTCTCGCTGGCATGAATTCGGAGACGGTCGCCGAAGGAACAGGCGGGGCCCGGCACTGGATGGCGCTGGCGCTGGGTCCGGTCAGCGCCGCCGCGGTGGTCCTGTTATGGAACCCCAGCGAGCCGCATATCGATCGCATGGCGGGGATCGCGTTGTGGATGGCGATCTGGTGGGTGACCGAGGCGGTGCCGATCGCGATCACCTCGTTGCTGCCGCTGGTGCTGATCCCGCTCGCCGGCATCGCGCCGGTCTCGAAGGTCTCGTTGAACTACGGCAAGTCGACGATCTTCCTCTTCCTCGGCGGCTTTCTGATGGCGCTCGGCCTGCAGCGCTCGGAGGTGCACAAGCGGGTCGCGCTTTGGATCCTGCACACGGTGGGCAGCACGCCGCGGCGGATCGTGATGGGCTTCATGTTCGCGACCGCCGCGCTGTCGATGTGGATCTCCAATACCTCGAGCGTGATGCTGATGCTGCCGATCGGTCTGGCGGTGCTCGCGGCCGTCGCAGATCGCGGCGCCGACGAGCAGACGGTCAAGGCGCTCGGCGTGGCGGTGATGCTGGGCATCGCCTACTCGGCCGACATCGGCGGCATGGCCACCCCGGTCGGCACGCCGCCCAACCTGGCCTACATGCAGCTGCTGCCGCTGCTGGTTCCGGATGCCCCCGAGCCCAGCTTCCTCAGCTGGATGATGATGGCGCTGCCGCTGAGCTGCGCCTTCCTCTTCCTCGGCTGGCTGTTGCTGACGCGCGTGATCTTCAAGCTCTCGAGCGAGCCGCTGATGGGCGGCCCCGAGGCGATCGGCAAGATGCGGGCACAGCTCGGGCCCATCCGGCGCGACGAGGCGCTGACCGCCGCAATCTTCGCCAGCACCGCATTGCTCTGGGTCACCATCTCGGGCTTCCAGCTCGGCGAGCTGAAGATCCCTGGTTGGCGCGAGTTGCTCGGGCTGGAAATGCTGGTCGAGGGCAAGACGGTCAAGATGGTCGACGATGGCGTGGTCGCGATCGCGATGGCCACCCTGCTGTTCATCATCCCCTCCAAGTCCCGCCCCGGAGAGAAGCTGCTCGACTGGGAGATCTCGCGCGAGGTTCCCTGGGGCATCCTGCTGCTGTTCGGCGGCGGCTTCGCGCTGGCCTACGGCTTCCAGACCTCGCGCCTGTCGCACTATGCCGGCTCGCTGCTGGTCGGACTGCGCGGCGTGTCGCCTTACATCGTCGTGCTGGTGGTCTGCGTCTGCCTGACGCTGTTGACCGAGCTGACCAGCAATACCGCGACGACCAACATCGT
>CAZMLI010000543.1:0-2730 GCA_964566865.1 uncultured Planctomycetota bacterium
GGCTTCCACCAGAAGGAAACCGCGCCGGTCTCGACGCCCAGGTGCTCGCCGGGGTAGGACAGATCGCGCCGTTGCCTGCGCGTCGCATGGTAGCCATCGGCGAAGCGGTTGCCCTCGGCGAAGACCGAAGTGCTGCGCGCGGACCCACCCGGTGTCGGAGCGCTGGCCGTGACGGGATCGAAGTTGCCCTTGGCGAAGAAGGCCAGCTCGGGCACGCGCGGCGCGGCCAGCCCGATGCGTCCGGTCAACGGACTCGTGCGCTTGCCTTTGCCGTAGGACTCGGGATGCAGGGTCAGTCCTTCGCGCAGGGTGGCCGCTGCGAGGTGCTCCCGCTGGCTGGTGATCCGGCGTTGCGTGTGCAGCCGCGCGACCGTGCTGATCTGGACCCTGGCGACCACCGTCTTACCGGGACCGATCACCCGGCCGAGCGACTCGATGCGCAGGACACCGGTATGGCGAAAAGTGAACTCGGTGGTGTAGCGCACCAGGTCCGAGCGATCGAACAGTCGGGGCATACGCGCTGAACCGAACAGCACCCGGTCCGGATTGAACTTGAGCAACCGGGCGTCGGGATTGGCGTGGACCGCCACGAGTGAGGCCTGCGCCAGGGTCAAGGTCTTGCCGACTTGCCCGGCGAGGAAGGTCTCCAGGTCGTCATGGTTGCGGAACGGTCGCTTCTTGCGTCGCGCCGCGAGCAGCTCGGCGAGTTGCTCGGCCTTGCGGGGTCCGATCTCGGTGGTCAGGACGCGGCGCGTGCTCGCGTCGAGATAGGTCGCTGAGATCCGGGTCAGCGCGGCCTGGATCAAGCGCAGCGGCGCCAGGTTGAGATTCAGCGGCGATCGTCCGTGCGGGGTGGGGCTCAGGCTGCCCTGCCCCGCGCTGCCGCCGGGCGTGGTGCTCAGGGCGGTCTCGTCGCGCCAGGCGTGCACCGTCAGGTAGGGCGACAGTTTCTTGCGGGTCGGCGCATCGAGCAGCGCCAGCAGGTCGTCGGTGTCGTTGAAACCGTTCTTGCGCGGGGCGGTCGCCAGGCGGCTGCCGGCCGGGATGTCGATGCCCAGCAGCTCGCACAGGTTGTCCAGTAAACGGATGTTGCCCTGGCCCGCGCTGTCGGGATAACGCAGATTCAGTCGCGCGGACAGGTCGGTGATGCGCAGCACGTACTGGTCGCCGTCGACGGCGTAGGCGCCGGCCCTCGAGCGCTTGCGGGTCGGATCGGGCCGCGACAGGTCTGCACCGAGCAGGCCGGAGTAGACCCGTCCATGGGCCGTCCCGCTGGCCAGTGATGGATGGGGCAGCGCGTCGAGCGCGGTCTCCGGTGGATCGGCGCAGACCCAGTCGTCTTCCAGGCTGTCCCACCGCTGCCGGGCGGCTTCGGATTGCATGTGACCGAGCGCGCGCTGGATGCCGGCCTCGGCCAGCATGCGTGCGCGAATGCGATCCGCGAAGCTCTGGCTGGCGCGTCGTTCGTACATCGAGCTGTGGGCGAAGGCGACGGCCAGGGCTGCCAGCAGCGCCAGGGAACCCAGCACGATCAACAGCGCCGCGGCCCGCTTGCGGCGGATCACTGTGCACCGCCTTTGCGGCGACGCAGCGAGTTGACAGCCAGCTCGCAGGCCCGACGGACCATCGGCGAGCGATCGGCCGACTGTATCTTCAGGCAACCCAGCAGCTTCTCGGAGGGCACCGCGATCGCGGCCAGCGTGCCCGGGATGGTGGCGCGCAGATAAGGATTGGCCCGCTTGTCGGCCAGGATCAAGAGCAGCGCCCCGACCGCGGGCCGGCCCTTGCGACCCAGTCCGGCCATTCCCTGAACCGCGGCGATGCGCTCGGGCGTGGTGCCGCGAGAGAGTGCCTTGCGCAGGGTGCCGAGCAGGCCGGGCAGCCGCCGCCGGCCGGCCGTGCGATAGGCTTCGCAGCGGACGCTGCTCTCGGGGTCCTTCAGAGCGCGGCGAATAAGCCCGACGCTCGCGGGGCCACGGGCCCAGGCCAGCAGCCGCAGCGTGTGTCGCCTGACATCGGCTCGCGGGTTACGCATCAACGCGCGCACGCGGTGCGTGACCAGCGGATCGGCGATCCAGTTGCGCAGCACCTGCACGGCTGCCTGCTGCAGCGGCGCGACGCCGTCTGCCAGTGTGTCCAGCAGCGGCAGTACCAGCCGGCGATCGCGCTGCCCGGTCAGGGCCAGGATTGCGCTGCGCCGCATCATCGCGGTGTGGCCCTTGTCGCGAACCAGTCGCAAGAGGAAGCCGAGCGACTCCTTCTGGGCCAGCGAGCCGAGCAGGGCCAGGCTGGCGATCTGGGCTTTTTCCATCCGCCCGGGGAACTGCTCGATCAGCTTGCGGGACACTGCGGGCGCGTTCTTGGCCAGCAGCGGATACTGTTTGAGCGTGCGCACACGCGACCAGGGTTTGGCCTCCAGCCGGGTGAGCACCTGCTCGACCGGGTCCTGCGCGCCGGCCATCGGCGCGAAGCCGGCGGTCAGCAACATCACTGTCAAGATCTGCGATTTCATCACGCTCCCTCCCTTTTCTGTGGGTGCCGGCAACGGTGCCGGAGAGGGGAGGTATGCAAGCTGCGTGCCGGAGAGCAGGCGACGGTGGTGCCAGGACTTAGGGCGCAGCGGCCACCCGGGTGTGCGATCTTGCCACAGTCGACTGGTGCAAGACCGCACGCGCCTGGCCGCACAGGCACTATAATAGAGGCATGTCGGATCGACCGAGGGCGGCCCCG
>CAZMLI010000544.1:0-2726 GCA_964566865.1 uncultured Planctomycetota bacterium
GCCGCGAGGCGCACGCGGTGCTCGACGGAATCCCCACCGCGCGACAAGCCGAAATGCGCACGATCATCCGCCGCATGCTCGGTCCCACGGCGCTCGAGCCGCTCGAAGAAGACTTCGACGACGAGGACTGGGACGACGACGAGGGGCTCGGGCTCGGCGATCCCGATTCGATGCGACTCGACTCACCACTGCTCGGCGGAACCGGGGGCCCGAGCCTCGGGGGAGGTGGAGGTCCCAGCCTGCTCGGCGACGACCAGCTCGGAGGTGGCGGCGGGGGCTTCCAGCTCGGCAGCGGAGGCGGCGGTGGCGGCGGCCTGCAGCTCGGGAACAGTGGGGGCCTGTCCCTGGGCCAAGACGAGTAGTGCCGATCGAGGCGTGATACGTTCCGGCCCGGAGGGGCCATGGGCGACGACGAGAACATGGGGATCGACGGAGGAGACCAGCCACCGTTGGGTGGGGGCTCATCGCTAGACGATGACGAGAAAGCGCTCCGGAAAGGCAATACCGGCCCGCTGATCATCGGCCTGCTCGCCGCCGTCGTGGTCACGGGAGGCCTCGGCTACGTGCTCATGCAGGGCGAAGATGGCGACCAGTACGGCACGATCGGCTCCGCCATCAACGGCATGAAGCAGGAGCACTTCGACCAGTTCTGGGCCTGTGCGTTGCCCAACCAGTCTCTCAGCGAGCTGCGGAACGACCAGGACCTGAGAAGTGCAATCCACAAGCGGGCTCGCCGCGTGCCCCGCGCCTACGCGTCGCACGTCCGGGAGCAGTGCCTCGTGAAGCTCAACGAACACGGACCGAACCTGCGCGCGCTGATCCCGCCGGAGGACCTGACAGCGCAGCTTGCCGACCTACAGACCGCGATCACCGATCTCACCGACGCGTGGACCGAGTACATCACGTATCTCGAAGGCGCGACGGAGGGATACAGCGAGGACGATGCCCGGCCGACGATCAGCAAGATCGCTAAGGGTTGGTACGACTACAGGCACGTGCACAGCGGGCTGAACTCGTCCATTCGCGATCACATCGACGGCAACTGAAGCGCTAAATGACCGGCCGCGATTCGAGATCACGCCATCGTAGTGGGTTGAAAGACGTGGGTCCCCGTCCGATCGTGGTGTTGCGATACATCACCGAGAGGAGACCCACATGCCGAGGATACGGCTTGCGAGGCAACGGCGGCGTGCGCTGGCGAAATGGGCTCGGAAACAACGGGATTCGGTGCTTCTCGTCCGGGCGCTGGTGGTCGCCGCCGTGGCCGGGGGGCGGAGCGTCGCGGAGGTCAGCATGGAGTTCGCCTGTGCCCGCTCGTTCGTTTACCGCACCCTGGACCGCTACGCCGAGGACGGGCGGGACGGGCTGTGGGATGGCCGGGCGTGGAACGGGCGACCCAAGGTCGACGACGCGTTCCATGCCGGGGTGCGCGAGCTGCTCCAAGGGACGCCGCGGGAGCACGGATACATCCGGAGCACCTGGACGCGGGAGCTGCTCGCGATCGTCATGCAGAGCCAGGGGTACGTACGCATCAGCGTGAGCACGATGGGCCGGGTCTTGGTGGCGATTCGGGCCCGCCAGGGGCACCCCAAGCCCATCGTGAAGTGCCCGCTTTCGGAACGACAGAAGCGACGGCGGCTGCGCACGATTCGAGACCTCATCGACAACTGTCCCGACAATGAAGTCGTCGTGTACGAGGACGAGGTCGACATTCATCTCAATCCCAAGATCGGCGTCGACTGGATGAACCTCGGAGACCAGAAACTCGTGATGACACCGGGCCAGAACGCCAAAGCCTACGTGGCGGGCGCGCTCGATGCGCACACGCGCGACGTCATCTGGGTCGGTGGCGGTCGCAAGAACAGCGACTTGTTCATCGACCTGCTCGGCACGCTCGACGCGCACTATCGCGAGGCAGCGCTCATCCACGTGGTGCTCGACAACTACAGCATCCACAAGAGCCGAAAGACGCTCAGCGCGCTGCGCAGGCACTCCCGGATCAGGTTGCACTTCCTGCCGCCGTACTGTCCCGACCACAACGCGATCGAGCGGCTGTGGCTGGACCTTCACGCCCAGGTGACTCGTAACCATCCCCACAGCAACCTCGTGCCGCTTTGCGCCGAAGTCGCACAGTTCCTCGACGAGGTCTCGCCGTGGATCTCGCAGCAGGACCCGCTTCTGCTGAAGGCTGCGTGATTCGATTCGGAGGCCGAGCGATGGCGAGGCGGGGCTCGCGGAGTGCGGTTGGACGACGAGCGTGTTGGGACAGGCGAGGGTCCTGAACGTGCCCTTGCCCTTGCCCGTGCCCTTGCCCGGCTCGCGCAACCGCCGTGGCTGACGGCCGATACTCCGAACATGACAGCCCTGGACCATCACAAGCTCGACGTCTACCACCGAGCCCTGAGCCTGCTCGAAGTGTGCGACCGCATCGTGGAGAAGCTGCCTCCTGGACGGAGCCATGTGCGAGGGCAGATCGACCGAGCGGCCAGCTCCGTCGTCGCCAACATCGCAGAAGGCGCAGGGGAGTTCCGGTCCAAGGAGAAGGCTCGCTTCTACAGAATGGCTCGCCGTTCGGCGACAGAGACCGCCGCCTGGTTCGACATCATCGAGATGCGCAAGGAGGCACCAGAGGGCGCGCTGCAGTCCGCAAACCAGCACGTCGAGGATGTCGTCGCCATGCTCGTCAAACTCATCCGCAGCTGCGAACGCTGAACCGGGCAAGGGCA
>CAZMLI010000545.1:0-2723 GCA_964566865.1 uncultured Planctomycetota bacterium
TTCGGGCATTCACCCACCTATCAAAATCGAATCTGTGAAAGTTGAGTAATCTGCGACCGTCCCCCGCGCCTCCGCGACTCCGCGATCTCCGCGGCTCCGCCTGAGGCTCTGCGGCCTCTCTTCTGCCTCCGCGTCTGATGGGCCACCAGGAATTTGGTTGCGGCCGCAGGCTGCGCTGTGCCCTCTGTGGCGAGCAGTTGGCCCGCAACTAAGCGCCGCAACCACGACCGCTAAACCGCGTACTCATCCAGCTTGCGATAGAGCGTGCGCGGCGAGATCCCCAGGATCTTGGCCGCCTGGGTCTTGTTGCCGTCGACGTAATCGAGCGTACGCAAGATCATCTCCTTCTCGACGGCGTGCAAGCTGGTCCCCACCGGCACGCTGATCACGTCGTCGCCCACCACGGTCTGGGTCTTGCGCACTTCCAGCGGAAACAACTCGACTGACAGCACCTCGTCGCGGCTGAGCACGACGGCGGTCTCGATGCAGTTCTCCAGCTGGCGGATGTTGCCGGGCCACTGATAGCTCTCGAGCAGCGCCAGCGCCTCGTCGGTCACGCCGATCACGGCGCGCTCGTTCTGCTCGGCGTACTTCAGCACCAGATGATTGACCAGCAGCGGCATGTCGCCGCGGCGCTCGCGCAGCGGCGGCAGCTCGATCCGGATCACGTTGATCCGGTAGTACAGGTCCTCTCGAAACGTGCCTTCCTGGATCGCATCCTCTAGACTCTTGTTGGTCGCGGCGATCAAGCGGAAATCGACCTGGATCTCCTGGTTGCCGCCGACGCGCTGGAACGCCTGGTCCTGCAGCACGCGCAAGAGCTTGATCTGTAACTCGGACGAGATCTCGCCAATCTCGTCCAGAAACAACGTCGTCCCGTCGGCCTTCTCGAACAGACCTTCTCGCCGCCCCTTGGCGTCGGTGAACGCACCTTCCTCGTGGCCGAACAGTTCGCTCTCGACCAGCGTCGGCGCCAGCGCCGCCAGGTTGGTGCTGACCAGCGGCTTCTCTGCCCGCGGGCTACAGCGATGGATCGCGCGGGCGACCAGCTCCTTGCCCGTGCCGTTCTCGCCCGTGATCAGCACGGTCGCGCGCGTTCCGGCCACCTGGATGATCGCCTCGAACACCTTGCGCATCTGCGGGCTCGCGCCGATGATGCCCTGGAAGCGGTCGCCGGGACCAGGATCCAGCGCGGGCTGGACCCGCTCCATGCGCTTGGCGTGATCGGCCAGCGCGGAGCGCAGCAAGCTGCGGATCCCCTGCATGTCGAGCGGCTTTTCGATGAAGAAGTAAGCCCCCTCCTTCATCGCCTGGACCGCCTTCTCGATCGTGCCGTAAGCGGTCATCACGATGCAAAAAGCCGAGGGGTCGTGGGCGTACAGCTGTCGCTGTACTTCCAGCCCATCGATGCCAGGCAGGCGCACGTCGGTCAGTACCAGCGAGACCCTGTTTGCCTTGATGATCTCGATGCCTTCTTCTCCCGATGCCGCCAGCAGCAGCTCGAAATCCTCGTTGGCCAGCACCTTCTCCAGCGCCACGCGCGCGTTCTTGTCGTCTTCGATGATCAGGATGGTCTGCGTCATGTCAGGCTATTGCCGCGGGAGGTAGATCGAGAAGATCGCGCCGCCCGTCTCCGCGTTTTCGGCGACCAGCCGGCCGCCGTGGGTTTCGATGATCCGGTTGGCGGTCGGCAGCCCGAGGCCCGTCCCGCCCTCCCGGTTGGAATAGAACAGGTCGAACAGCTTGTCGACGTTTTCCGGTGGAATGCCCGGCCCCGTGTCCTGCACCTGGATCAGCAAGTAGTCGGGTCGCGACCGAGACCGGACAGTCAGCTTGCCGCCGGGCTCCATCAACTGGATCGCGTTGAGCGCGATGTTGTAGACGGCCTGCGACAGCTGCTGGCGATCGATCATCGCATCGGGCAGTTCGTGCAGATCGCGCTCGATCTCCACCTGCGCGCGCTTGGCCTCCTCGGCCAGTAGCCGCATGGCGAACTCGGCGGCCTCGACCGGCGAGGCCAGCGTCAGCTTCGGTTCCGACGGCCTGGCGAACTCGAGGAAGTGGGTGATCAACTCGTTGAGCCGCACCGCCTCCTCCCGCACCAGGTCGGCCGTCTCGGCCAGGTTGTCGTGGTTCGGCGACGGCCCTTTCAACCCCTCCTGGATCAGCTCGATGTTGAGCTTGATGCTGTTGAGCGGATTGCGAATCTCGTGCGCCATGTTGGCGCCGAGGTTGGCCAGCGACGTCGTGCGGGCATGCCGCACGAGCTGCTGTTCGAGCAAGATCTGTTCGGTGATGTCGTTCATCACCACCACCGCCCCGAGGATCGCCTCCCCGCGGCCGCGCAGCGGATAGGCCTTCAGATCGCAGACCACCAGCTTGCCCGAACGCAGGCGCTGCGGATAGCGCGGCAGGTCGATCGTGCGACCCTCGCCAATCACGCCCTGCATGATCGATTCGCCGAGCTGATACCCCTCGTACTCCTCGAGGAACAGCGGCATCGCCTCCCAGAACAGACTGCCCAGCGCATCCTCGCGCTCGCACCATTTTGACATGTTGCGGTTCCAGACGATCACGATGCCCGCCGAGTTGATCACGAAGATCTCGAGCGCGATGCTGTCGAGCACGTTCTCGAGGGACTCGATGTAGTCCCGCCGAGTCATCACCTGATACAGCGTGTCGCCGGTACCCTCGAGCGCGATCTCCTGTTCTTCGGTCATGCG
>CAZMLI010000546.1:0-2691 GCA_964566865.1 uncultured Planctomycetota bacterium
CCGACCGCCAGCCGATCGGCCAGCTTCTGCTCAAACCCCTGCTCCAGCACGGCTTTCTGCGTTTCTTCGTACGGATAATCCACCCGACGAAAATGGAGCACCCGCTCCGCGGCGTCGTAGATCAGGTAGCTGGCGAGCGGACAGCCGTCGCGCGGCTGCCCGACGCTGCCCGGATTGACCAGGTAGGTCTTCCCCTGATCCAGCTTGATCGACACGTCCCGCTGGAACTGCTGGCGCACCTCATTGTCGGCGACCACCACCGGCTTGTGCGTATGACCGAAAAAGCAGAGGTCATAGTCGGGATAGACCTGCTGCATCTTGACCAGGTTCTTCGCGTAGCGCTCGGGCCCGGTCATGTATTCGTCCTTGTTGCGCGGCGAGCCATGCACCAGCAGGAAATGGTCGCGGATCTTCCGCTTGTCCTGCAGCTGTTCGACCCACGCGTACTGCTCCGCGCTGATCTGCTGCCGGGTGAACTCGATGATCTCCAGCGTCGCCGGCTTGACCCGATGCTTGACCTGTCCGAGCAGATAACGGTCGTGGTTGCCGCGAATCGCGAAGAACCGCTCCAGCCCCATCAGGGCTTCGAGACACTCCCCGGGGAAGGTGTAGTAACCGACCAGATCGCCGAGGCAGTAGGTCATGTGCACCTCGCCTTGCTCCACGATGTCCTCGAGCACCATCTCGAGCGCGGGCCAGTTGGCGTGGATGTCGGCCAGTATCGCGAAGCGCATCTTCAGCCCGGGTTAGAAGTTGAACTTCAGTCGAGCCACACAGCGCAAGCTCGTCCGGTTCGCGGTCCACTCCACGTCCAGGGTTTTGAAGATCTGGTATTGCCTGATCCCCTTGCGCATCCGCTCGCTGCGGATCTCGGTCCGCACCTCCCGCACGCGCGTCACCTCCCGCTCGAAGGCCGGCCGCCCCAGACGCGCGTCCAGCTCGGCGCGAATCCGCGCGACCCTGTTGGTGATGATCTCCTCGGCAAACTTCGGCGCCAGATCGTGAACCACCTTGCTCATCTGACCGAAGTCCAGGTGAACCCGCAGATTTCGCAGCTCGGGACCAACCTTCTCGATGCGCGCCGGCGGCCGGTACCCGTCCAGCACGTCGCGCATCTGCTGCAGCCCCAGCGGATGGGAAGCCAGCACGAAGAAATCCCCCACCGCGCCATAACAGGGCTTGAGCCCCGGAAAGCCAACCTCCAGCTCGAAGACGCTGTAGCGCACCGGCGGCTTGCCCACCAGCTTGATGCGACCGGTCGAGAGCGCCTTGTGCGGACGCGAGAACAGCTCGTCCAGCCGCGCCACCAGTTGCGCGCTGTCGGGCGAGCGGATCAGCAGCACCAGCCCCGGCAGCGGATACTCGGCGCTCTTGTACTCACCCGCGTCGAAGTAGTTGATCCGCGTCAACAGCACGCCGAACTCCTGGCCGAGCAGCGGCAGGATCAGCTCGTCGATCGCCGAGCCCTCGAGCTTGAACTGTTCCCGCGCGATCCGGTCCAGCTTGACGAACCAGTCGCGCAGCGCCTGACCCATGCTCTCCTGGGCAAACTCCCAGGCCAGCTCCGGGTCCATCTTGAGCACCCGCGCGAACAACAGCTGCTCGGGCAGCATATCGAAGCTGATGAACTGCTGGGGCCGTTGTCGATAGAACGCCTTGTGGTAATCCGCCAGCTGGCTCTCGCGGAAGGTCAGGTTGCCTTCCCAGTAGATCCGGTCGTAAGCCCCGCCGACGAAGTAGAACCGTCCGCTGATCAGCTCCAGCGCATTGATGTCCACGCTCTCGGTCAGAAAGTAGACGAACAACGGCAGCGGGAACGGCAGCCGGACGCGACCGAGCAGCCGCTTGATCTCGAGCACGCGGTCGGCCCGCTCGAAGTCGACGAAGACCCGCACGCCATGCCCCTCTCCACGCAACGCCGCCTGGAAGCGAGGGGAACGAGCCAGGCTGCCCTCCCCCTTCAGCTTACGCGCGAGCAGGACTTCTTCGACCAGCGCCTGGCTGGTCGAGACGAGCACGACGTCGGCGATGCGACCCAGATAGATCGCCCCTGCCCCCTGGCCAATCCGCGCAATCGGCACGCCATAGGGCAGCATCTCGCCCTCCACCTGGCCAAACGAGATGGCCCGGTGCAGCCCGGCGATCACCAGCTTGCCGCGGAAGCCGACCCGGGCCAGCACCAATCCTTCGACCCCGCCGGCGCCGTCCAGCCGCGCAGCGACCGCCAGCTCGCGCCCGAACAGTTCCAGGATGTTTTGCTCGGTCAGCAACGGCCCCGTGGTGGACTCCAGCCCCGAAAGCACCCGCTCCAGTCCGGCCAGACCGATGCCCTCCTGGGACAGACGCCAGAGCGGGGAGCGAAAGAAACGCTTCCAGTGCTCCGAGTCGGCCATGCGCGCTCGATCCGAAGAGTCGGCATACTCGTGCCAGGTCGTTCGCAGATCGGTGGCGCCGAGGTACAGCGAAACGCTGGACGGCACCAGCGCGGCCAGCTCACCCTCGTGATCGGCCTCGAACGGGTTGAACAGCAGCGACCAGAACAGCAACCCGAGCAGCAGTCCGAACGCACCCAGCCCCAGACCGATCCGGATCGTCCACCTGTTGCGCACAAATCGCTTCAGACCAGCCAGCATCGACTGCACGGTGTCGCTTTTCTCGTCCATCGGCCAGGCTCCATACTAGCAATCGGGG
>CAZMLI010000547.1:0-2688 GCA_964566865.1 uncultured Planctomycetota bacterium
GGGCGGGCGGCCATGAACTCATAGACGGTCTGCCAGTCGAGCGGCGCGATCGGCCAGGGGCTGTGTTCGAACGTCCAGTCGAGGCGATCCGGTTGCAGCGTCTCCCCCATCGGATGCAGCGCCCGCAGGGACTCGAGTTCCGGCAACGCGGGCGGGCGGCTGTCCGACCGGGCATCCGCCAGCAGGGACTCGACCCCATGCCAGTCGCCGGGCGCGAGCGCGAAGATCTGCTCCAGCAGCTCCCTGGCCGCGTTGAACAGGGCGCCGTCGAGCGGCGAGCGGTCGCGGTCGTGGTGCACGTCGAGCAGTGCGAGCAGGCAGCCGGCGTCGGCCTCGTCCATCAGTCGCCGGCCGCGTGCGAGATCGTAGGGATGGCCCATCTGCCGCTCGAAGTTGAGGTACGGGAAGAGGCGGTAGCCCAGCTGGTTGAAGGCGTATTCGCCGCGGTTGCGCCGTCGCAGCAGGCCTGGACGCTGGGCGAGCAGCGCGACGGTTGCGCCGAACCAGGCGCTGCGACGATGGGCGGTCTCGGCCAGCGGCAACCAGTCACGGATGAAGGCCGGCGAGAGCAGGTCGCGCGAGAAGTAGGGCCAGGCGTAGAGGTTCCAGTAGAGGTGAATGTCGCGGCGGTACATCGGGACCCGCAGCTCGTAGCTGGCGAAGCTGCGGTACTGCCCGCTGACGAACTGAACGCTTTGCTCGTAGAACGCGCCGAGCATGCGGTTGTAGAGCTGGGCATCGCCGTCGCCCTGAATCAGCGCGAGCAGGCTCTCACATCCCAGGCCGATGAAGTCGGTCCCGCCGGAGTAGAACGGGTCGACGAAGCCGCCGGCGACGCCGAGCGCGGCGCTGCGGTCGGGACCGAAGTGGCCCTTGGGTCGGCGCGCGTAGCCGGGCAGGCTGCCGAAGTCGACCAGCTCTGCCTGCTGCATCAGCTCGGCGCACATCCGATGCTTCGCGAGGAAGGTCTTGAACTGCGCCGCGTTGCCGGGCGGCTGCTCGAGCACGGTCGGGTCGTAACACAGTCCGACGCTCATCAAGCCGCTGGCCAGCGGGATCCACCAGATCCAGTAGCCCTCGTTCATCAGGTGGTTGGTCGAGAGCAGCCGGTGGCTGATGATCTGCCGCCGATCTCGTTTTTCACGCAGGAACGAGGCGGGACAGTCGAAGCCCGAGAAGCGGCCCCAGACCGCGCCGTGCGGGACACGCGGCTCCGGCTCGAGCGCGCCGAGGACTGCGGCCCAGCCGCTGGCGTCGACCAGCCAGCGCGCGTGAATTTGGTGGCGGGTCCCCTCGTGGGTGTAGCGCACGATGTGGCCCTGGGCGGTTTCCAGCTGCGAGATGCCGAACTGGTAGATCAGGCCCGCCTCGCGGTTGAGTGCGAGCAGGTCGGCCTCGAACCGGTCGCGTTCGATTTGAAAGGTCTGCCAGTAACCAAAGGTCATCGGGCCGTCTTCGGAGGCCTCGCCGAGTGAGAGGTCATTCGCCGCGTCGTCGAACCAGAAACGCAGGCCGTTCTTTGGCAGCTGACTACGTCGCAGCAACGTTCCCAGGCCCAGCCGCTGATCAAGAAACAAGGCGCCGATCTCGACCAGCGCCTCGCCGACCTTGCGTCCGCGCGGGGCCGTGGCCCGGTCGAGCGTCAGCACGCGCAACTCCGGCGCCTCGCGCTGCAGTAGCCGACCCATGCAGAGTCCCGCCAGACCGCTGCCGACGATCAGCACGTCGACCTGTTCAGCGCCCATTGCCGTGCCAGTATCGGTGGATGATCAGCCACTGCTCGGGGTAGCGTCGCAGCAGATCCTCGAACACCGGCAGCAGCTGGGCCATCATCTGCTCGGGTTCGTCAGGGAAGACAGGCGGCGCGATCTCCAGTTGATACTGTCCCGTGTGGTCGCGCACGATGAAGCAGGGCAACAGCGGGGCGCCGCTGGCTCGCGAGAGCCGAGCGGGCCAGGTCAGAAACGGCGCCTGGCCGCCGAGAAACGGGAACGCCTCGCCCCGGCCCGCGCCGAAGCCGACATCGGCCGCCACCAGCAGCATGCCCTGCCGACGCAAGACGGCGAGCGCCTCGACGCCAAAAAAGGGCGAGCCATCGATCGCGATCTCGCCGATCGCGTGCTCGCTTCGGCGCTTCGAGCGGGCCCGCTCGAAGATGCCGCTGGGGTCGCGATTGTAGACGATCGAGACCGGTTGATGCAGCCGCGTCAGCAGCATCGGCCCGGCCTCGTAATTGCCCAGATGCAGGGTCACGCCGATGATGCCCTTGCCCGCGGCGCGGGCGGCGTCGTAGTGCGCACGTCCGGTCATTCGCTCGAACAGCCCGTCGTCGACCGGCGGCGCGCGATGGGCGGTCAGCAGCTCGATGGTGAAGCGAGCGAAGTTGGCCAGCACGGAGATCGACTGACGGCGGCGGTCCGCCGTATTTGCCGTCGGTCCGAGCAGGTAGCGGGCGTTTGCCTGTAGCGAGCGGCGCAGGACCGGAATCCCATGGTACATCAGCGGCGCGGAGAGCCGGCCCAGCGCATGTAGCCAGCGCGGCGGCAGCCAGTCGCTGCCGACTCTGGCCAGCGCCAGGCCAAGCCTAGCGGCGGGGTTCAACGATCTGCAGACGCTGGTTGGCCGGCACGTTTCGCAGCGTCGTGATCAGACCCGAGGGCCAGCGAACGGTCAGCCGGTCGACCTGTT
>CAZMLI010000548.1:0-2687 GCA_964566865.1 uncultured Planctomycetota bacterium
TGTCGCGGAACGAGCCGCCTACGGTCGTTGTCCAGGCGTTCGACGACTATCTGTCTGCGAACGGACCGTGGCCTTGGAGTTCAAGATCCTCCGCGGCTCCGCGATCTCCGCGGCTCCGCGTGAGGCTCCGCGGTCTCTCAGTTTCTCTGCTGGCACGCAACCCTTGCGCCAATAGTTCAACGAATCATCACCACGTTTTCGCTTCACGGCTCGCCGATGTAACTCGTTTGGCCGCAATGGCTGCGTGTGCCCTCTGTGTCAAAGAGCGGCTCGCAAGAGTGCGTCGCAACCGCAGTTTCGTGTAAGGAACTAGCTATAGCTAGACCACTTCGACTACCGGACTCTCGCTGGCAAACACCTCGCCGACGACCACGGCTTCCGGATAGCCCTTTTCGCGCAACTCCGTCAGCGCCGCGTCCGCCTTGTCGGGGTCGATCCCGAACAGCAGACCGCCCGAGGTCTGGGGATCGAAGAACAGCGTCTGCTGGGTCTCGTTGATCGACCCGGCGAAGGTCGTCGATGGCCCCGCGTTGTCACGGTTGCCCTGGGTCACGCCGGTCTTGACGCCCTGCTCGATCAGCGCGATCGCCTCGGGATAGTGGGGCAGCTGGCTCGCCTCGAACCGCACACCGAAGCCGCCGCCGCGCGCCATCTCGAGGCTGTGGCCGGCCAGTCCGAAGCCGGTGATGTCGGTGCCGCCGGTCACGCCGAACTTGCGCATCACCTCGGCGCCGCCGTCGTTGAGCTGCGTCATGTTGTGGACCAGTCGGGCCAGGGTCTGCTCGTCGAGCAGCCCCTTACGATAACCACCGACCAGCACCCCGGTGCCGATCGGTTTGGTCAGGATCAGCAGCTGCCCGGCTGTGGCGCCGCCCTTGCGCACGATCTGATCGATCGAGACCCGACCGATGACGGCCAGGCCGTACTTGAGCTCCTTGTCGCGCACCGAGTGGCCGCCGACGACGAAGGCGCCGCAGGCCTTGACCCGGTCGAGACCGCCGCCGACCACGCCGGCGATGTCCTCCTTGGTCATCCGGTCGTCCGGGAAGCAGCAGATGTTGAGCGCCATCGTGGCCTCGCCGCCCATGGCGAAGACATCGGACAGGCTGTTGGCCGCCGCGACCTGACCGTAGTGGAATGCATCGTCGACCACGGGCGTGATCAGGTCGGTCGTGAAGACGATCGCCTCGGTCTCGCTGATTCGATAGACCGCCGCGTCATCCGGCTCTTGCAAGCCGACCAGCAGATCGGAGCCCTCCTCGCCGAGGAGGGTCTGGGTGAGCTCGCCGAGATCGACGGGGCTCATCTTGGCCGCTCAGCCGCCGGAAGTGGCGAACTCGGTCAGGCGTGACATGCGTACTCCTGGATATGTAACCTGTGAAATAGTTGCCAGAGGTTAACTAATTGACAGTAATTTGCCACCTCCTATAATTCGACGATGCTAGACGTCGAGGAACTACGCAAAGACTTTCCGATCCTGCAGCAGACGGTCCGCGGCAAGCCGCTGGTCTATCTGGACAACGCAGCGACGACCCAGAAGCCACGGCAGGTGCTGGAGGCGCTGGACCACTACTACAAGGCACAGAACTCCAATGTGCACCGTGGGTTACACTATCTGAGCGAGCTTGCCACGACCGCCTACGAGGCATCGCGCAGCAAGCTGATGGGCTGGATCAACGCCCCTTCGCCCGAGACGGTGATCTTCACCAAGGGCACCACCGAGGCGATCAATCTGGTCGCCAGCAGCTGGGGTCGCGCCAACATCAGCGAGGGCGACGAGATCCTGCTGACGGTGCTCGAACATCACTCGAATATCGTGCCCTGGCAGATGCTGGCGGCGGAGAAGAAGGCCAAGCTGGTCTATGCCGACATCGACGATCAGGGGCGCCTCGGTGTGGAGCAATACGACACGCTGATCACGTCGCGCACCAAGCTGGTCTGCCTGGGTCACATCTCGAACGCCCTGGGCTCGATCAACCCCGTCGCAGAGATCACACGCAAGGCGCACGCCGCGGGTGCGGTGGTGCTGGTCGACGGCGCGCAGGGCGCGCCCCATCTGGACGTCGACGTGCAGGCGCTGGACTGCGATTTCTACACCCTCTCGGGGCACAAGATGGCCGGCCCGACCGGCGTCGGCGTGCTCTACGGCAAGCGCGAGCTGCTCGAGGCGATGCCGCCCTTCCTCGGCGGCGGCGAGATGATTCGCGAGGTCCACCGGGACTACTCGACCTGGAACGATCTGCCCTGGAAGTTCGAGGCCGGCACGCCCAACATCGCCCAGGCGATCGGTCTCGGCGCGGCCGTCGACTACCTCGACCAGATCGGCCGCCCCGCGATTCGCGAACACGAGGCGCTGCTGGTCTCCGCAGCGCTGGATCAGCTGGGCCAGCTGGACTACCTGACCCTCTGGGGCCCGCCGGTCGCCGAGCGCGGCGCCGTCGTCTCGTTCAGCATGGACTCCGCCCATCCGCACGACATCTCGCAGCTGCTCGACCAGGACGGTGTGGCGATTCGCGCCGGACACCACTGCGCGCAGATCCTGATGCAGCGTATGAACGTCTCCTCGACCGCCCGCGCCAGCTTCTACCTCTACAATACGCTCGAAGAGGTGGAAGCGCTGGTCAAGGGCGTCAAGGTGGTGCAGGAGTTCTTCGGAAGACCCGTCTCGGCCTGATCTGACAGATGTC
>CAZMLI010000549.1:0-2685 GCA_964566865.1 uncultured Planctomycetota bacterium
AAGCATTGCTCATTTTTTAATATCTTAGTAGGGGTTAATGCACAGACTCCCGTTATGTTTAATTGGGCTCTCTACATTCTCCATGAAAGTAAAATTTCCTATTAAGGAAACTTTTGTTAGTTTTGTACGTTAGAATCAATACAAACGAATGAAAGAAAAATTTGATGTTATTTTCTTGGAAGAAGCACGGGAGTTTCTAAATAGACTGAATAAAAAGACAAGAAAGAAAATAGTATTCAATATCTGGAAATCAAAAGGAACACTTGACCCAAGGCTTTTTAAAAAATTGAGGGACGAAATTTGGGAATTTCGAACCCACTACGATAACAAGGCATACAGACTCTTATCGTTCTGGGACAAAACTGACAAGAGAAGAACACTTGTGGTTGGCACTCACGCATTTGTGAAAAAGACAGACAAGGTTCCAGCAAAGGAAATAAACAAAGCAATTCGAATAATGAAGGAATATTTTAACCAAAAAACTAAATCGACATGAAAAAGATTGGAACAATGAAAACCTATTCCCTTGACGAGGTAACCGATGAGTTCGTTGGAAAACGAGGAACCCCAGAAAGAGAAAAATTTGAATGTGACTTGAAATTAGATCTGATGGGAGACATAATCAAAAAGACAAGAATAAAAATGAACTTGACTCAAGACCAATTAGGCCAACTCATCGGTGTGCAAAAAGCTCAAATTTCCAAAATTGAGAATAACACAAAAGACGTTAGAATTTCAACCCTAATGCGCGTATTTACAGCATTAAAAGCTAACGTGAAATTTACCGTTTCGTTAGACAAAAATCAAACGCTAAAGATTGCGTGACCGAGAGCCCAACTAAAACATAACAATGGTAGCTGATGCACAACCCTCCTTTTTGAGTAAAATTGAATGATTTTAAGCTGTTGTGGCAGCTCCGGATTTTAGGAGCAAGTTGGGTGAACCGAAAAAACTATAGGCTTAGCAGAGCTTAATTTTGCTGATGTACTGCCAAAAAGTAAGGACATGGTATTCTCTACTTGGTTAACCATTGTTTCCACCTTGTTTTTGGTGAATTTCAAATATTTCTTCAGATTATAAGCCATTGCCGCCATCAGCATCACTTTGCTGGCGTTTTGTATGCCCCTGGTATAGACCTTGCGCATGCCCATAAAGTTAATCAGGGTGCCGAATACGGGTTCAACCGTTGATTGCCTGAGCTTTTTCATACGTTTACCATGCTGTGAGTTTATCCGTGCTATTGCACGGTCGTATTCCTCCTTGTAATAGGTGATGGTGATCCGACGTTCAGCAAGTTTGCCGATACATTGTTGTTTGATCGGGCAACCCTTACATTGGCTGGACTTGGTTAAATACAGCTTCTTTTTGATCTGGTTCTTGCGTTCCGTGTAGGTCTTGCGGAAAGTAACGTGTTCGCCTTGCGGGCATTCCCAGTAGTCTCCTTCCTTATGATAGGTAAATCCTTCGGGGCCGCCTTTGTATGTACCATGAGGGGGGATATAGCTCTTGAGTCCTTGTTCTTCGAGGTAAGCGTAATTCTCTCCACTGCTGTATCCGGCATCTGCTGGAAGGTTACGCCATAGCAGTCCATTTTTATGGAGACGGCTCTTCAGCTTTCCGGTTAATTGCTGCAGGTTTTGGCTGTCTTTTTTGTTTGCATAATCTGCTTCTATATGGGTGATCACATGATGGGACGAATCAACAGCCACGTGGCTCGTGTAGTTCAATTGCCTGGGCTTGCCGGGCTTTACCGATATTCGCGCATCGGGATCTGTGGGACTGTAATGGGTTTTGTTAGAAGTGTACTTGCTGCCTTTGTTTTTTGCACCGGGCCGCTGATCCTGGTCTTTGCTCCATTTCTTATTGCGGCTCTTGATCTCCTTTAATTCCCGGTCTGTGGCGGTTACCTTGCGCTGTTCTTCCGGGGCCTTGTTTTCTTTTGCCTTGCGAACAGGTCGATCCATATTGCTCATTACACGTACTTTCTCAAGGTGAGATTGAAGATCCTCCGCCGGAACTTTCAGCTCCAGCGAATCCATAGAGGCGTTGGCTTTGACCGGAGCCGAGTCAATAACTTGGGTGTGTCCGCTGACCATGCACTTGTCTACGCACATCGAAAGTACACGGTCGAAGACCTGTTCAAACAACTCATTAGGGAAAAGGTTCCGCGTACGGCTCAATGTACTGTACCAGGGAAGGGGCTCATCTACATCGTAGTTCAGAAAGAACAGTATGTCCATACGCATGGAGCAGTGATTCATCAGAGAACGGTCGCTGATTATATTCTCTAAGTAACCAACTAAGCACAGTTTGAAGAACACAACCGGGTCGATGCTCTTTTGGCCTTCAATACCGTAGTATTGCTTGGTCAACTTGTATAAAAAGTTAAAACCCAGCGCCTCTTTTAAGCGCCTGTAGAAGTTATCAGCCGGAATCCGATCTGAAAGCTGGAAACTCATATAGAGCTTCTCCTGGTAGTCTTTTTTGCCTTGCATGATCTGTAATTTTTATACAAGATCGAAAAATGACCGGTTGGGGATAGATTTATTTTGTAATTTTATTCACAACAGTAGTTGAGTTGTGCAACAGGCACAAAGGCTAAAAAAACATAGGGCAGACAGTGGTTCAAGCAAGTTTTCTGCTTTTAACAAACCTACTGCTTGGCTGAAAGTTTGGTGCTATTAA
>CAZMLI010000550.1:0-2676 GCA_964566865.1 uncultured Planctomycetota bacterium
CCCACTGGCATCCATCATCGTGCGTGTATCGAACGGATCTCCGCCGCGCAAGATCTCTTCGAGATCCGGGATCAGCTCCTTCGGCGTCTGGTAACGTTCGTCCGGGTTCTTGGCCGCCAGCTTGAGGATCACCTGAACGGTCTGGTGCATCAACTCGGGGTTGCGCTCCTGCGGGTCCGGAAACGGGTCGTTCAGATGCTTGGTCATCACCACCGCGGGCGCGCCGCGAAACGGCACCTCGCCGACCACCATGTGGTACAGCGTCGCACCCAGTGAATAGAGATCGCTGCGGATGTCGACGCTCGCCTCGCCGCGCGCCTGCTCGGGCGAGATGTAGTTGGGCGTTCCCAGCGAACGCCCCTCCTGGGTATCGCCGCTGTAACCGGGGTGCTTGACCAGCCCCAGATCGCAGAGCTTGGCCTCCTGCGTCTCGCGGCTGATCATGATGTTATCCGGCTTGATGTCCCGGTGGACCAGTCCCTTGCCATGCACGTAATCCAGTGCCCTGGCGATCTGCAGCACGATCTCCAGCGACCGGCGCTCGTCCATCTTTCCGCCGCGCTTGAGGAACTTGTAAACGGTCTCGCCGTTGACGAACTCCATCGCGAAGTACATCTTGCCTTCCCACTCGCCCACATCGATGCCCTGGATGATGTTCGGGTGCTTGAGCATGCCGATCGCCCGGGCCTCCTTGATGAAGCGGTTCTTGAACTCCTTGTCCTTGGCCAGCTTGTCGGAGAGCACCTTCAGCGCCACCACCCGGTCCATCAGCATTTGCTTGGCCTTGTAGACCGTGCCCATCGCCCCCTTGTCGATCTTGCGCAGGATCTTGAAGTTGGCGATCTTTCGCCCACCCGGCTTCTTGCCCAGGATCTGCTGGACCTTCAACACCTGCGATTCGGTCAGGTAGTCCTTCTCGCGCAGGATCTCGATGATGGTCTTCGGCTCGACCCCGAGCTTGGCCATCTTCTGCTGGATCTTGTGGCACTCCTTGCGCGCTTCCTGGGTCAGGAACGTCTGCTCGACGGCAATCTTGGTGAAGCGCCGTTCTTCCTTGTCAATCGGCATGGCCGACTATTCTAGCAGGGCGCGCAAAAAGTGGGCAACAGGATGTCGCCCTGCCTGGATATACTCCCTGCGTGGCGGACTTTCAGCTCGTTTCAGAATTCGACCCGACCGGCGATCAGCCCCGTGCCATCCAGGAGCTGACCGAACGCTATCAGCAGGGCGCAAAGTACCAGACCTTGATGGGTGTCACCGGCAGCGGCAAGACCTTCACCATGGCCAACGTGATCCAGGCGCTCAAGCTGCCGACGCTGATCATCAGTCATAACAAGACCCTCGCCGCGCAGCTCTACGGCGAGCTGAAGGACTTCTTTCCACACAACGCGGTCGAGTACTTCGTCAGCTATTACAACTACTACCAGCCCGAAGCCTACATCCCGCAGCGGGACATCTACATCGAGAAAGATGCCTCGATCAACGAGGATATCGACCGGCTGCGGATGTCCGCCTCCAATGCGCTGCTCTCGCGCGAAGACGTGATCATCATCGCCACCGTCTCCTGCATCTATGGCCTCGGTTCGCCGGTCGATTACCGGCGCATGCTGGTCTGCGTCGAACGCGGCGCGACCCTCGAACGCGACAAGTTGCTGGCCGACCTGGTCGGCATCCAGTACCAGCGCAACGATGTCGAGTTCAAGCGCGGCACCTTCCGTGTACGCGGTGATGTGGTGGAGATCATTCCCACCTATGAGGAGCTGGCCTACCGCGTCGAGTTCTTCGGCGACGAGGTCGAGTCGCTGGTGGAGGTCAACCCACTCACGGGCGAGTTGCTGCGCGAGTTCGACAAGCTGACCCTCTGGCCGGCCAAGCATTACGTCATGCCCGAAGATCGCCTGCGCGTCGCCTGCGCGGACATTCGCGAGGAACTCGAGGGGCACCTGCCCGTGCTGCGTCGCCAGAACAAGCTGCTCGAAGCCCAGCGCCTCGAACAGCGCACCCTCAACGACCTGGAGATGCTCGAGACGGTCGGCCGCTGCCGCGGCATCGAGAACTACTCCCTGCACCTGACCGGCCGCAAGCCCGGCGACCGCCCCTATTGCCTGCTCGACTATTTCCCCAAGCCGTTCCTGGCGATCGTCGACGAGAGCCACGTCACCCTGCCGCAAATCCGCGGGATGTTCTTCGGCGACAAGGCGCGCAAGGAGACCTTGATCGAACATGGCTTCCGCCTGCCCTCGGCCCAGGACAACCGCCCGCTGAACTTCGACGAGTGGAACGAGATGACCGGCGCGCTGACCGCCTACGTCTCGGCCACCCCCGCCGACTATGAACTCGAGCGCTGCGGCGGCGTGGTCGTCGAGCAGATGATCCGGCCGACCGGCCTGCTCGACCCGCTGATCGAGGTCGTCCCGGCAACCGGGCAGATCGAACACCTGATGGGCCAGATCCGCGAGCGCACCGCGCTCGGCGAACGCGTGCTGGTCACGACGGTGACCAAACGCCTGGCCGAAGACGTCTCGCACTATCTGTCTGACGAGGGTTTCAACAGCCGCTTCATCCACTCCGAACTGGACGCGATCGAACGCGTCGAAGTGCTGCGCGATCTGCGAGCCGGCGAGTTCGACGTGCTGGTCGGCGTCAACCTGCTGCGCGAAGGCCTCGACCTGCCCG
>CAZMLI010000551.1:0-2667 GCA_964566865.1 uncultured Planctomycetota bacterium
GGCGGCATGCTCGACAAGTTTGTCGGCGACGAGATCATGGCGGTCTGGGGCCTGCCGATCGAGCAGCCGATGGATGCGCTGAAAGCCGTGCGCGCCGCGATCGAGATGCAGGTGCAGCTCTACCTGCTCAATTACAAGCTGCGCCAGGAGGGTCGCGAGGAGCTGTCGATGGGCGTCGGCATCAACTCCGGCGACGTCGTCAGCGGCAACATGGGTTCGACCAAGCGGACCGAATACACCGTTATCGGCAGCACCGTCAACCTGGCCGCGCGAATCGAGTCGTTGACCAAGCAGCACCAGGTGCTGATCAGCGAGAACACCTACCGCGAGATCCAACCCTACGTGCGCGCGCTCGAGCTCGAGCCGACCACCGTCAAGGGCATCCAGGGCGAGATCCAGGTCTACCTGGTGATGGGGGTGGTGGCGGAGGATGAGATGGAACAATGTCAGGAGGATGGCGAAAAGCGCGCCACCGACCGGATCGAGGTGTTCTTCCCGGTCCAGCTCAGCCTCAAGGGCGGCGGCAAGGAGCTCGACGGCGTGATCGTCAACATCTCCAGCTCCGGACTGGCTGTCGAGGTGCTGGTCAATCAGGACGACGGCCTGGAACAGAACTCCGAGTGGGAGGTCACGCTGGACGTTTACGGCATCCAGAAGCTCAGCGGATCGGTGGGCCAGGTGGTCCGGTTGCAGACCGTCTACGAAGAGGGCAGCGACGACCTGATTCGCGCCGGTTTGAGCTTCACGCACATTGACCCGAGCGTGCAAGATTTCTTCAAGACGCACCTGTTTGCTGATGTCGAAGTCTAGCTTCGCAGGCCTGCTGGGGCTGCTTGCCGGCCTGGTGCTGATCGCCAGCGCCGCAGCGCAGTCACCCCGGATAGTGCTCGAGCAGCCCGTCGGAGGCCTGACGACCGCGGCGGAGACGACGATTCAGGGCCGGGTCGTGGGATTGAAGGCCCGGGAGCTATTGCTGCTGCACAACGGCCTCGAGCGTCGCGTGCGACTCTCGGGCGGCCGATTCCGCCTGCGGGTCGCCCTGTTCGCCGGTCTCAATCGCTTTCGCTTGACTGCGCGTCAGGGCGCGGCGATCGCACAACGACAGCTCACGCTGACCGCACGCCTGCGTGGGCAGGCGATGGTCGCGCGACTGACCTGGGGCCCGCGCGCCGATCTGGACCTGATCGTTCGCGAGCCCGATGGCGGGCTGGTTTTTTTCGCGAGCCCGCGTAGCGCCTTCTCCAGCTTTCATGGCGAGGTGCGACGGGGACAGGGGCCCGAGATCTATCGCAGTCGGCGCCTGCAGCGAGGCACCTATCAGCTGATCGTGCGAAACTGGTCGACACCCGATCAAGTGCCGGTTCGCGCCACGCTCTCGGTCAGCTGGAAGCGGGGCGGACGAACCTACCATCGGAGCTGGCCGCTGACCCTGAGCGGGACCGGGATGCAGACGCGCAGGATCACCATCCGCGACTGACCCCGCAGGAAAAAAGCAGAAACCCGCGGCCTGGCGCACCAAAGTGTGCAATTCTTAGAAGGCCCCAGCATCAGGCCATCCGTCCACTCGAGGGCTCATATCGCTATCATGCCAACCCGCCTCACGCTCATTCTTTCGTTGCTGCTGCTCACCGCTTGTTCCTCCACCAATGTACGCCAGGTCGATCCGGAGAAACTGATCAGCCTGCGCGAGATCGCCGAAGATCTCCAGGGCATCTACTACTGGGACGAGCAGACAGGCAAGGGTGTGGTGGAGGTCGGAGCAGGCTGGAAGCTGATCGCCTTGCCCGATCTGGACAGCGTATTGCTCGGCGGGGCCGAGCTGCCGTTGCTCGACCCGGTCCTGCAGCAGGATTCGGACCTCTATCTGTCGCGGGAGTTCTACACCGAGCACCTGAAGCCGCTGGCGCTGGCGCATGGCAAGTTCAGCGCTTCGCCGGTGCTGGCGCAGCGCAGGCCGCGCCAGACGGCGCTATTCGCGCCGATCAAGGCCAGGCCCACGCCGCGTCGCAGCGGCGGTCTCGACGGCTGGACCGTGGCGCTGGATGCCGGACATGGCGGTCACGACCAGGGCGCGAGCGTCGGCCGAGTCCTGGAAAAGCAGATCACGCTGCGAGTCTCGCAGCTGCTGGCCGCCGACCTGCGCCGGGCAGGCGCCCGGGTCGTGATGACCCGTACCAGCGACCGCTACGTGGGGCTCGACCGGCGGATCGAGATGGCCCGCAACTGCGATCTGTTCGTCAGCATTCACGCCAATAGCTGTCCGCATGCACACGTGCGTGGGGTCGAGGTCTTCATCAAATCACGCCCTGTCGGCGCGCCTGTGGTGCTTCAGTCGCGCGACCTGGCGCGGCGGATCTGCGGCGCCATCTCGCGCAATCTGGGCGCGCGTAATCGCGGCGTCAAGCGCAACGTGCGCCAGCTACGGGTGCTGCGCAAGTCCAGTATCCCGGCTGTGCTGGTGGAGGTGGGCTTCCTGACCAATCGCACGGAGCGGCTGAAGCTGGTCGATTCGAGCTATCAACAGCGCCTCGCCCGCGCTGTCGGCCGTGGCATCTTGAGCCACGTCCGCGCCCAGGCCGCCCGCGGCGGTGAAGAGTAGCGGCCAGAGCTATTAGCTAGTTTCCGTCAATAAACACGCAACCAAAGAGCCACAAAGGCTTTATGGCA
>CAZMLI010000552.1:0-2653 GCA_964566865.1 uncultured Planctomycetota bacterium
GCGGCTGCGTTCGACCTTCGGGTCCGGGATCGGCACGGCCGAGAGCAGCGCCTTGGTGTAGGGGTGCCGCTGCTCGGTGTAGAGGTCTTGCGCGCTGGCCTTCTCGACGATCCGGCCGAGGTACATCACCGCCACCTCGTCGGAGATGTGGCGCACGACCGCCAGGTCGTGGGCGATGACGATGTAGGTCAGGCCCAGCTGCGCCTGCAGGTCGGACAGCAGGTTGAGGATCTGCGACTGAATCGAGACGTCGAGCGCGCTGACCGGCTCGTCGCAGACGATCAGCGACGGGTTCAGCGCCAGCGCGCGGGCCACGCCGATGCGTTGACGCTGGCCGCCCGAGAACTCGTGGGGGTAGCGCTTGAGGAAGGCGGTGTTGAGGCCGACCAGTTCCATCAGCTCGAAGACGCGCGTGCGCCGGGCGCGCCGATCTCCGGTGTTGAAGATGCGCAGCGGCTCCGAGATGATCGACTCGACGGTCATGCGCGGATCGAGCGAGGCGTGCGGGTCCTGGAAGACGATCTGCATGTTCTTGCGGAAGCCGCGCATCTGCTTCGGCGTCAGGCCTGTCAGCTCGGTCTCTTCGAACCAGATCTCGCCGGAGGTGGGGCGGATCAGCTGCAGGATGACCCGCGCCAGTGTCGACTTGCCGCAGCCCGATTCGCCGACCACGCCCAGGGTCTGGCCGCGCTCGACATCGAAGCTGACCCCGTCGACGGCGCGGACCCAGACCTTCTCCTGGAATAGCTTCGTCGGTACCGGGAAGTGCTTGACCGCATGCTTCACCCGCAGGATCGGGTCGCTCATGGCTGCGTTCCGGCCGCGGCCGGATCCTGGTGCAGCCAGCAGGCCGCCTTGACCGGGGCGTCAGCGAGCTGGCGCAGCTCTGGCATTTGCTGGTCGCAGGGGGCGAAGCGGTCCCCGCAGCGCGGATGAAAGGCGCAGCCGGAGGGGATGTGGATCAGGTCGGGCGGGTTGCCGGGGATCGAGCTGAGCGCGCCTTCGCGTGTTTGATCCAGCCGTGGGACCGAGGCCAGCAGCCCGCGGGTGTAGGGGTGCTTGGGGTGGGCGAAGACCTCGGTGGTATCGCCGGCCTCGACCAGCCGGCCGCCGTACATCACCTGCACCCGGTCGCAGAGTCCGGCGACGACGCCCAGGTCGTGGGTGATCAGGATGATCGCGGTGCCCAGCCGCTCGCGCACCTCGACCAGCAGGTCGAGGATCTGCGCCTGGATCGTCACGTCCAGCGCGGTGGTCGGTTCGTCGGCGATCAGGATCTTCGGGTCGAGCATCAGCGCCATCGCGATCATCACGCGCTGGCGCATGCCGCCGGAGAACTGATGCGGGTAGTCGTAGACCCGCTTGGAGGCGTCGGGGATGCCGACCAGTTCGAGCAGCTCGATCGCCCGCTTGAGCGCCTGCTTGCGTGGCGTGCCGGTGTGGACCTCCATCGCCTCGGTCAGCTGCAGGGAGACCCGCAGATAGGGGTTCAGCGAGGTCATCGGGTCCTGGAAGATCATCGTGATCTGGTGCCCGCGGATCTCGCGGATCCGCCGCTTCGACATCGACAGCAGATCTTCGCCGCGGAAACGGGCCTGGCCGTTTTCGATCACGCCCGGCGGCATCGGGATCAGGCCCATCAGCGTCAGGCAACTGACGCTCTTGCCGGAGCCGGACTCGCCGACGATGCCCAGCACCTCGCCCTCGTCCAGGTGGTAGGTCATGTTGTTGACCGCGCGCACCAGGCCGTCGTCGGTTTTGAACGCGACGCTCAGGTTGTCCACCTCCAGCAGGTGCGGCATTACGTGCGCCCCTTCATCTGCGGGTCGAACGCGTCGCGCAAACCGTCGCCGAGGAAGTTGAAGCTGAACAGCGTGATGCCCAGCGCGAAGGCCGGGAAGACCAGCATCCACCAGTTCTGGCCGCCGGCGCCGAGTGCGTTGATGCCGTTGTTGGTCAACGCGCCCCAGGATTCGAGCGCCTTGCCCTCCCACTCGACCGAGAGGCCGATGAAGGAGAGGAACGACTCCTGCAGGATCACCGAGGGGATCGTCAGCGTGGTATAGACCGCGATCACGCCCATCGTATTGGGGATCAGGTGGCGGGTGATGATCCACCAAGCACTGCCGCCCGCCGCCTGGGCCGCCTCGATGTACTCCTTCTGCTTGAGCGACAACATCTGGCCACGCACGATGCGCGACATCGTCAGCCACTGGACCGCGCCCAGCGCGAGGAACATGACCTTGATGTCTCGACCGAAGACCACCATCAGGATGATCACCAGGAACATGTAGGGCAGACCGTAGAGGATGTCGACGATCCGCATCATGATCTCGTCGGTCCGGCCGCCGGCGTAGCCCGAGATCGAGCCATAGAGCACACCGATGATCAGCGAGACGAAGGTCGCGATCACGCCGATCAGGAACGAGATGCGGCCGCCGATGATCACCCGCGAGAGGATGTCGCGGCCGAGCTGGTCCTGGCCGAGCAGGTGGCTGTGCTCGAGCGGCTTGCCGTCGCGGGTCAGGTCGAGCACCAGCCGGCCCTGCAGGTCGTAGTCCGAGATCTTCTTGCCGTCCAGCTTCAGCTGGCTGATCAGCTGCTTGTCATCGAGCGAGAAGGTGAGCTGGTGCGGTTTCTTTTCCAGCTCGCG
>CAZMLI010000553.1:0-2645 GCA_964566865.1 uncultured Planctomycetota bacterium
ATTTATCAGATTTTTCACTCATTAAAATAATTCCTAAAAAACTAGTTATAAGATTTACAACATGTAGTCAATCTCGGGATCAGTGGTCATGATGCTGTCTTTTGGAGTTATCTCAGGAGTAAACTGGTTCTATACCGTTGTAATTGTTCAATATTAGGAGTCAATTCATGGCAAACATCCTGCAAGAATAGTCAATGGTTTATCGCTATTTCACATAGGAGAAGAATTCAGACCATCAAAATTTGAAAAACAACACGTAAAGTATTTGGTAAAAAATATGATAAACCATTAAATCAAATTGGGGTAAATTAATTCTAGAAAATTGTTAGTTGTTCTCTCTGTGTTGGCATTTCTTATATTGCCGATATTCGCAGAAGAGGTTCCAGATTACTTTAATCCATATGCCCCAATTTTTACAGATAAGCAAGTATACACTTGGACTGATAAAATATCCATAACAGTGGTTGCGCCAAGTTGGAATGCAAACAAGTATGGTATTGATTCTATAGGTACTCAAGAGGGTCACTTGATCAAGATTTACACTGCTGAACATTCACTTGAACCATACAAATTAACAGAAACTGAACCAAACAGTGGTGTATTTACAGGTGAGGTAATTCTTACTGGTTTTTTACATGATGTTGATGATGACGGAAATTCGGATACTAATCCGCGTACAGTTGGAACTGGTCCAACTAATGGTTTCTTGGAGGTTAAACGAGATGGAGGAATAACAGTATCATTTGAATTTGCAGATGGTGTTGTTCTAACTCATTCTGCAATGATAAGTTGGAATATAGGACAAATAATTTTTGACAAATCAATCTTTTTGGTTGGAGATACTAGTAAAATTCAAGTAATCGATCGTGATATGAATCTTAATCCAGAGGCCATAGACCGAATTGAGGTAGAGGTTTCATCTGATTCGGATATGGCAGGAATTATTGTTAATGCGATAGAGACAGAGGGTGATTCGGGATTGTTTGAAGCTGTAATTTCCTTTACACAGACTAGTGTCTCAAGTGGTAATAGATTATTTGCTATTCCCAATGATTCAATTTATGCAAAATACAAAGACAACACACTTCCTTCCCCATATAGCATACAAGATGACTTGGATATTCAAATAGTATCCAAACTTGAATCTGAAGTTCCACCTCTTCAAAGAATTTCTATTGATGATGTTTTCTTTGCAAATAGTTTAGGGATTCCAATAGAACCAATAATTGACGAACAGGTTCAAGTTGTAGGCATGATTCGTAACAATCAAAATTATGATCAACCCTTTGCATACATTACACAGATAAAAGATCCAGAAGGAAAGGTAGTTTCCTTGTCCTGGATTCTAGGTGAATTAACATCAAAACAGAGTCTAGAGTTGTCTCAATCATGGATTCCAACAGAATTTGGCAACTATACCATTGAGACCTTTATTTGGAATTCACTAAAGGATCAAACAAGTCTTTCACCACAGTCTATCATGTCGTACTTTATTCAATAATCTATACTGGATGAATCCACAGGGATTAAAATCTAAGTTTAGAATGGGTAGGATTACCTTGAATGATAAAAATAATTTTAGAAACTGTTATTACTTTATTTTACAAAAATTAGTATTATGAAACACCTTGAAGAAAATAATACAACTTACAAATCTCATTGGTTGAGAGCAATGTCTATGAGTGTAACATTATTTATTCATGCCTGGATACCCTCTTTGTTTCCAACATATGCTTCTGATAAAATGAAATCAGAATCATAATTAACTGCGCCGTATCACATTACAAAATGGAGACATGGAAATGAAAAGTGCCGAAAATACTGCTAGAATTGTAAAGTGTATTAGATGCAAAAGAGAATTTTCCAGCACTATGCAGATGCCTAGATGCAAGTGTGGATCTTATACTAGGAAAAAATGAAAGTTGAGATCATAGAAAAGACAGCATCAATTGTTGACTGGGTAGTCAACGGGGGTAAATGTTACAAATACTCATTAAAGTCTTTAAAAAATTAATCATAATGACTGAGTTTGCCCATAAGCCATATGAGAAAATTTACGTGCGGGATACGATAAAATTAAGTCTAGATGATCTCATAGGAATGATGTCTTCTCTAGAATCAGCAAATGCGTATTGGGTAGATGGGGTATTGTTTGCAAGTTTTGCCATGACTGAATCCGAAGAATTGGCTAAAAAAGAGATGCAAAATGAGATGTATTTAGATAAGATAATTTTTGCAAAATATCAAAAATATTCAAAAACTGTCAAATCATCAACTAATCTTGAAATTGGAATCCTAAACATGCAAAAAAGTAAGTTATACAAAGACATGATTGCGTGGCTCAAAACACAATCAATTTGGGATGAATAATAGAATTCAATGAATGTGTTTTTGATTATTAATTAAAAATTAATTTGAAGAAAGTAAAGCATGATCCATACTAATCATCATACATTGAGAATGAATTTCTTCTTCTGTTTTATTTCCACATGAATTACAAATGAATTGTTTTACTTTTGAG
Organism: uncultured Planctomycetota bacterium; assembly: GCA_964566865.1. Classification (GTDB taxonomy): domain Bacteria; phylum Planctomycetota; class JACQVV01; order JACQVV01; family CAZANL01; genus CAZMLI01. The sequence continues at coordinate 2,522 of CAZMLI010000553.1, forward strand.
CAAACATCACATTTTTTATAAACATCAATTTCATGACCACAATGTCTACAAGAGATAATTTTCATATTTTTAATACAAAAAATATCAATTTAAACGATTAGTAAATTAGATCAAACTAATTAGT
>CAZMLI010000554.1:0-2639 GCA_964566865.1 uncultured Planctomycetota bacterium
CGCAGCTTGATCGACTGCTGCAGATGGGCGATCGCGCGATCCAGATCGCCGCTGACCAGCAGCAGTCGCTTGCGGCGCAGGGTGATCTCGACCACCGCGAGCGCGGCGTGCGCGGCGGCATTCGAGGCGTGGCTGAAGCTGAGCGATTTGCGCAGCAGGCGGCGGATGCGCCCCAGCCGGTGCATGCTCCTGAGCACGCCCTCGACCTGTGACAGGCGAGCCAGCAGCAGTCCGCTCCAGAAAATCCCCTCGACGCGGTCCGGCTCGGCTTCGAGCGCTTGCTCGGCGTAGGCCAGCCCCTGGCGCAGGTGGGGCGCTTTCTGGTCCTCCTTGGTGCGGGCTGGGCCCAGGCAGTAGTCACACCAGTAGTAGTAGGCGCGGGCCAGGCGCCAGAGGGCTGCGTAGTCGCTGGGCCTCTGTTGCTGGTAGGCCTTGCATTGCCGGAAGGCGCCGGCGCAGTCGGCGCCGCGGTTGGCCCAGGCACGATCGGCCAGAGCCAGCGAGCCCCGTGCGGGCTTCGGCTGCTTGCTCTCGGGAACCTGCTCGGGCGAACAGGCGCAGCCGATCTGGACCAGCGCCAGACCCAGTATCCACAAGATACGTACCACTTTGCCCATGCACTCGGATCTTAGGCAACGCCGAGAGCGAAGTCAAATGCCCACGCTGGATGCTTCCGCAGCCTTGCGACTGATTTTCTAAAAAAGATAAGAGAAACGTCTTGCCCCCATATAGTGGGGTGGTATAGTACCCGCGATTAACGCAGGATACTATATGTTGTTGCGGCACAGTCTGTGGTGCCAGGTGTTCGAGAGACAACTAGGCCAGCGTTTTCAAGGGGATTGGGGATGAACGGTAGCGCTGCTGAGACGATGGCGCCTCCTCAGGTCGCGAGTGACACGGATCGTCATTCGAAACTCGGGGCGATCGCCCGTCAAGTCCGGATGGACGCACTCCGGATGATCCATGCCGCGGGGTCAGGACACCCGGGCGGCTCTCTCTCGGTGACGGATCTGCTGGTCTGGCTCTATTTCGAGGAGATGCGCTACCGGGTCGAGGATCCGACCTGGGAGGGGCGCGACCGCCTGATCCTGTCCAAAGGACATGCCTGCCCGGCAATGTATGCGGCAATGGTGGAGGCTGGACTGGCCGACCGCGCGCACCTGTCGACATTCCGCCAGCTCGACAGTCCATTCCAGGGCCACCCGGATCGGCGGATGTTGCCGATCCTCGATGCCTCGACCGGTTCTCTGGGGCAGGGTCTCTCGATCGGCATTGGCCTGGCGTTGGCCAGTAATCTCAAGGATCTGGATTATCGGACGTTCGTGGTACTGGGCGACGGCGAGCTCAACGAGGGGCAGATCTGGGAAGCGGCGATGTTCGCCGGCGCGCGCCGTACTGAGAGGCTGATTTGCATCGTCGATGTCAATGGCCAGCAGCTCGACGACTGGACCGGAAAGCTGCTCGATCTCGAGCCGCTGGAGCCAAAATGGCGGGCCTTTGGCTGGTCGGTTCGTCGATTCGACGGGCATGACCTGTGCGAGATCGAGCGCGCGTTCCTCTGGGCGCGTGCGCAGGCCGGCCCGGTGGTCTTGCTGGCAGATACGACCAAGGGCAAGGGCGTCTCGTTCATGGAGAACGAGCTGAAGTTCCATGGCGTGGCCCCGACGGACGAGGAGCTGGAGCTGGCGCTGGAAGAACTCTCCGGAGATCGGGTGATCTGATGGCGACCAGGAGCCTGGGACCGGCCACGCGAGACGCTTACGGTGAGGCGTTGCTCGAACTCGGCGCGGCGCATGCCGACGTGGTGGTGCTCGATGCGGACCTGAGCAAGTCGACCCGCACGGCCGCATTCGGCGAGGCCTATCCGGACCGTTTCATCAACTGCGGCATCGCCGAGGCGAATGCCGTCTCGATTGCGGTCGGCCTGGCCGCCGGCGGCATGGTGCCCTTCGTCTCCAGCTTCGCGGTTTTCCTGATGACCAAGTCGCTGGACCAGTTGCGGATGGGCGTGGCCTATTCACAGCACAATGTCAAGATCGTCACGACCCACAGCGGCATCTCCGTCGGTGAAGACGGGCCGAGCCAGCAGTCGATTGAGGACCTGGCGCTGGCCCTCTCGTTGCCGGGGGTGGCCGTGCTGGCGCCGTGTGACGCGCGCAGCGCCAAGGCGCTCGTGCTGCAGGCTTACGAGCACCGGGGGCCGGTCTACATGCGCACCGGTCGAGCCAGGGCGCCGCGAATCTACGTCGATGAGGAGGACTTCGTCGTCGGCGGCTGGAACTGGGTCGGGGACGGCCGCGACGTGGCGATCCTGGCCAACGGCATGATGGTCGCCGAGGCGCTCGAGGCGCGTTCGCTCCTGGCGGAGCTCGGCATCTCTGCAGCTGTGATCGACGCCTATTCGCTGCGGCCCTTCGACCGCGTCATGCTGGATCGCGCGATCGGACTCGGCGCGATCGTGACCGCCGAAGAGCATCTGCTCGATGGTGGGCTGGCCAGCGTCGTCTGTCGCGCCGTCTGCCACAGCACACCCGTGCCGGTCGAATCGGTCGGATTGAACACCTATGCGGAGAGCGGAACGCCTGAAGCGCTCTTCGATCGTTATCAACTGTCGGCACGGGCGATCGTGAGCTCGGCCC
>CAZMLI010000555.1:0-2619 GCA_964566865.1 uncultured Planctomycetota bacterium
CTGCCCTCCTACAATCCGCTCTCTCTGAACATGACGAGGTAACCGATCATGCGCCTGACAAAGGCTCACTTTGCAACCCTGCGCGAGTTCCCGGCCGACGCCGAGGTGATCTCGCACAAGCTGATGGCCAAGGCTGGCCTGATCCTCAAGACGGGATCGGGCATCTACACCTATGCGCCGATCTTCCTGCGCACGTTGAAGAAGATCATGCGCATCGTGACCGAGGAGATGGACCGCACCGGCGCGCTCGAACTGCTGATGCCGATCGCGCAGCCGCAGGAACTGTGGGAGCGATCGGGCCGGCTGGAGACCTACCTCGCCTCCGGCATTCTCTGGCGCACGCAGGATCGCAAGGGTGCCTGGTTCGCGCTGGGCCCGACCCACGAGGAAGTGGTCACCGATTTTGTTTCGCGCACCGTCAACTCCTACAAGCAGCTGCCGCGAACCTACTATCAGCAGCAGGAGAAGTTTCGCGACGAGATCCGGCCGCGTTTCGGGCTGATGCGCGGGCGTGAGTTCATGATGAAGGACGCCTACTCCTTCGACATCGACAGTGACGGACAGGACCTGTCCTACCAGAAGATGCGCGACGCCTACTGCCGCATCTTCGAGCGCTGCGGACTGGACTACATCGTCGTGCAGGCCGACCCGGGCGCGATCGGCGGTACGGGGTCCGAGGAGTTCATGGTCACCGCATCCTCGGGCGAGGACGATTTGCTCTACTGCGACTGCGGCTACGCGGCCAATCTCGAGAAGGCCGGCTCGGTCAGCGAGGCCCCGTATACGGCCGACGCCCTGCCGCTGCGCAATGAAGACACACCGGGCATCAAGACGGTCGACCAGCTTTGCGAGTTCTTCCCGGAGCTGACCGCCAGCCGGATGGTCAAGACGATCCTCTACAACGTGACCCTGCCGGGAGAACAGGCGGTAGAGCCGGTCGCGGTGCTGATCCGCGGAGATCAGGAGATCAACCAGACCAAGCTGACCAATGCACTTGGCGCGCTCGATATCGAGCTGGCCGACGAGCAGACGGTCCAGCAGGTCACCGGCGCGGCGCTGGGCTTCGCGGGCCCGCTCGGATTTCTGGACGAAGAGGGCGGCTATCGTATTCGACTGATCGCGGACGAGACCGTGCGCGACATGTGCAACTTCCTTTGCGGCGTCAATCAAACCGACGTGCACGGACTGGATGTCAATCTGGGGCGGGATCTGCCGGAACCGCCGTTCCACGACCTGCGCACCGCGCGGCCGTCCGATCCCTGCGTCAACTGCGGCGAGCCGCTGGCCAACAAGCGTGGGATCGAGGTCGGGCACATCTTCAAGCTCGGGACCAAGTACTCCGAGGCGATGGGCGCCAGTTTTCTGGACCGTAATGGCAAGGCCATGCCGTTCGTGATGGGCTGTTACGGCATCGGCTCCTCGCGTGTCGCCGCCGCGGCGGTCGAGCAGAACAACGACGACGGTGGCATCGTCTGGCCGATCGCGATCGCGCCCTATCATGTGCACCTGCTGGCGCTCAACATCAAGAAGGACGTGGTGCGCGACTGCGCGGAGCAGGTCTACCAGAACCTCCTGTCGGCCGGGATCGAGGTGCTGTACGACGACCGCAAGGGTCCCAACGCCGGAGTCAAGTTCAACGACGCCGACCTGCTCGGCCTACCGTTCCGCGTCAGCGTCGGTCGTGATGCCGCCGACGGAATGGTCGAGCTCAAGGCGCGCGACAGCGACGAAAAACAGCTCGTGGCGGTCGACGCGCTGGTCGAATGCCTGGCGTCGCGCTGCCTCGCCCCGGCGCATCCGAAGATCTTCTTCACCGACCCGGACACGACAGGCCAGTAACGGATGCGCTTGCGATCCATGCTAGACCCGCTCTGGATCCTCACCGCGGTCTTCGTACTGGTGGCCGTTGGCCTGCTGGTCGTCAGGTCGAGAAAGGCAGTGGATGCACCGATCGAGGCGCCGACGGCCAAGCCCGCTGCACGGACCAAGGCCGAGTGGAAACAGCGGCTGACCGCGCAGCAGTATGACATCTGCTGGAACAAGGGCACCGAGCGCGCCTTCAGCGGCAAGTACTGGGACAGCAAGACCGCCGGCATCTACCACTGCGTCTGTTGCAACAGCTCGCTGTTCGACTCCCAGACCAAGTTCAAGTCCGGCACCGGTTGGCCCAGCTTCTGGCAGACGCTCGGCGATTCGAATGTCGAGACTCGCGCGGACAAGACCCTGTTCATGGCGCGAACCGAGGTCGTCTGTGGCCAGTGCGGCGCCCATCTGGGGCACCTGTTCAATGACGGGCCCCAGCCGACGGGGCTGCGCTACTGCATCAACTCGGCAGCTCTGAAGCTCGAGCCGAAACGCTAGTCTCGCCGCGGTGTTTCAAGGGTAACTTGATGGTGAAGGTGCTGCCCTGACCGGGCATGGAGTCCACGGCGAGCTTGCCGCCGTGGTTGTGGATGATCCCCCTGGCAATCGAGAGTCCGAGCCCCGCACCCAGACCATCGGGCCGGGTGCTGAAGAAAGGCTCGAAGATCCTGGTGAGATTCTCCTGCGGGATGCCCGGGCCCGTGTCCGCGATGGAAATCTGGCAATCCTCGTCGACGCAGATGACCCGCACCAGGA
>CAZMLI010000556.1:0-2618 GCA_964566865.1 uncultured Planctomycetota bacterium
GAGTTGGGCGCCAGGGCCGAACAGGCCTTGAAGTACTTCTGCCAGAGCGGGATCTCGAGCCTGTAGGTCATCACGCCCAGGCTGAACAACAGCATGCCCTTGTTCGAGTTGAGCTTCGCCGCCGCCTCCAGGTTCTCGTAGGCTTGCTGCAAGTTGCCGCGATTCCAGTAGGCCACGGCCAGGTAGTAATAGTCGTCCCACTTGGCCTCCCCCTGGTTGATGCGCTTGCGGCAGAACTTGAGCAGCTCGATCGTCTCCTTGCGGGTCAGATTCGCCAGCTCTTGCGGCACGATGATCGAGTTCGGATCCGGCCCGATGCTGGACTTGAAGTACTCGTAAACCTTGCGCTCCATGCCGCCACGCCAGCCGCGGCTGGTCTTGGTGATCCAGTGATTATAGTCCCGGATGAAGGCTTCTCGGATCCCGCTCCCGCTGACGCTGCGCATTTTCGAGTATGACGCGATCAGCTTGCCGTTTTCCTGCAGCTTGTCGATCAGGATGCGATAAGTCGCCAGCCCGCCGACAATCGAATCCTCCTTCTCCTTCATCGAAACCAGCGGAATGACGATCGTATCGCGGTCCCATTCGAAGAAGCCGGAGCCGGTGTAAGGCGCGATCATGAAGGTCAGATCCAGCGGCAGTCTGGGGTCCGCCTCTCGCGCGTGCTCCAGCGTCTGGGTGATATCGTCCGGCCCGATCAGCCCTTCGGTGCTCAGCAGTACCGAATGGCTGCGCCGGATTCCAGCGTCGGTCGTGCCCAGCTGGAGGAACATCTTGATCAGCCGGATCTCGCTGCGCAGGAACTTCTTGCCCAGCCGGTCTTGAAGTCCGAGGCCCCGCTTCATGCTCATCGTGGAGCCGCGGGCGGTGCTGTTGCCCGAGGCCAGCTCTCTGCGGATCCGCTCGTTGAATTTGTGCAGATGGTCGATGTGCTGCAGGTGCTGGTCCCGGCTGGCGTGGGTCTTGAGCCGCTCGAACAGGCCGTCGCGGAAAACCTGTAGCTTGCCCAGCTGGCCCATCACCGCCGGGTCGGGGTTGCTCTGCAGCTCCAGCCAGAGCCGATCCATCTCCAGGTCCAGCTTGCCGCCGCAGATCAGCTCGACCACCTGGGGCGAGGCACCGGGCAAGGTCTCGAACAGCGGCCGCAGGCTGGCGTAGATCTTGACCCGCGCGTCCTTGAGACGCCTGTGCAGATCGCTTTCACCGATGTCGCCGTCATCCGCGGCGCTCTCCTCCTCGGGCGCACCGGTCTCTTCGTTCAGCTCGGCCAGCAGCGTCTGCTTGCGGTAGCGTTGCGCCAGCCACTCGGTCATGTAGAGCACCCGATCGGTGCTGGCCTCGAACGCGTCGCGTAAGCCCAGCACGAAGCTGGCGTTCGCTCCCGGCAGTAGCCGTGGGTCGAGCAAGCCGAGGTCGATCAGCACCCGGTCCTCGTCGCTGAAGGCTAGCTCGGCGCCGCCGCGCTCGCAAGCAGCCCAGACCCGGCGCTGCACCTCATCCCAGTAGTACTTGTCGAGGGCTACAACGGCCGACAGGAGCTCGTCCTTCAGGGGGTAGCTGATGCTACCCTGTCTAACCTTCAAGTAGTCCTGGATCAGTGATTCGAGGTCTGTGGAGCTCACCGCAAGGCCGGGTTACGTCGAGGATAAGGGCAAAACAGCAGAGGTCACTCTATAGCAGGAGCGACCCGGCCACGCAAGGCGTGGCACCAGTTGTGCAGCCAGGAAGAATGTACTGACATGGTCTCGGTGCTGTGGTATGGTACCGCGACTTTCTCCACATGCGAGGAGTTCACGCTTCTCAACAGGTTGGTATAACAGGTATTATGAAAGTTCTGGTCATCGCCCAGAACACGTATCGAGAGGCGAGCAGGCAACCGATTTACTACCTGTTGTTGCTGGTATTCGGTGCTTTGATACTGCTATCCCCCAAGTTGACTTTGTTTACGCTGAGGGATGCCAGTGGGGTGATACGGGAGATGGGAGTGGCGTCGGTCACGATCAGCTGCATGCTGATCGCGCTGTTTTCGGCTTCCAACTGTGTGTGGCAGGAGATCGAGCGACGGACGGCCTTGACGGTGCTGTCGAAGCCTGTGCGTCGAGAAGAGTTTTTGCTGGGTAAGTTCCTCGGCATTTACTGGGCGGTGTTACTTTCCGCGCTGTTTCTGACGGTGCTGGTGACGCTCACGGTCTGGTGGGTCGAGGGCGAAAGCACGATCGGTCCCCCGACCAGGGGCCTCTCGTTCGGCAATTATCTGTGGCTAGAGTATATTCCTCAAGTAATGAGCGTGGCGGCTCAAAAGCTGCCGGTGATTCTCGGTGGCATCGCTCTGTCCTTGGTCCAGCTCTCTATCATCACGGCGATCTCGGTGACCGTCTCCGTAGTCTTTCCGACGGTAGTCAATGTCTGTCTGTGCGTTTCGGTGTATCTGCTGGGAAACCTGACCAACTATGTGCAGGAGTTGACGCAGGGGGCATCGAGCTGGGTGCGGTTGCTGACCAAGATCATCTGGACGGTGATTCCCAACTTCGAGAATCTCAACGCTTCCTGGTCGGTGGCGTCGGATCAAGCAATCGGTTGGGGATACTTGCTCGGAGCGCTCGGGTATGGTGCAGTGT
>CAZMLI010000557.1:0-1306 GCA_964566865.1 uncultured Planctomycetota bacterium
CGAGGTGATCAACCACCTGACCCTGCTGTTCCTGCAGCGTCCGCTGCCGGAGGGCCGGATGGCCCAGCTGCGGGCGGTGATGATGCCCGAAGGCGCGACCTTCGAGCCGAAGTCGCGTGAGACCCAGCAGCGCATCATCCAGCTGATCATCCTCATCACCAGCATGCCCGAGTACCAGCTTTGCTAGCCCCCAGGCCACTTTCAAGGAGCGCGCGATCATGAACCCCTCTCAGATTTCCACCCGCCGTGAGTTCCTCCAGAAGGGTATGAGCCTGGTCGCCGCGAGCGCCGTCGTCCCGATCTGGCTCAACAATACCGCCTACGCGCTCGACGACCCGCGCGACGTCAAGCGGGTCAAGGGCAAGGGCGAGCAGATCCTGATCGTGCTGCAGCTCTCGGGCGGCAACGACGTGCTCAGCACGGTCGTGCCGTACGGGATGGAGGAGTACTACCGGCACCGTCGCACGACGGCGATCCGCAAGAACGAGGTGCTCAAGCTGAACGATACGATCGGGCTGAACCCGCGGCTGCAGCCGCTCAAGGCGCTGTATGACGCGGGGGACATGGCGATCGTGCAGGGCGTCAGCTATCCCAACCCGAACCGCTCGCACTTCCACTCGATGAATGTCTGGCACACCTGCAACTCGCAGTCCCCGCAGTCGGCCGATGGCTGGCTGGCGCGCTATGTCGAGGCGATGGAGCAGGCCGATCCGACGGTCGCGATCTCGCTGGGCAGCGAGACCCCCAAGGCGCTGATCGGGCGCAAGTATCGCGGCATCTCGTTCCAGGATCCAGGCAGCTTTCGCTGGCGGGGGGCCGGCAACGACGAGAAGGTGACCAAGACCTACCGCGGTCTGAACATGGAGCAGAAGAGCGGGAACTCGAATCTCGACTTCCTCTCGACGACGGCGATGGAAGCCAACGCGGCGACCGACAGCGTGCGTCGCGCCGTGGCGCGTTTCCGGCCGACGGGTCGTTATCGCGGACGGCTGGGGCGGGACATGGCCACCGTCGCGGCGATGATCGCCGGGGGCTTGAAGACCCGGCTGTATTACGTGCGGCAGGGCGGGTTCGATACCCACTCCAACCAGCGCGGTCGTCACGACAACCTGATGACGCAGCTGGCCAGCAACGTGCAGGCGTTGATGACCGACCTGAAGAAGACCGGCAACGCCGACCGGGTGGTGATCATGGCCTTCTCGGAGTTCGGCCGGCGGGTGGGCGAGAACGCCAGCGGCGGCACCGATCACGGCGCGGGCGGCGCGATGTTCCTCTTCGGCAAGCCGGTCAAGGGCGGCATCGTCGG
>CAZMLI010000557.1:1406-2572 GCA_964566865.1 uncultured Planctomycetota bacterium
TGGCACTTTGTTTGCCAGGCCTGGCCAGTGGCCAGAGCGTCGATCCATATCAACTGAACAAGAACCAGAACAAGAAGAGTGGCGCTGAGCAGAAAACTGCCAGGGACGCGCAGTGGACCATCGTCAAGACCGTCTTCAAGGCGATGAAGAAGTTCCCCTACATTTCCCAGGGCATGCGGCCCCGAGCGATTGCCGGTAACCTGCCGCTGCCGACCACCACGCCGATCACGACCGATCCCAAGGCCACCAAGATGGGGCTGGACTGGAACGGCGATGGCAAGGCGGACTACTGGGCCAAGGGCATGAGCGCCTTGATGCCGCTGGTGCTCAAGTATGCCGACGGCAAGAAGGCGCGCTACGCGATCTACATGACCCACCGGGGTGCCAAGTGGAGCTTCCGCGTCGGCGGCTGCCGCATCGGCTCCTTCAAGGGCACGCGTATCACGCTGGTCGATCTGGACAGCGACGGCTACTACGACGGCCAGGGCGCCGACGGCATGATCGTCGGTCGCGACCGCTATGTGGCCTACCTCAGCAGCGTGCTCTCGATCAGGGGCAAGCTGTACGAGTGCAAGGTCAACCGCTCCGGCAGCGAGCTGAAGGTTCGCCCCTGGAAGGGCGAGTCGGGCAAGCTCGACATGCTCAGCGGCTACCGCGGCATCAGCCGGGTGGGCGCCGCGATCCTGACCAACGGCACAACCAGCTTCAATGCCGCGCGCAAGAATCTGGTCCTACCGGTCGGCACCTACAACGTCAAGTGGGGGCACGTGACCAAGGGCAGCAAGCAGGCCTACTTCCGCAACGGCGGATCGATCACCGTCGAGGCCGGCAAGACGACCCGCCACAAGTGGGGCTATCCGTTCGAGGTCGACTTCAACGTCTCACGTACCGGCGAGAAGATCACCGTCAGCCCCAACAGCGTGACGATCAAAGGCCAAGGCGGCGAGGAGTACTACAGCTTCGTTCCGGCCTACACCCCAAAGGTGAAGGTGCGCAGCCCGCAGAGCTTCAAGCTGCTGAACTCCGGGACCGTAACCCTATGCTGAGGCGGCTCACCTGCTCCCTACACCGGCGGTGTAGGCACAGAAGGCCCGATTCAGGTTCAACTCACCGAGCGCACCTCGGTGCTCGGACCGATCATCAGCAAGTGGCTCGACAAGTAACGA
>CAZMLI010000558.1:0-2557 GCA_964566865.1 uncultured Planctomycetota bacterium
TAGCAGATCATGCCCTCGGAGAGGCGAATCATCGCCTCCATGTCGGTGTATGCCGCCTCGGGCTCGACCATCCAGAACTCGGTCAGGTGGCGGCGGGTCTTCGACTTCTCCGCGCGGAAGGTCGGGCCGAAGCAGTAGACCTTGCCGAAGGCCATCGCCGTGGCCTCGTTGTAGAGCTGGCCGCTCTGGGTCAGGTAGGCCGGTTCGCCGAAGTAGTTGACCTCGAACAGCGTGGTGGTGCCCTCGCAGGCGGCGGGGGTGAAGACCGGCGCGTCGACGTTGAGGTATCCCTGATCCTCCAGGTAGTCGCGGATCGCGCGTTTGACCGTGCCGCGAATGCGCAGTGTGGCGTGCTGCTTGCGCGACCGCAGCCAGAGGTGGCGGTGCTTGAGCAGGAAATCGGTGCCATGCTCCTTGGGGCTGATCGGATACTCCGGCGCGGCGTGCACCACCCGCAGCCCCGTCACGTGCAGCTCATGGCCCCCGGGCGCACGTGCGTCGGCGTTGACCGTTCCACTGATCTCGATCGCACTTTCCTGCGTCAGGCCGCCGGAGAGCGCGAACATCTCCTCGCTGACATCCGCCTGAGAGACGATCGCCTGGCAGGTGCCACTGCCGTCGCGGACGAGCAGGAAGTGCAGCTTCTTGCTTCCGCGCTTGTGGTAGAGCCAGCCGGACAGGGTGACTTCCTGGCCGACATGTTTGCAGAGGCTCTCGATGGTGGTTCGCGTGGACATGGTCCGTAATCCGTAAGAGGTCAGATCGCCCCTGTGAGCAGGCCGTGTTGCTCCAGGTATTGACGTAGCAAAGAGAGCAGTTCCAGGCGGACTTCGGCCATCGGCTGCTTGACCACCGCGCCGGCGGCGCAACGATGACCGCCGCCGCCGGTCTGTTCGGCGATCGAGCCGATGTCGATCTGTCCGCGCGAGCGAAAGCTGATCTTGGTCAAATTCTCGCTCAGCTCCTTGAACAACAGCACCACCTCGGTGGTCGGCAGCGAGAGCGCGTAGTCCAGAATCGGATCGGTGGTCAGGCCGTCATTTGCCGCGAGCACAGCGCGGGGCAGCTCGATCAGGACCACCTGCTCGTCGAACTCGTGCGTCATGCGCGCGAGCATCTCGCGGAACAGGGCGACGTCGTCCCAGGTGGTGTTCTCGTAGATCGCCTGGTAGATCTCGGGCGGCGAGACGCCGCTCTCGATCAGCTCGGCGGCGATCTTCAGCGTATCGCTCGTGGTATTGTTGAAGTGGAACCAGCCGGTGTCGGTCGCCATCGCGACGAACAGGGCTCGGCTCATCTCGGGGGTGAGCTGCGCGCGGCTGCGTCGCAAGAGCCGGAAGATCAGCTCTCCGGTCGAGCAGGCGCCGGGAGCCGAAAGAAAGACGTCGCCGATGTCGTGGTGGCAGATGTGATGGTCGATCACCACCAGCTTGCCCTTGGCGTCGGAGATCACCTTGCGCATCCGGCCCAGCCGGGACCACTCCGCGGTGTCCAGAATCACCACCACGTCGCTGGTCAGCACGGTCTGGTGGTTGATCTCCTTGACGTAGACCTGGACGCGGGCCTGCTCGGTCTCGAGAAAGCCAAACTCGGAGAGGATCGGACTGCCGTTGAGAATCGTCACCTCCTTGCCCATCTCGAGCAAGTGTAGCGCGAGGGCGATCTCGGAGCCCAGACCGTCGCCGTCCGGATTCACATGCGTCGTGATCAGGAAGCGCTTTTCTTCGGCGAAGACCTGCTCGAGCTGGCACCAGGTCTGCTCGTCGCCGCAGGATGTGAGGCTGGCAGGATTGCTCATCGGCGGAAATTGCATTCTATCAGTCGCGTCGGATAATGCATCCATGAGAAGAACCATCCTGACGATAGCCCTGACCGCATTCTGCGCATCCGTCGCGGCTGCGGATCTGATGGTCGTGATGTCCGTGGAGGAGGAGCGGGTGGTCGGCAAAAAGACGGACCGCCAGACCTACCAGACGCGCAGCTACTTCAGCCAGGACAAGATGGCCAAGCAGAACCCGGACGGAACCTGGCGCATCATTCGCTTCGACAAACAGCTGATCTGGGACATCGCCAAGGACGGCAAGACCTACCGCGAGGCGACCTTCGAGGAAACGCGCGAGCAGGCCAAGAAGCTGGGTCGGCAGCGCGCGGCGCGAATCAAGGAGATCGAGGCCTTGCTGGCCAATCCCGCCGTGCCGCAGGCGAGCAAGGATCGGCTGCGCAAGCAACTCCAGCCCAAGGTCTACAAGGTAGAGACAATCGGTCAGGAGAAGATCGGTGAGCTGGCCTGCACACGCTATCGGCTGACGCGCAACGGCGTGACCTTCATGGATGTCTGGGGCTGCGAGACCCTCGATCCCGGTGTCGAGTTCAATCGGATCCAGAGTCTGAGCCCCTCCGCGCAACCCGGTCTGAACAAGGAGCTGGCCAAGATCAAGGGCGTCTGGATCAAGAGTCTGGCGCGCCAGAAAGGGCCGAGCTACAGCATCCGTCGGCAGGCAACCGCGACCCAGGTCGAGACCGCTGCCGTGCCCGCCAAGACCTTCGAGTTACCGGC
>CAZMLI010000559.1:0-2546 GCA_964566865.1 uncultured Planctomycetota bacterium
GTGAAGGTGATAGACCCTGCTTTTGGGCTGAGTGAGGAGGAGTATGAAAAGATGGAATTTGAGAAGGCATGAACAATTACAGATAGGAGGATAAATAAGGGTTAACGAAATAAAAGACTATGAGCAACGAATCAAAAATGATAGTGCATGACATTTCCCTTGAGGATGGCAAATGGCGGCATTGGGGCCATTCAGCAGAACTTGCCCGGCTCGATTACCGCCCTTCAGACAAATGTGATTTCTGCGGATCGGACTCAGGAACATTCTTTAAAACGACTTGCCATTGCGGATTGCCGGGAGTGCACCAAGTTGATGGAGCGGGTTTAAGAATTACCGCGAGTTGGTCACCCGAAAATGGTGATTTTACATTTTACTGTTGTGAACCCTGCGTAAATGAGCTAACACGGTTGATACAGGAGCAAGATCAAGTACTGCTCAATCACGAAAACTTGATAAAAGTTGTTGAGAAATTGAGAAGTAGGAGAGATACAACGTGAATAGTTGGACTTTACAAGCTCTACGGCCTCACGAAGGTGGTTGATTCCGACTTTTGGCTGAGTGAAATCGGAATATGATAGGTTTAATATGAAGTAGGTTATGGATACAGATGATTTATCTGAAAAAACGTACAGGGCAATCATGGTAGAAGCCGAACGATTCAATCATGATTTAACGCTGCAATTTGGATTATTACTAACAAACATTATTGAATTACAAAAGGATGGAAACTAAAGCAATCAACTGGTACAAAAAGGAAGTCAATGAAGTTTATGACTTTTTGTACAACGAATTGCCTGAAGAACAACAATACGAATACTTCAAATACCTGATTAATCATTTTCCCAAACTCGAAATTGATTGGCTTGAAATATTTGAGGATTACAAGCATGATCTATTAGGTAAAGAGAAAGTTGATGATATTCTGTCATTTGTGAAATGGTACGCCGAAAAATTTCCTGATGACTATAAGCAAAATTATGAATTCATTGAACGCGATTTATGTAGCTACTTTCTGTTTAAGAAAGACACAGAAAAGTTACTGAAGAGGGTAGCGCTCGTTAAAAGGAACCCTGTTCCCGGCATAGATACGGTTACTGTCAGACTGCTGTATCAACTGATATATTTTGGATATTATGACATGGCCGTTGAGTATGCCAAAGCCGTATGGAAGCCGGTGAATGAATCCACTGAGCTAATAGGTTTTGCAGCTTACCCATTCATCAATACTATTTATTCTGATCGGTTACAGCAACGCTACGAGGCATTGATTACGGGTAAATCATTTGACGAGGATGCTTTCTTCAAGGATATTGTGAAAATGGGGTATAACGATGACCGAAAGCTTTTCAACCAGGTAATGCAAGCGCTCAAAAGCGAACCTGACCGCTCAGTTATCGAGGCAAATATCAAAAAGGGTAAAGATGAACACATGCTCACTCTGAACATACAGTTTTTGAAATACATGCTGGAAAAACACAAACTTCCTTTCATTTTATCCGAATGGCTCTGGAATTTTATTGCAACCACTAAAATATTTGGAAAGCGTAGAAAAATTGATGAGTTGTTTTATGTTGATGTGAAAACATTGGATAAACATGTTACCGAACGTTTTGATAATATGTATGGTACTAATGGATTAGAGATTTTCGGGAAAGTATGGGGACTGGAATATGTTTTTGGATTCCTTAATTATCAAAAGCTCCTTCCGGATGATCTACATCATGAAATGAGAGATAACATTGCATATATCAAAAATGAGATGATCAAAATTACCGGTAGTGACCTTTGGCAGATGATGTTTGTTTTTCAATGGCCGCAACCCCATGATTTTTTAATTGATCCCTCAGAAGAAAGTCTTTTTAAGTCAACATTTGGAATGGATGGAACAAAGGCTTTCGATATAGCAAGAAGATATGCCGATACACTTCCCGTTTCTGAGAAGGTTTTGAATGAGTTGAAGTCTGGGGATGCTGCAAAAGAGAAAAGAAACATGCTTTGGCTGGATGACATGCCCTATACAAAATCCGAACCTAAAACAGGGCGAAATGATCCGTGTCCGTGCGGAAGCGGGAAAAAGCATAAAAAATGCTGTTTGAATAACTTATAAAAATGACAAAGCGAAAGTTATGGATGCCGGCAAATCCCGGTAAATCCAAGACAAATCTTAACCAATGGGATAAGATAGAAATTGAGAATTCTTGTCAACCCCTTGTTAAAAAGTTTAAGGAACAATTTATCAAAGAAAACCCCGATAAGAGATTCAATTATCTGGTGGATGTTTACATAAGATGGCGAGGGAATTATTTATACTTCTGCGAAAAATTCAAACCTGCCCGCCTGCCTGCCGGACAGGCAGGTCCGACAGGCGGGTCAGAATCACCTGACAGGATAGCAGACGAATTTGAAATCAAATTTGTACGATTGGAATATGTAGGTAAAGACAGTTTTAATTTTTCATATTTCAGGCATACAGGGCAATGGTTTCTGGTTGCAACTACTATGTCGCTAAACGATTGTCTTGAAATGATGCAGGATAACCCTAATTT
>CAZMLI010000560.1:0-2541 GCA_964566865.1 uncultured Planctomycetota bacterium
AGGTGCCGGCAGAGTCAGAAGTACCAGGGGGGGAGCTGGACGAAGCAGCGCTTGCGGTTGTCCTTCCACCACTGCAGCAGTTCCCGCTCGATCTTCTCCGGCGCGTTGCTGTCGTAGGGCTTGAGGTCCGCCAGGCGCTTCGGAAGATAGGGCCGGAGCCACTTATGAAGCAGCTCGGCCCGACTCCGCCCGTCTCGTGGCCGGTACTGGGGCTCTTGCCGATCGGGCAGCCAGCGGATGTGCTGCTCCAGCAGCGCGCGGGCCAGCTCCGTGCGGGGCAGAATGCGGCTCTTGCGCCACCAGGCGTGCCAGTCGGCGATCATGCGTTTGACGAAGGCGTCGTTGTTCTCTTGCTTGCCAACAAAAGGGAACATGCCGAAATTTGACTTGGGGAGCTGGCCGACGCTCTGCAGGGTGATGACCAGGCTGACCATCGTCGATAACCGCCAGCGAGCGGTTCGCTTCGGGTCGCTCAGCGCCACGAAGATGCTGTCGACGACCCGCCGGAAGCGCTGCGCGGCGGTTTCCCCGCGATGCGCCCGCCAGAAGGCGCGCAGACGGTCGCGTAAGAGAAACTGCTGCTTGATCTTCCGGGGCAGCTTCTCAAGAACATCCCAGCTGGGCTTGATATACGCAACTAGCTTGGAGGCCGCGCTGCCGGAACTCACACCCCTGTGGGGATCGTCGAGCGCCTCGAAATACCAGTCGACCTCGCGCCGCAAATGTGCGTCCCAGTCGGCCACATCGATCGAGGGCTTGAGCAGGCTAGGAAAGTGCTGCTGCGCCCAGCCGGCCACCCGCCGGCATTCCGCCAGCGGCCCCTCCAGCTTGACCACCCACCAGCGGTCGGGTCCGCTGGGCGCCAGCCAGAGTGCCTGGGCGTACATGGGGTGGTCGGGACCGGTCCCCCTAACGCGGTAACGGAGCAGCACCGTGACCCCTGCCTTACCCCAGGTGACGTACTCCGGGACCCAGAACTCGCCGGGCCGTGCATTGTTTTGCGCGGTGATCCACAGGGTGCTGACTACCCAGTGCAGGGGCCCCCGGCGCGAGCGCTCGGCCAGTTCCAGCGAAACGGTGTGGAGCGGGTCCTTGGAGCGCTTCGAGCGATCCGGCGATAACACATGGATGCCGGGCAGGCGCGCCGACCGCAATGCGGTGGTCCAACTGGCCAACGGATCCTCGTTATGGTCGACGATGCTGGGTATGAGTGTCATCCGAGCCCAAGAGGGCAACGACAGCAGCGGACGCAGCCAACGGGGCGCGTTGCCTGGTACCCTCACACTGCCCTCGTCGTGCAACCGCGGCGTCGGCCGGAAGCGCCTGCCCGGCCCGTCGAGCCAGGTCCGCCAGGCATCGTAGCGTCGACGCGCCGCAGCAGGCTTCAGCCAGCGGACCAATCGAAGTGCCGCAGGGGCCTGGCCCAGCGTCGCCCGTTCCAGCCGCTGCAAGCCGTTGTTCAACGCCATCCAGGAGTTCCTAGTCCGTTCGTGCAGGAACAGCCGCAGGTAAGCCCGGTACCAATCGATGGGCTTGCCCTCCCGGCAGCCAGCCCACCAGCCGGCCAGCAGCCGAGTGATGCGATCGAGCACGTCCTTCCAGCGCTTCGCGGTCGCCGCATCGTTCGGCTTGCGGCGCAGCAGCGCCAGTAGGTCGTCTTCTGAAACCCCAGGGGGGGATTCCAGTTCGAAGCCGAATACCTTAGAGAGCAAGAGCATCACCTCGATCGTGGCCCAGGCCCTGGTTCCCAGCTTGGCCTCCGATTGGACGGCCCGGCGCATCAGGTCGTCGATCTCCATTCTGCACCAGGCGAGGCGCGGGAGCCTGCCGTATTTTCCCCACCAGGCCCGCCAACCGCGGACCAGCGCCACTGGGTCCTTCCGCACCAGCTCTGGCGCTGGCACCTCGCGCGCCACTTCTGATTCCGGCACCTCCCGTGCTGTCAGAACTAGCCGGCGAAGCTGCCAGTCCAGATCCGCGCGAACGGCGGGTCGCTTGCTAGCAGCCAGGGCGTCGATTAGCGCCGGTCCGGCGGCCTGCACCCAGCGCGTGGGATCGCGAATCAGCGCCCCCTTGCCGGCCGGAGGAAAGGCTGCCACGAGTCGGGCCAGGTACTTCCGAGGTCTGGGTGAGACGCGAGTGTGGTATACGAAGACGAGGCCGTTGCTGGTCGTGGGCCAGAAGTACATCTGGACCAGGGAGAGGTACCGGCCTGAGTACGCGGGATGGTTTCGGCTACGGCCTTCATACAAAATCGACTTGCCGCCGATATCCAGATACTCGACGTACCACGGAGGATGCACCGCCGGATCGAACGGCCGTGACATGTGGCCGTAGCCATTGGTGCTGCGATCCCAGACAAACCACGAGCAGGCCAGCTGGGCTGCCTGCGCGTTGGGAAATTGGAAATGTAGCACATACAGATCGTCGTACTCTTCTCGGCCGTAGGTTGTTCGGATGCCATTCAGGCGAAACACTCGGCGGCGCTCGCGGTAGGCCGGAAAGTGCTTGCCGGGCACGGGCATGTAGGGAGAAAGGTTC
>CAZMLI010000561.1:0-2540 GCA_964566865.1 uncultured Planctomycetota bacterium
GAGCGTCCGCTAGGTTCGTAAGCCATGAGCATCGAGCGAATCTCCCGGATAACATTGACTCGAACGCCTCGCATTGTACGCGAGTGTGACTACTTCTTCTTTTGCTGTTGCTGCTTTTGCGCCCGTGCCCAGCTGTCACGCAGGCTGACGGTACGGTTGAAGACCAGGCTGTCGGCGCTGCTGTCCGGATCGACGCAGAAGTATCCCTTGCGCTCGAACTGGTAGCGGGTGCCGGCGGCGGCGCCCGTCACGCTGGGCTCGACCTGGGCGCGAATGCGCTCGATCGAGTCCGGATTGAGATCGTCGAGGAACTCACCGTCGGCGCCGGGGTCCGGGCGATTGAACAGGTGATCGTAGAGCCGCACCTCGACATCCAGCGCATGTTCGGCCGAGACCCAGTGCAGGGTGGCCTTGACCTTGCGGCCGTCGGGCGAATCCCCACCCTTGGTTGCGGGGTCGTAGGTGCACTGCAGCTCGACGATCTCGCCGGCGTCGTTGGTGATCACCTCCTGGCAGGTGATGTAATAGGCATGGCGCAGCCGCACCTCGCGGCCGGGCGCCAGCCGATAGAACTTCTTCGGCGGCTCCAGCATGAAGTCGTCGCGCTCGAGGTACAGCTCGCGCGAGAAGGGAACCTGGCGGCTGCCCATGCTCTCGTCGGTCGGATGCCAGGGGAACTCGAGCTGCTCGGTCTGTCCCTCCGGGTAGTTGGTGATCACGACCTTCAGCGGGTCGAGCACCGCCATCACCCGCGGGCAGATCTCGTTGAGGTGTTCGCGCAGGGAATGCTCGAGCAGCTGGATCTCGACCACGCCGTCACGTCGGGCCACGCCGATCTTGTCGCAGAAGGCGCGGATCGCCTCGGCCGTGTAGCCGCGGCGGCGCATGCCGCTCAGCGTGGGCATGCGCGGGTCGTCCCAGCCGTTGACCAGGCCGTCGCTGACCAGCTGCCGCAGGAAGCGCTTGCTCATCACGGTGTAGGTCAGGTTCAACCGCGCGAACTCGATCTGCTGCGGGTGGCAGGGCGTCTGCAACGCATCGAGCACCCAGTCGTAGAGCGGCCGCTGGTTCTCGAACTCCAGCGTGCAGATCGAGTGGGTGATGCCCTCGATCATGTCGGAGAGGCAATGGGTATAGTCGTACATCGGGTAGATGCACCAGCTGTCGCCAGTGCGGTGATGGTGTACCTGCTTGATCCTGTAGAGCGTCGGGTCGCGCAGCGTGATGTTGGGCGAGGCCATGTCGATCTTGGCCCGCAGCACATGGGCGCCGTCAGGGAACTCTCCGGCCTTCATCCGCGCGAACAGATCCAGGTTCTCCTCGACCGAGCGGTTGCGGTGGGGGGAGTCCTTGCCGGGTTCGGTGAGGCTGCCACGGTAGGCCCGGATCTCCTCCTGGTTCAAGCTGCAGACATAGGCCTTGCCGGCTTCGATCAACTGCACGGCATATTCGTGTAGCTGCGGGAAGTAGTCGGAGGCGTGGAACAGCCGGTCCTGCCAGTCGCAGCCGAGCCAGCGGATGTCGGCCTGGATCGAGTCGACGTACTCGACATCCTCCTTGGCCGGATTGGTGTCGTCGAAGCGCAGGTTGAACTGGCCGCCGTACTGCTGCGCCAGGCCGAAGTTGAGGCAGATCGACTTGGCGTGGCCAATGTGCAGATAGCCGTTGGGCTCGGGCGGAAAGCGCGTGTGCACCCGGCCGCCATGCTTGTTGGCCTCGATGTCGGCGCTGATGATGTCGCGGATGAAATCCCGCTTTTCTTCGGTCGTGGTCATGCGGCAGAAGGTATCACAGCAATCCGGAAATAGTAGGTTGACAGGCCGGTAGTCTAGATTAGACTAGCCGCTAGTCCAAATTAGACTAACAGGGGAGCTGAAGATGCAACTGAACAAGTTGACGCCGGTTTGCACAGTGGATCGGATCGAGGACTGCCTGCCGTTCTGGATCGAGCGGCTGGGTTTCACGCAGGTCGCAGCGGTGCCCGAAGGCGACGCGCTGGGCTTCGTCATGTTGCTGCGTGATGAAGTGACGGTGATGTTGCAGTCGCGCAGCAGCGTGGCGGCGGACATCCCGGCGCTGGCCGACGGGCCGCTCGGCGGCGGGGTGATGCTGTTCATCGACGTGGCGGATCTGGATCCCGTGCTGGCCACGCTCGAGGGTGCGGAGATCGTCGTGCCCGAGCGCGAGACGTTCTACGGGACGCGCGAGGTCTGGGTCCGCTCGCCGGGCGGGCATGTGGTGGGCTTCGCCCAGCAAATCAAGGAGCCCGAGTGAGACGCCTGACGGATCTGGTCAGCGTGGGGCCCGCGACCCTGGGCGACTTTCAACAGCTCGGCGTGGATTCGGTGGAGGCCCTGGCGACCTGCGATCCCGATCAGCTCTACGACCGTCTCTGCGAACTGCGAGGTCAGCGACTGGACCCCTGCTGCGCCGACGTCTTCAACGCCGCGATCGCGCAGGCCCGCGATCCGGAGTTGCCCGAGCAAATGAAGCAGTGGTGGTACTGGTCCCGAGTTCGCAAGCAGGCCGCCAGTGGCGCC
>CAZMLI010000562.1:0-2533 GCA_964566865.1 uncultured Planctomycetota bacterium
AAGAATCTGGGCGGACCGATCCTGATCGCCAAGGTGTCCTATGCCTACATCGACCAGTTCGGCTTCGGGCGGTTTCTCTACTTCCTCGGGCTGCTCTCGGTCAATCTGGTGGTGCTCAACCTGCTGCCGATTCCGGTGCTCGATGGCGGCCACCTGCTGTTCCTCGCGATCGAGGCGGTCAAGGGCGCACCGGTGTCAGAGACCACGATGGGGATCGCGCATTACATCGGTTTCTTCCTGATCCTGGCACTGATCATCTTCGTCATGGCCAATGATGTGCTGCGGCTGATGGTGTAGCGATGGAGTTGCACGGCCTGGAAGATCTTATCGGTTCCGACGTGGTCGTCGACACCAGCACCGCGATGCTCTATCTGGGCAAGCTGGCCCGGATCGATGCCGGCCTGCTGTTCCTCGAGCAGGTCGACGTGCACGACAGCACCGAGAGCCAGGCGACCAAGGAGTTCTACGTGATCGAGGCCAAGAAGTTCGGCATCAAGGTCAATCGCAAATCGGCACGCGTCGCCGGAGACATCGTCGTCAGCATCTCGCCGCTCGACGACATCATCGCTTTCTGATGCAGCGCCGTTTCGACCCCGAGCGCGATCGGGAGTCGGTCCACCGGATCTGGCGCGAGTGCGGGTGGATCACCAAGGACCAGACGCAGTGGATGGATCACTTCGTCGATGGCGGCACCGCCTGGGTCGCGGAGCTGGGCGGCGCGGCCGAATGCCTGGTGGTCACCATGCCCGGCAGCATCCGGCATCTGGACAGCGACATGCCGTTCTGCCTGATCAGCTGCGTCAATACCAGCCGCGTCGCGCGCCGCCAGGGACTGGCCGGCCGGCTGACCGCCCACGCGCTGGCGCAGGCTGCCAGCGAGGGCGCCGTCGTGGTCGGGCTGGGCATGTTCGAGCAAGGTTATTACGACAAGCTCGGTTTCGGCTCGGGCCCTTGCGAGACCTGGGTCGGATTCGACCCGGCGCGACTGTTGATCGATCTCGAGCCGCGCGTGCCGCGACGCATCACCGTCGACGACTGGGCGCAGGTGCATGCCTGGCGGCTTGCGCGCCGGCTGGGGCATGGCGGGGTGCACGTCACCTCGGCCGCCTTCACCCGCGAGTCGATGGGCATGTCCGACAACGGCTTCGGCCTGGGCTATGACGAGGGCCACCACTTCTGGTGCACGGCCAAGGACACCGAACTCGGTCCTTACATCGTCCACTGGCTCTGCTACCGCACGCCCACGGAGTTCCTCGAGCTGATGGCGCTGCTGCGAAACCTCGGCGACCAGGTCCGGCTGATCCAGCTGGCGGAGCCCGCCCAGATGCAGATCCAGGATCTCGTCAGCGCGCCCCTGTCGCAGCGCCAGATCACCTTCAACGGACGATTTCAAGCGCGCAGCAGCGCGCTGGCCTACTGGCAGATGCGGATCTGCGACCTGCCCGCCGCGCTGGCCCGAACGCATCTGGTCGGTGAGCCGCTGCGCTTCAACCTGACCTTGAACGATCCGGTCGAGCGCTATCTGAGCGACGATGCGTCCTGGCGCGGCATCGGGGGCGAGTACGTCGTCAGCCTCGGGGCGCAGTGCGAGGCGTTGACCGGTCAGGACGCCGCGCTGCCGACGCTGGCGGCCTCCGTCGGCGCGTTCACGCGCCTCTGGCTCGGCGTGCGACCCGCCAGCGGGCTGTCGGCCACCGATTCACTCAGCGGGCCGACCGAGCTGCTGGACCAGCTGGACAGGTTGTTCTGCCTGCCCGTGCCGAGCCCCGACTGGGACTTCTGAGATGGCCCATGGGCTGCTGCGGATCATTCGTTTTCCTGCACCGCTGTCCGCGCTGACCGACATCCTGGCCGGCGCCGGACTGGCCGGCGTCGCGCTGGCGCCCGCGCAACTGGGCCCGCTGCTGGGCGCCTCGTTCTGCCTCTACTCCGGCGGGATGGCGCTCAACGACTTTGCCGATCGTGGCCGGGACGCCCGGCTGCGACCGGACCGACCGATTCCCGCGGGTGAGCTGAGCGCCGGTCTGGTCGCAGGTGTGGGCTTTGGCCTGCTGGCAACCGGCGTTGGCCTGGCCGCCGCTGTCGGTCGCGTCCCGCTGCTCGTCGCGTGTGGCGTCGCGCTGGCGATCCTGGCCTACGATTTCCTGCTCAAAGCGCACCGCGTCGGCCTGCTCGGCATGGGCCTCTGCCGGGCCGGCAACCTGTTGCTCGGCGGCAGCCTGGCCTTGCCGCAAGGCCAGCCCGCGCTCTGGGCCGGCGCCGCCGGCATGCTGTGCTACGTGGTCTGCCTCACCGGCGCCAGCCTGGCCGAGGACGAAAACCTGCCCGTCCGGGTCCGCGCGTTGTTCCTCGGCGGGATGCTGCTCGCGTTGTCCTCGCCGCTCTGGATCGGCCCGCGCCACCCGCTGGCCTTGGTCGTCCTGCTACCGGCCGCAGGGCTGTTACTCGCGCACTGGAAACTGCTGGCCGGCGAGCAGGCGGGCGGCTTCATCAAGTGGGGCGTGCTGGGCATCATGCTACTGGACGCCGGCTT
>CAZMLI010000563.1:0-2510 GCA_964566865.1 uncultured Planctomycetota bacterium
CGGGAGGCGAAGCTGGCCGCCGCGCTGTGCCACCCGCACATCATCGCGGTGCACGAGGTCGGCACGTTCTCCGAGCCGGCGCAGGCGCCGTTGCACTACATCGCGATGGCCTATATCGACGGCGGGAGCCTGGCCGACGGGCTGGACCAGATGGAGCGTTCCGAGCGACTGCGGGTGCTGTTGCAGGTCGCCGAGGGCGTCGCTCACGCGCACAGTCAGGGGGTCATCCACCGGGACCTCAAGCCGGCCAACATCCTCTTGACCGAATCGTCGCAGGCGATCGTCACCGACTTCGGGCTGGCTCGCCAGCAGCGCGAGACCAGCGACCTGACCTTGACCGGGGCCGTGCTCGGCACACCGCACTACATGGCGCCCGAGCAGGTGCAGGGTCATTCGAAGGACTGCGACGCGCGAACCGATGTCTGGGCCCTGGGCGTGATGCTCTATCAATTGCTGACCGACGAGTTGCCATTTGGCGGCGATACCCTCTGGGAGGTGCAATCGAGCATTCTGGAGCTCGAGCCCGAGGCGCTGTCCGATCCGGTGGCCTGGGCGATCTGTCTCAAAGCGCTGTCCAAGGCACCCGATCAGCGCTACCCCGATGCGAACGCATTTCTGGCCGACCTGCGCAACTGGCAGGCCGGTCGGCCCGTTAGCGCCAGCGCCCCACGCAAGCGTCGGTGGCCCGTAGCGGTGCTGGCCGCGGCGGCGTTGACCGCGGTCTGCCTGGTTGCCTTCCGCGAGCGGATTGCGCCGACCAGCCGCCGCCGGCCCGCTCCCGGCGGATCGGTCGTCCGCCCGCTGCTGCCGCCCCCGACCGACGAGCGTCAGCTACGCCAGCTGCTGGCCGCTGTGCGACGGCAGATCAGCGAGCTTCGCGCATCGTTTTACATCGCCGACCAGGATGTGCCAGCCAGGCAACGCGAGCTGATCGGTTCGCTGGAGCAGCTGGAGCAGTTGACCGGCAAACACCCGAATCAGACGGCCCTCTGGACCGGGCTGGGAGAGGGCTGGTACTGGCTCGGGCAAGATCAGCGGGCCGAGCAGGCACTCGAGCGAGCGGAGGCGCTCGCGCCAGAGGATGGCTGGGTCCACCTCTACCTGGGACGGATCTACTTGAACCAGGCGATGTGGCTCCGGATGCGTGACGTCAGACGGGTCAGCCATAAGCAAGCCGCCAAGCTCAAGCGCCAGGCAACCCGCAAGGCGCTGTTGCACATGACCCGCAAGATACGCGGCTGGGCCGGGGAGCAGCAGATCGATCGAGCGCTGGCCAGAGCCTACCGGCTGATGAGCCAGTCGAACACGCAGGAACTGGACCGGCTGTGTCGCGAGGCGCTCGAACGCTTCAAGGGCCAGCTCGGTGTCGAGGAGTTCTGGCTGCTTCAGGGGCTGTACGGCAGGCCGGCCAAACGCGTGGCCGCCCTGACCCGCGCGATCGCGCACCGTCCGCACTATGCGCTGGCCTACTTCTGGCGTGGGTACTCGCGTCAGGAACAGGGCGACCATGCCGGGGCGATCGCAGACTGCAGCGCGGCACTGGCGCTGCGTCCAGGATTCATGATGGCGCGCTTCACGCAGGCAGCCTCTCGCTACACCTCTGGCGACATGGCTGGCGCGGCCGCCGACTTCACCCGCGTGCTCGAACTGGACCCACGCTCTCTGCTGGCCCTGATCAACCTGGGCCGAGCACACCAGGGGCTGGGCCAGCTGAAGCGCGCACTGACCGACTACAACCGCTTCATCGCGATCGAGCGCAAGGACGACTCGGTCTATTGCAACCGTTCGATGGTGCACCAGGGACTGGGCCAGCTGGCCCCGGCGCTGGCCGACGCCGAAAGGGCGATTCAGCTCGATCCCAAGGCCGCGAGGAACTGGGCCCAGCGCGGGGCGGTTCGCTCGTCGAGGGGGGACAAGCAGGGCGCCGTGGCCGACTACGACAAGGCGTTGAAGCTGGATCCCCAGCTCCAGCTGGCGCTCCACAGACGGGGCCTGCTGCGCTCCGAGCTGAAGGACATCAGCGGCGCGCTGGCGGACTTTTCCAGGGCGATCCTGCTCGAGCCGAAGTTTGTGCCGAGCCGGTACCAGCGCGGCTACCTGCACTTCAAGCAAAGAAACTACTCACGGGCCATCGCTGACCTGCAGCGAGTACTGGAGCTGGCTCCGCGCAATTCGGCAGCGCACTTTTACCTGGGGCGGAGCCTGGTGGGCAAGGCAGACTACCCGGCGGCGATCCGCAGCCTGACGACCGCCTTGCGGCTCGACCGGAAGCTGAACGATGTCTATCACCGCCGCGCGCTGGCCCGGCTTCAGACAGGCGACGCCCCGGGAGCGCTGGCCGACATGCGCAGGTTCACCCAGGTCGAGCCCGGGAACTGGCGCGGCTGGCTGATCTACGGCGTCCTGCTCCGGCGGCAGGGAAGCCGCAAGGCGGCGATCTCAGCCTTGCGCAAGGCACGACGGCTGGCGACGCCGCGGGACAAGCGAGTGGTGGACAAAGAACTCGCGCG